>JAGAQG010000044.1 GCA_017622875.1 Lachnospiraceae bacterium
AAGTAAAATACTCTAGATCAAGGGGTGTGGTTATAGCAAAACGCTTTAACTCAATATCAAAATCCGGATATATACTTCATGTGTTTAGATTATCTCATATGATTATGAAGAATTGGAACGGTAGGTAATTCATCGCTTACTGTTAAATTATGTTCATTCGAGGCGAGAAAGATGAAAAGACGATTATTTACCAGATTTTTATCAATTGCATTAGCAATCACAATATTATCCTCAGACCTTTCTGCATATGCAGCAAGCGATGTTACAGAAACAACCACAGAAGTAACAGAAGAATCTGTGGAAGAAACTGAGAAGATAGAAGAAATCGAAACAGGGGAAGGATCTGAGCAGGAGGAAGACACTGTAATTGATGAAACTGAGGAATCAGATGAAACGGAAAAATCACCAGAGCATGATGCTGAACAGAAAGAAATCATAGAAGTTCAAATGGAAGATGTCTACTATCTGGTTTCAGAAGTTGAAACATCAGCGACAGCAATAGGAATGTACAGTTTGTCAGATGGTCAGATTTCTTTAAAAAGCAGTAATGAGACAGCTTGGATCGATCGTTTGGAGTTGACCGATGCGTCAGATATTCGAAGCTTTTATGATACTTTAGTAGAGGCATCCGATAATGACGGTACAGCTGATTATCTGATTGATGATAGTTATTTGAATGGAGATTATAATCTTACAGTTGCAGAAATAACTGAAAAAGTAGAGGTAGAGCTTTCTAACGCAGCTGATGAATCAGTTGTGAAGAGTGAAGTTGAGGCAGCGGTAAATGCATGTGCTAATGAGATTGTTGAAAATTACAATCCTTATATCATTGCAGCCAGAGATGCATTTGACAGAGATCATCCGGAAGTATTCTGGTTGTCTGGAGAAACTGCAATTGGCTATAGTTTAGGTTATCAATATTCTTCGCCGAAAACTACAGATACTTCTGTTAGTGCAGAATATACAGTTACCTTATTGATGGTTCTGAAAGGAACTGTGAACGGAGAATCATTTGACATCAGAGCAACTGGTTATCAGAGCCAATCTGCAATTGAAGATGGCATTGCAGACGTGAATTCCGCATGTGAAGAGATTCTAAACGTGGTTTCCGAACTGAGCGATTACGAAAAAATCAGATATTTTAATGATATTTTGACAAAATCAAATGAATACAATACAAGCGATGACCTTGATGATATCGGAAATGATTGCAGAGAATGTGTGAGTGCATTAGAAGGACGTACAGGAACTGCAGGACCTGTATGTGAAGGGTATGCCAGAGCAATGAAGGTATTGTGTGATAAGGAAGAAATTCCTTGCGTACTTGTCAGTGGCATGGCTAAGAACAGTGTGGACGGAACTGGCGAAGCACATATGTGGAACAATATCCAGTTAGATGGCAAGTGGTACGGAGTTGATGCCACATGGAATGATCCGGCAGGTGGAACAGGTGCAGTATCTGGTTATGAAAATGAAGACTGGTTATTGATTGGTTCTGATACTGTTGTTTCCGAAATGAGCTTTGCAACATCACATCCTGTAGAAAATGTGGTATCTACAAATGGTGTGGCATTTACAAATGGGCCAGTATTAAGTGAAGAAAAGTACGTATATTCAGAAAAAGAGGAAGAAACATCTGGTTTTACCTATGAATTACTTGAAGATGGAACAGCAAGCATTAGTGCATATGTAGGGGACATTCCTTCGGAGTTGGAAATTCCAAGTGAAATAGACGGATATACAGTAACCGCAATTGGAGAGGATGCGTTTAGGGATTGTACGGAAATTGCATCCGTAATTTTACCGGAAAGCATTACTGCTATTGGCTTTTGTGCTTTTTATGGTTGTACTAATATGACTACAATCAATATTCCGGAAAATGTTACGAATATTGAAAATGCAGCATTCCGTCAGTGCAAAAGTTTGAAAGAAGTAAAACTGCCAGAGGAAATGGAGAATCTGGGTTCGTTTGCATTTGGAGAGTGTACAGCATTAGAACAAATCAACATTCCAGAAGGCATTACTGCAATGCAGAATGGAGTATTGTGGGAATGTGATAGTTTAACAAGTATTATTTTACCAGAGAGTATAAAGACGATTGACTATCATGCATTCTCAGACTGCGACAATTTGAAAGAAGTGACGATTCCAAGTGGAGTTACTAGTCTGGATGAATTTGCTTTTTTTAATTGTATCAGTTTAGAAAAAATTGAACTGCCAACTACCGTTGAAAACATTGGAGATTATGCATTTTCAAAGGGTGATTTGGATGAAAAAGTTTATGAGAATTTAGACATTACCATTTATGTTGAAAAAAAGGACTATGTTTATCAGTGGGCAGTAGACAATGGCTTTAAGGTTGTATTGCCTGAGTCAGAAGATACAAAAACGGGAATCTATGAAATAGATGGAAAATTCTATATTTATCGTGACGATAATTTGGTAACAGGCTATATCGAGTATGAAGGTCAGAAATATTATGCCAATGCCAACGGTGTCCTCCAAACAGGCTGGATCAAAGTTGGTAATGTATGGAGATATTTTGATGCGACAGGTGATTTCTGCGAAATTTCATACGAATCTGCAGATGGATATCTGTATATTCTAGAAAACGGAGATATCAGCTATTTTTCAAATAAAACAACTTTGGTAAAAAATACATGGCTGACAATTTCCGGCTATCGATATTATTTTGATGAAAATGGTTTTGCAGTAAAAGGCTGGTATCAGGATGGAAGCTACTGGTACTACGCTGATGAAAATGGCAGAATGGCTATAGGTGTAGCAGCAATTGGAGATAAAAAATATTATTTTGATTCAGCTTATCATTTGAGTTCCGGATGGAAGAAAATTGATGGTGTTTTCCGGTATTTCAATGTAGATGAAGATTACGAAAAATGCTATGAAATCTCCATGGATGGAACAACTGGTTGGGTCAATCTGGAAGATGGTCGAAGAGCCTATATCGATGCAGCCAGTGGAGCATTGACTGGATGGAGAACCATTCAGGGGTATCGTTATCACTTCAATAGTGATGGCTTTGTTGATACTGGATTGTTCCAGGACGGCAGATATTACTATTATGGAGAAACAGCAGAAACCGCGACCAATACTTCACCAATCGGAAATGTAGTAAAAGGTGTAAGAACCATTGATGGAAAGATCTATGGCTTCCATACAAGTTCTTATTATCGTCTGACAGGCTGGCAGACATTAGATGGAGAGAGATATTATTTTCAGGATGACTGCAGCGCAGTAACGGGCTGGTATCAAGAAGGAAATTATTGCTACTATGCGGATGAAAATGGCCGCATGGCGAAAGGCGAAAAGGTAATCGGAGAATATACCTATTATTTTGACAGCAATTATCGCCTGACAACAGGCTGGCAGACGATTAACGGCCAGAGATATTATCTGGACGCAAATGGTCTTAGAGTAACCGGAGAATTTCAGGTCGGCAATTACTGGTATTATGCGGATGCAGACGGAATAGTAGCCAAAGGTCTGACAGTGGTGGATGGTACGACCTATCTGTTCCATGCAAGCCAGTACTATCGTTTGACAGGCTGGCAGACCGTAAATGGACAGCGTTACTTCTTTAATGAAGCTGATGGAAAAGCGGTAACAGGCTGGTATCAGGAAGGCGATTACTGGTACTACGCAGATGCAAATGGTTGTATGGCAAAAGGCCTTACGACCATTGGAGGTAAACAATATTACTTTGATAATAGCTATCATTTAAGTACAGGCTGGAAAAATATTAACAATCAAATGTACTTCTTTGACTCGGTAGCAGAAGAACCGGAGAAATGTTGTGCAATTGCTTATGATGGTGAAATTGGCGGCTGGCTGGTCTTAAAAGATGGACGAAGAAGCTATGTAAATGCGAGATATCAGGTGCTGACAGGCTGGCAGACAATTAATGGCCAGCGCTACTATTTTGATAGTACAGGATTTATGAAAACAGGTCTGTTCCAGGACGGAAGATACTATTACTATGCGGAACCGGAAGGAGAATTAATCGGTACTTTGGCAAAAGGAGTTAAAATCATTGACGAAAAAGTCTATGGTTTCCATACAAGTGCTTATTATCGCCTGACAGGCTGGCAGACATTCGATGGGCAGCGTTATTATTTCCAGGACGACTGCAGTGCGGTAATCGGATGGTACTGGGATGGAACTTACTGGTACTATGCGGATGCAAATGGCTGCATGGTCAAAGATGCTCAGAAAATCGGAGAACATACCTATTATTTTGATAATAATTATCGACTGACAACAGGCTGGGTAAAGATTGATAATGAGTGGAGATATTTTGCCCCAGCAGCTGATCATACAGAATGCTTTGAATTAACTTATGAAGGATATGATGGTACTGTAAATAACTGGGCTATGCTCAGCAATGGAAAGAAGAGTTACATCAATACGAAGAGCGGAATCCTAAAAGGCTGGCAGACCATTGATGGCCAGAGGTATTACTTTGATAATTCAGGAATTATGCAGACAGGATGGTTTCAGGTTAGTAACTACTGGTACTATGCAGAGCAGGATGGTTCTGCAGCAAAAGGAATCAAAGTGATCGATGGAGAGACCTATCTGTTCCACACAAGTGCTTATTATCGTCTGACAGGCTGGCAGACGATGGATGGTAAGCGTTTCTATTTGGATACAGATGGAAAAGCACAGACTGGATGGATAGATTATGGCGGACGCAAATATTATGCAGAGCTTAAGAATGATGGGGACGTCATCAAAGGCACTGTAGTAACAGGTGCAAAGAAAATTGAGGAAAGCATCTATGTATTCCATCCAAGTCAGTATTATCTACTGACAGGCTGGCAGACAGTGAATGGCCAGAGATATTACATAAAAGAAGACGGAAAAACCGTGACAGGCTGGTATCAGGAAGGCGATTACTGGTACTATGCGGATGAAAATGGCTGTATGGTAAAAGACCTTACGACCATTGGAGAAAAGCAGTATTACTTTGACAGTAATTATCGTTTAAGCACAGGCTGGAAGAAGATTGACAATCAGATGTATTTCTTTGACTGGGTAGCAGAAAAACCAGAAAAATGCTGTTCTATTTCCTATGATGGAGAGCTTGGAAACTGGTTTATTTTAAGTGATGATCGAAGAAGCTACATCAATGCGAGATATCAGGTGCTGACAGGTTGGCAGACAATCAATGGGCAGCGATATTATTTTGACAGTACCGGAATTATGAAGACAGGCCTGTTCCAGGACGGAAGATACTACTATTATGCAGAGCCGGAAGGCGAAGCGATTGGAACAATGGCAAAGGGAGCCAAAATCATTAATGGAAAAGTCTATGGCTTCCACACAAGTGCTTATTATCGTCTGACAGGTTGGCAGACTTTAAATGGCGAGCGTTACTATTTTAAAGATGACTGTACAGCAATGATTGGCTGGTATCAGGAAGGAAATTATTGGTACTATGCGGATGAAAATGGCTGTATGGCAAAGGGAATCAAGGTAATTAATGGAGAAAATTATTACTTTGATAATAATTATCGTCTGACAACAGGCTGGAACAAAATAGATAATCAGTGGAGATTCTTTAATATTAGCGACATACCAGAAGAATGTAAGGAAATCAAATTTACTGGTTATAACGGGACTGCAAGTGACTGGGCTGTTTTAAGCGATAATCGAAAGAGCTATATCCATATCAGAAATGGAATCTTAAAGGGCTGGCAGACGATTGAAGGAAAAAGATACTTTTTTAACAGCCAGGGAATTTTGCAGACAGGCTGGTATCAGGATGGAAACTACTGGTATTATGCAGACGAAAATGGCTGTACTGCAAACAGTGTAAAGAACATTGGAGAACATTCTTACTATTTTGACGGAAATTATCGCTTGGCGACAGGTTGGGTCAAAATAAATAATGAATGGAGATTTTTTGATAATTCAGAAAATTATGCAGAGCGTTATGAATTGGATTACACCAATGATGATGGAGAAACTGGCTGGGTAACTCTGAGTAATTCTAAAAAGAGTTATATTCATGTAAAAAATGGTGTTTTAAAGGGCTGGCAGACCATTGATGGTCAGAGATATTATTTTGACAATACAGGAATCTTGCAGACAGGCTGGTTCCAGGTCGGAAGTTATTGGTATTACGGTGCTCCGGTAGTAAAAGGTGCACAGGCCATTGATGGAAAGATTTATGGTTTCCATCCAAGTCAATATTATCGTTTGAGCGGCTGGCAGACATTAGATGGAAACAGATATTATTTCCAAGAAGATTATAGTGCCGTAATAGGCTGGCATCAGGAAGGCGACTACTGGTATTACGCGGACGAAAACGGTCGTATGGCAAAAGACCTGACAATTATCGGAGAAAAACAGTATTACTTTGATGGCAATTATCGTTTGGCTACAGGCTGGAAACGCATTGGAAACAAGATGTATTTCTTTAATGATGTGGCGGAGAATCCAACAGCATGCTGTGCGGTATCTTATGATGGAACAGTAGGTGACTGGATCACATTGAATGATGGCCGCAAGAGCTATATCAATGCGAAATATCAGGTATTGACAGGCTGGCAGAATATTAACAGTCAAAGATATTACTTCGACAGCACTGGAATTATGGAAACTGGTCTGTTCCAGGTGGGAAGATATTATTATTATGCGGAGCCAAAAGAAACAGCGACAGATGAATGCCCGGAAGGCAGTATCGTAAAGGGTGCCAAGTTGATTGATGGAAAAATTTATGGTTTCCATCCAAGTCAGTATTACCGCCTGACAGGCTGGCAGACTCTGAACGGTGAAAGATACTATTTCCAGGATGACTGTGCAGCAGTGATTGGCTGGTATCAGGAAGGTAATTATTGGTATTATGCGGATGCAAACGGCTGCATGGTAAAAGGTGCGCAGAAGATTGGAGAACATACCTATTACTTTGATAACAATTATCGCCTTACGACAGGCTGGATCAAAATTGATAATCAGTGGAGATATTTTACATCCGCAGACAGCTATGCAGATTCTTTTGAATTAACATATACAGGATATGATGGAACGGTAAACAACTGGGCGATCATTAGTAACGGAAAGAAGAGTTATATCCATATTAAAAATGGTGTCTTAAAAGGCTGGCAGACAATTGATGGCCAGAGATATTACTTTGACAGTACAGGAATTATGCAGACAGGAGAGTTCCAGGTCGGTAACTACTGGTACTATGCAGATCAGGATGGAGTAGTTGCAAAAGGAATCAGAGTTATTGATGGAGAAACCTATCTGTTCCATACAAGTGCTTATTACCGTTTGAGCGGCTGGCAGACAATGGATGGTAAGAGATTCTATTTGGGAACAGATGGAAAAGCACAGACCGGCTGGATCGATTATGGCGGACGAAGATATTATGCAGAGCCTAAGAACGATGGAAGTATTATCAAAGGAACTGTAGTAACAGGTGCCAAAACAATCGATGGAATTATCTATGTATTCCATCCAAGCCAATATTATCTGTTGACAGGCTGGCAGACAGTAAATAATCAGAGATATTACATAAAAGAAGATGGAAGTGCCGTGACAGGCTGGTATCAGGAAGGCGACTATTGGTACTATGCAGATACAAACGGATGTATGCAAAATGGACTGACGATCATTGGAGGAAAGCAGTATTACTTCGATGCCAATTATCGTTTGAGCACAGGTTGGAAACGCATTGGAAACGAGATGTATTTCTTTGATGATGTGACAGAAAATCCAGCAGCATGCTGTGCGATATCTTATGATGGTTCGGTTGGCGGATGGATTGTATTAAAAGATGGTCGAAAGAGTTATATCAATGCAAAATATCAGGTGCTGACAGGCTGGCAGACAATTAACAGCCAGAGATATTATTTTGACAGTACAGGAATAATGGAAACTGGTTTGTTCCAGTCAGGAAGATATTATTATTATGCTGAAGAGACTGGAGAAAATCAGGGAGCAATCGCAAAAGGCGTAAAAGCAATCGATGGTAAAATTTATGGTTTCCATGCGAGTCAGTACTACCGCCTGACAGGCTGGCAGACATTAAATGGTCAAAGATACTATTTTAAAGATGACTGCAGTGCGGCGATTGGCTGGTACTATGACGGAAGCAACTGGTATTATGCAGATGTAAATGGCTGCATGCTCAAAGATGTTCACACAATCGATGGAAAGAACTATTACTTTGACGGAAATTATCGTCTGACAACCGGTTGGGTAAAAGTGAATAATCAGTGGCGATTCTTTAATAATGCGGAAAGATATTTGGATTGTCATGAGTTGACGTTTACCGGTTATACCGGTGCGACGAATGCATGGGCAATTTTAAGTGATGGATGCAGAAGCTATATTCATGCAAGATATGGTATTTTAAAAGGCTGGCAGACGATTGATGGTCAGAGATATTACTTTGACAGCACAGGAATTATGCAGACTGGTGAATTCAAAGTCGGAAATTACTGGTACTATGCAGATGCTGATGGTGCAGTTGCAAAAGGATTTAAAGAAGTTTCTGGAAAAACGTACTATTTCCATCCGAGTCAGTATTATCGTTTGACAGGCTGGCAGACAGCAGGTGGTCAGAGATATTACTTTGATGCTGATGGAGTGATGCAGACAGAATGGTTTGAAGTCAGTGGATACTGGTACTATGCAGACCAGGATGGAAAAGTTCAGAAAGGCCTGATTAATCTTACCGTTGATGAGCAGGAGAGAAGCTACTACCTTGATGGAAACTATCGTTTACAGACAGGATGGATTACAATAAGTGGTATCAAATATCATTTTGCCGGAGCTGAAAATCCACAGGACTGCTATGCGATTTATTCCGGAAATCCTGCAAAGGGATGGTTTGTATTTGAAGGAAGAACAAGCTATTTTAATAATTCAGGTGTGGCAGTCACAGGCTGGCAGACAATTAATAGTAAAAGATATTATTTTAATGCAAGCGGAGTGATGCAGACAGGCTGGTTCAAGGTCGGAGATTACTGGTATTACGCAAATTCTGATGGAACGACAGTCAATGGTTTAATTGAACTGCTCGTGGGCGAAGAGAAAAAGATTTATTACTTTGATGAGAGCTATCGCTTACAGACAGGCTGGCAGACAATCAATGGAAAGAAATATTATTTTGTCGGAGCTGATCATCCGAAAAATTATGATGTTGTTTATGTTGGAAGTATAAAAGAGGGGTGGCAGACGATTGAAAGCGGCCAGATCTTCTATGCGGACAGCAACGGAAATGTGAAAACAGGCTGGCAGACGATCGATGGTCAAAGATATTATTTTGATGCGACAGGTGCACTTGCGGTTGGCTGGTTTAAGGTCGGAAATTACTGGTACTACGGAGAAGAAAAGACAGCAGAGGGACAGGAACAGACAATTTCAGTCGGAGCTGTGGCAAAAGGTATCAAAGTAATTGCTGGAGACACTTATTGTTTCCACACCAGCGGTTATTATATGCTGACAGGCTGGCAGACAGTGAATGGACAGCGTTTTTATCTGGATACAGATGGTTCTGCAAAAAACGGCTGGTTTACTGTTAGCGGAAAAACTTACTATGCGGAAACAGTAACTCATGATGGAATTTATAAGGGAACTGTAGCTAAGGGAGCAAAAACAATCGGTACAGAAACTTATTTCTTCCATAGCAGTCAGTATTATATGTTAACGGGCTTCCAGTACGATGCTGGAAAACGTTACTATTTACAGTCAGACGGAACAGCTAAGACCGGCTGGTTTACCGTAGGAACGGATCTCTATTATGGAGAACCGTCTTCAACCGCAGATGGAACTTTAAAAGGAGCACTCGCATCAGGTGCAAAACAGATTGATGGAGAGACCTATTTCTTCCATACCAGTGCGAATTATCGACTGACAGGCTGGCAGACAGTAAACGGAGAGCGATACTATCTGGATGCAGACGGAACGTCCAGAACAGGCTGGTTTACAGTCAGCGGAAAGATTTATTACGGAGAACCATCTACAACGACAGATGGAATCCTAAAAGGAACGCTCGGAAAAGGAGCAAAAGAAATTAATGGAAAAACCTATGTTTTCCATCCGAGTCAGTATTATCGCTTAACAGGCTGGCAGACAGTCAATGGAGAGAGATATTATCTTGATGCAGATGGAACAGCACGAACAGGCTGGTTTACGATTAGCGGTAAAACCTATTATGCGGAAGCAGCTACGACTACTGATATATTAAAAGGAACAGTAGCAAAAGGGCTTAAGGATATCGTTACAGAAACCTACTATTTTCATCCGAATCAGTATTATATGCTGACAGGCTGGCAGACAATTAATAAAGAAAGATATTATTTTGATGCCAACGGAGTCATGGAAACAGGCTGGTTCGAAGAGGGCGGATATTATTATTATGCTAGAGAAAATGGAATTATAGTAAAAGGTCTCATAGAATTAGCATATGGTACAGCCGGAGAACAGAAAACTTACTACTTTGATAACAATTACCGCCTGAAAACAGGTTGGCAGACTATTAATAACAAAAAGTATTTCTTTGAAAATGCAAAAACACCAGAAGAGTGTTATGCAACAAATACAGCAATCGAGATTAAGACAGGCTGGTTGGAACTGGAAAATGGTCAGATCAGTTATGCAAATAACAGAGGCGTGATTCTGACAGGCTGGCAGACAATCGATAAGCAGAGATATTATTTTGATGGTAATGGTGTTTTACAGACAGATTGGTTCAAAGTAGGAAATTATTGGTACTATGGAGAAGAAAAAGCTGCAGAGGGACAGGAACAGGCAATTCCAGTCGGAGCTGTGGCGAAAGGTATCAAAGTAATTGATGGTGAGACCTATTGTTTCCATACAAGCGGTTATTATATGCTGACAGGCTGGCAGACAGTGAACGGCCAAAGATTTTATCTTGAAAGTGATGGTAAGGCAAAAACAGACTGGTTTACTCTCAGTGGAAGAACTTACTACGCGGAAACATCCACTCATGATGGAATCTATAAAGGAACTGTAGCACGAGGAGCAAAAACAGTCGGTACAGAAACCTATTTCTTCCATAGCAGTCAGTATTATATGTTAACGGGCTTCCAGTCTTATAACGGTAATAGATATTACTTACAGTCAGATGGAACAGCAAAGACAGGCTGGTTTACAGTAGGAACAGATCTCTATTATGGAGAACCTGCAGCAAACGGAGAACTCTTAAAGGGAACTCTTGCGAAAGGTGCGAAAGAAATTAGTGGAGAGACCTACTTCTTCCACACCAGTTCAAACTATCGCCTGACAGGCTGGCAGACAGTAAATGGTGAAAGATATTATCTGAATGAAAATGGAACCGCAAAGACAGGTTGGTTTACGATCAGCGGAAAAATCTATTACGGAGAACCGACTACGACCGAAGCAGGTGTGCTGAAAGGAACCCTTGCGAGGGGAGCAAAAGAAATTAATGGAGAAACCTATGTCTTCCATACAAGCGGTTACTATCGCCTGACAGGCTGGCAGACGGTATATGGCCAGAGATATTATCTGGATGTAAATGGAAAGGCAAAGACAAGCTGGTTTACAATTGGTGGAAAGACCTATTACGCAGAAACAGCCAAGAGTGGTGATGTGTTAAAGGGAACGGTAGCCAAAGGTATGAAAACAATTGGCACAGAGACCTATTATTTCCATCCAAGTCAGTATTATCGTTTAACAGGCTGGCAAACAATTGATAAACAGAGATATTATTTTAATGATGATGGAACTGTAAAGAAAGGCTGGTTTACAATCAGCGGAAAAACCTATTACGCATCTCCGGAAGTGGCGAGCGGAGCAAAAGAAATCGATGGACAGACTTACGTGTTCCACAGTAGCCAGTACTATATGTTAACAGGCTTCCAGTCCTATGGCGGAAAACGTTATTATTTACAGTCAGATGGAACCGCAAAGACAGGCTGGTTTACAGTAGGAACAGATCTCTACTATGGAGAACCTGCAGTAAACGGAGAACTCTTAAAGGGAACTCTTGCAAGCGGTGCGAAAGAGATTGGTGGAGAGACATACTTCTTCCATACCAGTTCGAATTATCGTTTGACCGGCTGGCAGACAGTAAATGGAGACAGATACTATCTGGATGCAGACGGAACGGCGAAAACAGGCTGGTTTACAGTCAGCGGAAAGATTTATTATGGAGAACCATCTACGACGGCAGATGGAATCTTAAAAGGAACGCTCGGAAAAGGAGCAAAAGAGATTAATGGAAAGATCTATATCTTCCATACAAGTCAGTATTATCGCCTGACCGGCTGGCAGACGGTTGGTAGTCAGAGATATTATCTGGACACAGATGGAACAGCGAAAACGGGTTGGTTCGGAACAGGCGGATATTACTATTATGCATATTCAGACGGAACCCTTGCGAAAGGCCTTGCGGAATTGCCATATGGTGAATCCAGTGAAAAGAAAACTTATTATTTTGACACCAATTATCGTTTAAAAACAGGCTGGCAGACAATTAATGGTGTGAAATATCTGTTCAGACCTGCGGATAGTCCGGCAGAATGTTATGCAACAGATACCGTAACTGCCGCACAAACAGGCTGGCTGAAACTGAAAAATGGACAGATCAGTTATGCAAACAGCAGAGGAGTGATTCTGACCGGCTGGCAGACCATTGATAATCAGAGATATTACTTTGACGGCAATGGAGCTTTACAGATTGACTGGTTCAAAGTAGGAAATTACTGGTATTACGGAGAAGAAAAGGCTGCAGAGGGGCAGGAACAGACAATTCCGGTCGGAGCTGTGGCAAAAGGTATCAGGGAAATTGATGGGGCAATTTATTGTTTCCACCCAAGCGGTTATTATATGCTGACCGGCTGGCAGACAGTGAATGGACAGAGATTTTATCTTGAAAGTGACGGTAAAGCAAAAACAGACTGGTTTACTTTTAGTGGAAAAACTTACTATGCGGAAACAACAACTCATGATGGAATCTATAAAGGAACTGTAGCGAGGGGAGCAAAAACGATAGGTACGGAAACCTATTTCTTCCATAGCAGCCAGTATTATATGTTAACGGGCTTCCAGTCTTACAATGGCAGAAGATATTACTTGAAGTCTGACGGAACAGCGCGAACAGGCTGGTTTACGGTAGGAACAGATCTCTACTATGGAGAACCTGCAGCAAACGGAGAAATCTTAAAGGGAACCCTTGCAAGCGGTGCAAAAGAGATTGGTGGAGAGACGTACTTCTTCCATACCAGTTCAAACTACCGTTTAACAGGCTGGCAGACGGTAAATGGAGACAGATATTATCTGAATGCGGACGGAACCGCACGAACAGGCTGGTTCACAGTCGGCGGAAAAATTTATTATGGAGAACCGACAACGACCGAAGCAGGCGTATTAAAAGGAACCCTTGCGAAGGGCGCAAAGGAAATTAATGGAGCGACCTATGTCTTCCATACAAGCAGTTACTATCGCTTGACAGGCTGGCAGACAGTAGGTGGTCAGAGATACTATCTGAATACAGATGGAAAGGCCAAAACAGGCTGGTTCAAAGTAGGAAACTATCATTATTATGGGGAACCAGTGGCAGCAGATGGAATCCTAAAGGGAACTGTAGCAAAGGGATTGAAAACGATTGGTACAGAAACCTATTATTTCCATCCAAGAGGTTATTATATGCTGACAGGCTGGCAGACCATTAATAAAGAGAGATATTATTTTAATACTAATGGAGTCATGGAAATTGGCTGGTTCCAGGTTGGAAGTGATTGGTATTATGCAAAAGAAGATGGAATCGTTGTAAAAGGTCTTGTAGAACTGCCATATGGCGAAGATAAGGAATTGAAGACTTACTACTTTGATACCAATTATCGTCTGAAAACTGGCTGGTATACAATCAACAGCAAAAAATATTTCTTTACAAATGCATCTGCACCGGAAGAATGCTATGCAACCTTTGAGGGAAGTGTAAGCTATGGCTGGATGACAATGGAAAATGGTCAGATTTGCTATGCGGACAGCAAAGGAAACGTAAAAACAGGCTGGCAGACAATTACAGGCCAGAGATATTACTTTGATGCAAATGGTATCCTGCAGACAGGCTGGTTCACAGTAGGAACAAATACCTATTATGGAGAACCCAAAGCAGCTGCTGGAAAGGAACAGGAGATTCCGGTTGGTGCAGTTGCAAGAGGTGCAAAGAAAATTGATGGAGAGACCTATGTCTTCCATGCAAGCGGATACCAGCGTTTAACCGGTTTCCAGTCTTATGATGGAAAACGGTATTATCTGCAGTCCAATGGTAAAGCACGAACAGGCTGGTTCACAGTAGGAACGGATCTCTACTATGGCGAACCGTCTACAACCAGTGATGGTGTATTAAAAGGAACGCTTGCATCAGCGGCAAAAGAAATTGGCGGAGAAACTTATTTCTTCCATACAAGCAGCAATTATCGCCTGACAGGCTGGCAAAATGCAAATGGTCAGAGATACTACCTCGATTCAGATGGAAGCGCACGAACAGGCTGGTTCATTATCAGTGGCAAAAACTATTATGGTGAACCATCTACAACGGAAGATGGAACATTAAAGGGAACTCTTGCGAAAGGTGCGAAAGAAATTGATGGAGAAACCTATGTTTTCAGCACAAAAGATTTCTATCGCCTGACAGGCTGGCAGACTGTAGATGGACAGAGATATTATCTGGAATCCAGTGGAAAAGCAAAGACAGACTGGTTCAAGCTGGCTGGTTACTGGTATTATGGCGAACCATCTACGACTGAAACGGGAGTTTTAAAAGGAATTCTTGCCAAAGACCTGAAAGTGATAAGCGTAGGTGCCGGAGAAGAGATGACAGAGCGTACTTATTATTTCGATAGTAATTATCGTCTGAGTACAGGCTGGAAGGTTATCAATAAGATCAGATATTTCTTTAACACTGATGATGATCCAAAGAAATGTTATCTGGTGTTCAGTGGAACGACATCCAACGGCTGGTTTACCTTTGAGGATGGAAGAAAGAGTTACTTTGACAGCAAGGGAAATCTGTTGACTGGTTGGCAGACAATTTCAGGAAAGAAATATTATTTCGATTCTAACGGAATTATGCAGACTGGCTGGTGTACGATTAATGGAGTAGATTATTTCTTCAACCTGGAAGGAATTTATGTCCCTATTACAACTCCGACCTTTAGCTCTATCACCAGTACCTTCTACCGAACCGTAGATGTAAAATGGAACCTCATTGATGGTGTGCAGAGCTATACATTGGAATATTCTAAGGACAGCATTTTCCCATCATGGGAAACAACTTCCATTCAGATTACTGATACAACGATCAGTGAATACAGAGTAGAAGCGCTTGAACCGGATACGACATACTACTTCAGACTGAAATATACTGCCTGGGGCGGTGATGAGCTCAATCCAGAAGTGGTTTATAGCCGTTACAGTGCAGTGAAGAGTATTGTGGTACGTGGTGAAGTGGCTGCAACCTCGACTTCCGCAACATTATCAGAATGTGAAATCGTTTCAGGAAGCAGAGACGCAGGAATGACAGTTCGTCTGCAGGCTTCTTTAAAGGAGCGCTTAAAGAGTTCTGATGATAAATATTATATTGTAGAAACAGAGTCCTATGGAAGTTCTATTGACTGGACAGAGCCTGTCGGTGAGATTGAAAAAGACTTTGAGATTGAGACAGAGTTTGTTATTGATCAGGGTGATGGAAGCGATGATGTGAGAGAATGCGTTGACAGAGCATTAATGAACAAGTTTGCTTTGGCAATCAAGAAGGATGATGGAACCTATCAGGTGATTTCAACGCCAATGGGTATTACCAATCCGGAAGCTGTTTCAGAAAACACGGAAGCAATCTTTACCCCAATCTCTAAAAAGGGATTGCAAGGTGTAGGATTTGATGATGCAGCGGATACAAATAGCAAGAACACCTTGTTTAATCTGGATTTGGCAAGTGTCGTTGGAACTGGTCCGGCAGATGGTTATGTGGCATATGAATATAAAGGAAAAACCTATTATTTCTCTGAATGCGAGAACCTTGTTTGGGAATTCGAACAGATGCAGAAAGGGTTTGAACAATATGCACAGGGAAAAACAGGTAAAAATACAAAAATCTGTGTGACATTGAATCTTTTATTAAGCTACAAATCATCGAACAGCTATCTGATCGATCCGGCAGCCAGAAGCGCGGGACATCGTTATTACACATTGAATGTGAGAGAAGAAAAAGCACGTGAAACATTTGAGGCTGTATTCTTATATCTGGGTGAACTGTTTGGCAAGAGTGACTGCTTTGTAACACATTGGGTTCTTGGAAATGAAGTCAACTCAAGCAAAGCATGGAACTATCAGGGAAGTCTGTCACAGGATGCCTACATGCAGGTATATGCATCTGCATTCAGACTCTTGTATAACGGTGTAAAAGCTGCAAAAACAGGAAACAATGTATACATTTCCTTAGACAATGGATGGACAGCAGCGCCGGATACTTATAGTGGAAAGTCTATTCTGGACAAATTTGCGGCATATGCACAGAAAGAAAATGAGGATATGTTATGGAGCATCGCATACCATGGCTATTCTTATCCGCTTACGAGAACAGATTTCTGGAATGACAGCTCTAATACGACATTCAGTATATCTACAAGATATATTTCGATGAAAAACATTTCAGTGCTGACAAACTATGCAGCATCCTTGGAAGAAAAATATGACAAGCCGGAAGACAGTATTCGAGTGATTCTTTCCGAGCAGGGCTATACGGCAAGTGCCGGACAGCAGAGTCAGGCATATGCACTGGCAAGAGGCTATTACATGGCAGAATTTAATGATCGTGTGGATGCATTTATTATCCGTGCCCTTCAGGATGATCCGGATGAAATAAAGGGCGGCTTATATTTAGGTCTTCGTACACGATATGAAGAAAAGAGAGCATCTTTTTATACTTACGAATATATGGACAGCAGTATAGAAGTCTTTGGAAGCAAAGAAGCCACCAGTATTTCAAAAGGTAATGCGACAAAAGTTGAGATGGCGCAGGATATTATTTGCAATACGAATTGGGAAAGTATGATCCCTGGATTCTCAAGAAGTAAATTAGCCGGAATGTATTAAGAGGAGACAACTTATGCGAGAAAATCGTAAAGGCAGCAAGCCGGGAAAAGTAATTTTCCCGGCAATGCTGGGAATTTTAATTGTACTGATCATTGCAGCAGTCATCCTGCTGGCTCAGGTCCTTTCCATGAGAAAGCAACTAAAACCGCAGCTGGATGCAGTAAATATAGAACAGCAAACGACAGAAGCAGAAAATGAAGAAATTGAAATCTACCTTCCAGACACCTACTATGCAGCGACTGGCTTGACTATGGAAATTTATAACAGCCAGATTACAAATAAATGCAGCTATATTACCGAGTATAATGTGCTTTGGAGCTGTGATATTGGAGAAAATCTGGAAAGAAAGTATTCCCTCACAGCCACGGAAGAGATGATTGGGGAACATGAACTGACAGTTTCAATTTATGACAATGCATTGAATCTTCTGGCTGAGAAAAGCTGCACGTTGAAAGTAGTAGAAGGTACTCTGCAGGAAGGATTTTCTTTGCTGGAGATCGGAGACAGCTTGTCCTGTGATGGGATGCTTTACCGCAGACTTCAGGGACTGGCAGAAGAAAAAATTGTTTTTAATGGAACAAGAAGTATTGATGGATTTTTGATGGAAGGAAGATATGCATTTTCTGCAAATGATTATCTGAATGAAACACCATATTTGTTAGATGAAGGAGAAGAGTGCCATCCATTCTATAATCCGGGTTCAGAATCTTTTGACTGGACTTATTACAGGGAATCTACAGGATTTTATCCGGATGTCGTACAGATCTTCCTTGGGACAAATAACATTCAGGCAGGAGAATCTAATGCGGATGATATCGTGGCAATTGTAGATGCCATCCGCAGGGATGATGTGATGACACCAATCTATGTGGTCAATACAATTTATCAGGGAAGTCAGAATGGTCTTGGTTCATGGAAGACCGTACACGGGGAATATCTCTCTAAGGGATGGAATAAACATGAGCAGGATTTGGCTGTGTTCAATCTGATGGTAGATTTGTCTGAGAAACTTGCAGGATACGAAGATGTCTATCTTGTGCCGGCAGGAATCAGCATGGACAGTGAATACAATTATGAAAGTGCAGAACAGGCAGTAAATCCTTACAGTGAAAGCACGGAAGTTTATGAATCAGATCCTGTACACCCAAGTAAAGCAGGATATTATCAGATTGCAGATGTCATGTTTGCGGCATTCTGCGGAACGAGAAATTAAGTAGTAAGTGCTCTATAAAAGCAAGAGAAGAACAGGAGAAATATGATTGCAATATCCAATCAACATGCTGTGTATAAAGAGCTTAGAAACCGCCCTGAACGTTGACATGATGTAAAATTGGTGTTAGAATGAAATTACCTGATAGGTAATTTATACAAAAACAGGAGGGATGAATTGGAACTTGAATATGCATCTGAAAAAGTGAAATCACAGTGTACAAGTGTAAAAGCTGCTAATAAATTATTTGGTGGTGATGCTGCACTGACGAAAAGTTTATTGGCTAGGATTAATGCGCTTAGTAGTGCAGATACAATAAAAGATATAATCGTACAAAAATCTTTTCGTTTTCACGATTTGGAGAATAAAAAAGGACGAAATTTAGAAGGATTTTTTGCAATAGATGTTAAGACAATTAAGGAACCATGGAGGATTGTGTTGCAACCATTAAATGAGAAAAAAATGCCGTATGATCCTTGCAATATTGATGAGATAGCCAGTTATGTGAAAATTGTTGAAATTATGGAGGTGAGCAAACATTATGAGTAATTATATCGAGTATAATGATAGCATTGCATTCCACCCAGGATATTACATAAAAGAGATTGTTGATGAAAGTGGACTAACTCAGGCGGATTTTGCAAAAAGATTGGGAACTACACCTAAAAATCTTAGTTTATTAATTAGAGGCGAACAAAGTCTTTCAATCGATATTGCAATGAAATTATCACGTATGATAGGAACTAGTGTGAGTTATTGGCTTAATTTACAAAATAGATACGATACATTAGTTGCAGAATTTAAGTCTGAGGAGGAACTTGCAGAAGAACGAGAAGTGTTTGCCTATTTGGATTACAAATATTTTAGAGATAATTTTGGCTTGCCTGATCTGCCTAGAAAAATTGACGAACAGATAAAACATGTAAGAGAATTTTTGAATGTTGCAACGCTGTCTGTTTTTAAAAATCGTGATATGGCGGTTAGCTTTAAAAGTGCTTCTGATAAAATAAAGGAATCAAATACAATTAAAGCCAATATGATGGTTCAGATTGCAATAAACAAGGCGTTGACAATTGATGCGCCTAAATATAATAAGAGTAAATTCGAAAAAGCAATTATATATGCATTATCTTTGACAAAAAATCATAAAGATTTTTATCCTCTGATCAGAAAAGCTTTTTTGGATGCAGGTGTGATTTTTGTAATTCTTCCGAATCTTTCAGGATCAAAAATTAATGGTGCCACCAAGAAACTTGGTGATAACGTTATGCTCATGGTGAATGATAGAAGATTGTATTCCGATACCTTTTGGTTTACTTTGTTTCATGAAATAGGTCATATTATTAACGGAGACTATGGAATATCATTTGAGAAAGAAACGGGTGAAAGGGAAGACGCAGCGGATAAATACGCTGAAGATGCACTCATTGCACCAGATAAATACGAAGAATTTATTAGGAGAAATGAGTTTAGTATTGTTTCAATAAAACGTTTTGCAGAAAGTATAAATCGAGATCCGGGAATAGTGTTGGGAAGATTACAGAATGATGGGTTAGTGGATTATAATGATTGGAGACTTCAAGCATTAAAACATCAATATAAAGTAATAGCAACAAGCTAAGTGCGATATTGGATGATATATTGGTGCATTTGGAAAAATAATAGATACCCTTTGCATCTTTTACACATCTATTGTATACTTCTTGTAGAAATGCTCTACGGAGGATGCAGACAAATGCACGTAACAGATAAACTAATAAAACCTCTCACTGAGGCAAAGTATTTAAATGCGGATAATGTAGACCGATATCGGAGCATTATGCGCATTTTTTATGATAATTACGAAAAACTTAAGTACTGGATGTATCAGGAAGAAGTCTACGCACAAATGATACAGGATCCATATTTTAAAGATTATAGAATCGAACAGTGTCAGCAGGATCTGACTGCACTGACAGAATGGAAAAATCTGGTGACCATACAGGATACAAGAAAGGTATCTTCTATCGAAGAGTTCAAAAATAAGAAATTTCGCTATCAAATGTCGGAATATAGTGTAGAGATAGAGCGTCTTGTAATTCGTCTGGAAAATCTGTTCATAGAGGGGGCTTCTTTGGAACCTACGTTACTGGAGCGGATTCGCCGGGAAATAGAGCGTTTTCCAGAGATGACAGAAAGAGAAATCAATGAAGTTTACAGTTGGTGGAACGATCTGAACAATAATTTTATCCGCCTGAATCAGAATTACCAGGATTATATTCGCGATTTGAACAGTGTAAAAGCTGAAGAAATGATGCGTACCAAAGAGTTTCTTGTATTTAAAGACAAGCTGGTAGACTATCTGCGCAATTTTATCAAAGGACTGCAGCGCAATGTAGGAGTGATCGAAGAACATCTGCGATTTTTAGAACCAGAAGTTTTGGAAAAAGTGTTGAATAAAGTAAATGCTTACGAGCTCTCCATTCCGAGAATCGATGTGGAGATTTCCGAGAAAATGATCGCAGAAAAGACAAGAGGACGCTATGAGAGCATCCGAGGATGGTTTGTATCTGAAAATGGACAGGAAAATGAGGCTGGAAAGCTTTTTGATGCCACAAATGAAATTATTCGAAGAATTACCCGATATGCCACCCAGTTAAGTGAAAAGAATGCGTTGGGTGCCAATCGAAGGGAAGAATATCGAAAAGTGGCAGAAATATTTTTAAAGTGTGAAGATCTTTCAGAAGCGCAGAAAATGTCAGCCATGGTCTTTGGGCTGGAACGTCCTTACCATTTCAAAGGAGAGTTTGTCCGCGAAACTGACAGTATGAACAAAGGTGTTTATGAGGAACCGGCAGTAGAGTATGTTTTAAAACCAAGGATCAGAACTTATCGTGAGAAAACAAGACGAAGCAGTATTTCTGATACCAGTCGGGAAAAACAGGCTGCTAAAAGTAAGATGCTGCAGCAGTTAAAGGAAGACCGGTTAAAAATTGCAATGCTGGAGAAGAATGGAAGAATCGACTTTGCAAGGCTTCCCGTCATTGAACCGCGGGTAAGAGAAATCCTGTTAAAATGGCTGTCAGATGCACTGGAGGATGTGGACTGCTGTGCAAAAACAGATGATGGCAGACAATATTATCTGGATATGAGTCATGAGAAAGAAAAGTGTGTGGTGCACTGCGAAGATGGAAACTTTACGATGCCAAGCTTAAGCATTGTGTTTCAAGAGGAATAGAGAATTATGAATGAATTGGAACTGCTGTTAAATAAGCGGTGGATTTTAAAGTCCGATGACAAGGAATTGTACTATAAAGTGCGGGATTCCATTGGAAACATCCGTAAATTTGCGACAGAAAAACTGGGCTGTCAGGTCATTGAAAACTCACTGCTTGTGAAGCTGGAAAAGATACCGGCAAAGGCGGAAATCTATATGGGAATTGAAGAATTTACCTCGAAAGAGGAATACGCCTATCTATGTATTTTGCTGATGTTTTTAGAAGATAAGGATGCCGAAGAACAGTTTGTGATTTCTCAGCTGACAGAATACATTGCTTCCCATATACCGGGGCAGCCGGTTGACTGGACCTTGTTTGTCAGCAGAAGAAGACTGGTAAAGGTGCTGCGCTATGCAGTATCACAAGGACTTTTAAAAGTGACGGATGGAAGTGATGACTTGTTTATGGATGAACAGGCAGGGGAAGTACTCTATGAAAATACGGGAGCATCCAGATATTTTATGAGAAGCTTTTCAAAGGATATCATGGATTATCGCAATCCTTCGGATTTTGAGGAAAGCGACTGGTTTGGACTGAACGAGGACCGGGGAATCGCAAGAAGACACCGTGTATATAAAAAGCTCCTCTTTTCTGTTGGAATGTATAGAGAGGCAGGTACAGAGGAGGATTTTGAATATTTGAAATATTATGGCAGACGACTTATCGATGACTTAGAACAATGCTTTGACTGTCAGGTACATATTCACAAAGGAAGTGCGTTTTTTATGATGGGAGAGGACTGTCATATGGGAACAGCATTTCCAGGAAATAATGCCCTGTCCGATATTCTTTTGTTATGCTGTGGAAAAATCAGAGAAAAAATATCATTAGGTGTTTGGAAGGTACAAAAGGATGAAATGATATTTACGGACGCAGTGGAATTTGAACAGATGCTAAAGAATGTGAAGAGAGAATTCGGAAATGGCTTTACGAAAAGCTACCGGGAAATGCCGGAGGGAGAATTTGTCAAAGAAATTCTGGAAGCGATGGAGAGGTGGACATTTGTCAAACGGATAGAAAGTACCCATGAAATTGTCATCTATCCATCAGCAGGAAAAATGACAGGAAGCTACCCGGAGGATTACACAGGAGGAAGCCAGGATGAATAGCAGATGGCAGGCAAATAGAATTGGATTAATTAATTTCTGGTATTACGATGACCAGGAATTTCCCTTTGTCAAAGGAAGAATGCTGCTTCGAGGATCGAACGGTTCAGGGAAGTCTGTTACAATGCAGAGTGTGATACCCCTTCTTCTTGATGGAAATATGAGTCCGGAGCGATTAGACCCTTTTGGCTCCAGAGACCGTAAGATGAGCAGCTATCTTTTAGAAGAAGATGATGTGAGAGAAGAGAGAACAGGATATCTGTATCTGGAATTTCGCAGAAGGGAAAGTGAAACCTATCTTACCATCGGCATGGGCATTCGTGCCAGAAAAGGGAAGCCATTGGATAAATGGTATTTTAGTCTGACAGATGGAAGACAGATCGGAAAGGATTTCTTCCTATGTAAAGAGACAGATGAAAAAGTGACCCTGTCTAAAAAAGAACTGGAGAATCGGATGCAGGGCGGAGGATATGTTTTTGACCGCCAGATGGATTATATGGAATATGTCAATCGGCAGATCTTTGGTTTTGAAACGGTGGAAGAATACAAAGAAATGGTAGACCTTTTGATTCAGCTGCGTACCCCAAAGCTTTCCAAGGATTTTAAGCCATCGGTCATCAATGAAATCTTAAGTGATTCTCTACAGCCGCTCTCAGAAGAAGATCTGCGTCCAATGTCCGAAGCAATTGAAAATATGGACACCATGAGCCTGAATCTGAAAGCGCGACAGGAAGGAAAACAGGCGGCAGAAAAAATAGGCCGCATTCTGGATAAATACAATCGACTGCAGTTGTATGAAAAGTCCGTTCATTACGACGAAAAGCAGAAAGAGCTTCTTGCTCTGGAACGGGATGAAAAAGAAAAGAAGCAAAAGAAACAGGAATGTGAAGCCAGGGTTTTAGAACTGGAAAATGCAAGAAATGAGTTAAATGCGAGGAAGCTTGCAATGGAAAAAGAGAAGGAATCTTTGAATGCAAGTGATGCAGTCGCATTAAAGGAACGGGAAATCAGGTTAAGTAAAACAATTGCAGAAAGAGAAAAAGCATTGTCTGAAAAGCAGCTGCAGCTTGAAACAAAAAAAGAGCAGCTCATTGATACGGAGAAGAAGAAACGGGAAGAAGAAAACCGGGAATATCAAAAAGAGCAGGAGCTGACAGGTCTTCTTGATGAGATGCAGACAGAAGCTGATGAGATGGCTTTTGAGGAACATAGCTTTTTTGCTGCTGAATTAAAAGATGGATTTCAAAAGCCGTTTTCTTTTGATACCCATCAAATGCAGTTTGAAAATACCAGAGATCAGATTCGTCAGGGGCTTGTAATTTTGCAGGACGTAGAACAGAGGCAGCGTCAAATCGATGAGCTGCTTATTAAGCGTGAGAAAAATCAAAGAGAGCTTGATGGTGTACAGCGAAGAGTCAGTCAGGCAGAAAATATGCTGGTACAGGTGCAGAATGAGTGGAAGGAAAAACTGTATCACTGGAATGGACAGAACAAAGAGCTTGTGCTGTCTGCAGAACTGCTTCGAAAGCTTTCGCTTTTTGCAGAGGAATATAACGAAAAATCAGATTTTGCCAGTGTGCGGCAAATAGCTGCGGATGTCTGGCTGGATAAAAAAGGAATTTTGGACGGACTTCACAGGAAGGCCAAAGAAGAAATTCAGAAGCTTCAGGAGGAGTCTGTCAAGTGGCAGACAGAACTGGAGGAATGGGAAAGCTTCAAGGAGCCGGAACCGGAGCGCAGTGAAGCTGTCATAAAAAACAGAAACCGTCTGCGAGGTTTAAACATTCCTTATCAGGAATTTTATAAGCTTCTGGAATTTGGACAAAAGCTGGATAAAACTGCATGCGACAGACTGGAAGAAGCCCTGATGCACATGGGAATTTTAGATGCCCTTGTCATCGACGAACAGTATAAGGAGCGAGTGCTTTCTCAGGATCTGGGATGCTGTGATAAATATTTATTTGTTAAGAAGCAGCGGGCAGAAAAAAACATTCTTGATGTTTTAGAGCTAAATGATACGGTAAATGACATTTTTATGAATCAGAGGATTACCGGAATCCTGGAAAACATTGCTTATGATATGGATGGAATGACCGCCATATCAGCAGATGGAAGCTATCAGCTGGGAGTCCTTGCAGGAACGATTACCGGAGAATACGAGGCAGGATTTATCGGTACAAGAGCCAGAGAAAAGAATCGCCAGCAGAAAATAGCTGCATGTAAGAATAAGCTTAAATTTCTGGTAGATGAGATTGACAGTTTGAAAAAAGAAAATGAAACGCTGCAAAACAGACTTCATCAGCTGGAACAGGAATATCATAACTTGCCAAAGGATGAAGATTTAAGAGAAGCGCATCGAATGCTGCAAGAAGAGCTTAGAGAAGAAAAACGCTTAAAGGAAGAGGCATTTCGTCTGGATGCAGAGCTTCGGGAGCTTGGCGAAAAATTAAAAGAACTGAAAAAGGAAGCAGTACAGATTGCTGATAAGCTTTATCTGACCTGCAGCTATGAAGCTTTTCGCAGGGCAGAAGCGGCAGCAACGGAATACGGAAAGTATTTTTATCAGTTGAAATCAGGGCACGAGCTGTATCTGCAAATCGTATATCTGAAAAATCATCTTCTCAGTCAGATGGAGGATCTGGAGTATGATATGGAACAGATCCGATACGATATGGGAAACGCAGAGAAGTCTTTAAAGAGAGAAGAAATCGAGCATGCATCTGTAGTGAAACAGTTAAAGCTGACAGATTATGAAGAGATCCGGGAACGTCTGGAAAACTGTGTAAAGTGGCTGGATGAGTATCCGGAAAAGCTGCAGAAATGTGTAGAGGAAAAAGGACAGAAAGAGCAGCAGATTACACAGTTAACAGGATATTTAGAGCAATGTGCAGAAAAAATTTCTGTGTGTATGCAAAGCAAAGAGTACCTTGAGAAGCGTTATCAGGCAGAATTTGACCTTGGTTACGTGAACCTTCCGGAAGGATTTTGCGAAGATGTGGTTAGGGTAAGAAGCTTTTTAGAACCTGATTGCAAAGCGTTATCTGTAAATACAGTTAATCAGGATGTACAGCGCATTTATTTCGAAAACAGAGGCTTTTTAAATGATTATCAGCTGACCCAGACGGAGCTGTTTGAAGAACTTGAGAGTACTCGCAGACCGGGTGAACCTTCTGCAAAGCGTATGGACATTTATGCAAGATATCAGGGTGTGAAAATCCCATTTGGGAAGTTACTGGCACATTTGGAGGAGGAAATTGCAGAACTTCAGGAATTGATCAAAGCAGGTGACAGAGAATTGTTTGAGGATATTCTTGCCAATACCATGAGTCGAAAAATCAGGGGAAAGATTAATAGCTCGTTTGCCTGGGTAGAGAAAATGAACGGGCTGATGGGAGCGATGAATACTTCCAGCGGTCTGCGCTTAAGCCTGCGATGGAGAAGCAAAACAGCAGAACATGAGGATCAGTTGGATACGAAAGAACTGGTAGAGCTTTTGAAAAAGGATTATCGCCTCATGAGAGAAGAGGAAGCTGCCAGGTTGTCACTGCATTTTCGCTCGAAAGTGGAGGAAGCAAGACGACGCGCCAAGGACAGCGGCGGAATGGTATCCTTTTATCAGGTCATGAAGGAAACGCTGGATTATCGTAAATGGTTTGAATTCCAGCTGTTCTCCCAAAAGAGTGGGGAAAGACAAAAAGAGCTTACAAACAGTGTTTTTGGAACCTTTAGCGGCGGCGAGAAGGCAATGTCTATGTATGTACCTCTGTTTTCGGCAGTTGTCGCAAAATATCAGGGAGGACGCATCGATGCGCCACGCCTGATTTCTTTAGATGAAGCATTTGCCGGCGTTGATAATAGGAATATCAGAGATATGTTTCGTCTGATGACTGAATTTCAGTTTGACTTTATCATTAATTCTCAGGTGCTGTGGGGTGACTGTGATACTTTGGATGCACTTGCAATCTATCAGCTCATTCGACCGGAAAATGCAAAATTTGTAACCGTGATGCCTTACCTGTGGAATGGAAAGGTGAAGGAGGTTATGGAGAGTGAAGAACAACTTAAAGTTCGTGCAGAAGAAATTTCAGGCTGAGGAATGCACTGCCTATTTTAGAGAGAATCCTGTATTTGAAAAAATATTTCGGGGATTCAGGGAAAAATACGCTTCTTATGGGGATTTTTCCGGCACTGTGATCTTAAAAAATATATCGGAGAATGATCTGGAGGTGTTGGAAGGGTTCTTTCAAAAGAATTTTCATGGAAAGAAAAGCATTTCCATATCAGCAGCGAGGTTTGAAAAAGCATTAAAGGAAAGCAGATTTGAAGAGTTTTCCCCAAAAGAAGTACTGGAGCTGTATTTTCAGGAAAAAATGACTGGCAAGAAGGAACAGCAGCAATCAGAAGAACAACGGTGGAATCAGGCACTGGAAGAAACAAAAATCATCTATCAAAAAACTTTTTCGGCAAGATGGCTTTTCGAGATTGGACAGACAAAAGATGAAATGTATTTTTATCTTCAGAAGCGTTATCGGGAAGCAGGAAAGGATAAAGAGGAAATCAAAAAGGTACTTGAACTTGGATGTAAAGTTCTAAATAATTTTCCATATCACCAGGGCAACAGGGAATATTTAGCAGTATTTGCTGCCAGAATTACCGGAAATCCTCATGCCTTTGATGATGGAGAAAGAGAAGGCGTATTTCTTCGAATGTTAATACAGTGGGATCTTGTCCATAGGGAAATTCCTGTAGACCGTTCAGAGATTTTTCCGGCATTGTACAGGCAGAGGCTTTATCTTGCGGCAGGAATTTTGCGAGATGATATGTCCAATTGTGCAATGCTTTGCGGAATCCGGACATGGAAGAAAAATGGAGAGCTTCATGAAGGGATGGAAGGATTTTTCCGGGAAGGAACCCCTGTTCAGGTACCACTGTCCGGCATTGCAGACTGGGGCCGTGTGGAATGTCCGGAAGATACAATCTATATCGTAGAAAACCCTTCCGTGTATGCCATGCTCTGTGGAAAATGGGCAGGAAAAAAGGCATGTATGTGCATGAATGGTCAGCCACGTCTGAGCGCCGTTTTGTTGCTTGATCTGCTTGCGGAGGCAGGGGTAAAGATCTATTATGCAGGGGATTTCGATCCTGAGGGAATGCTCATTGCGCAGAAAATCAAGAAGTATTATCAGGGTGAGGTTTGTTATTGGAAAATGTCCGCAGAGGACTATGAAAAGAGCAAATCCAAAGAAATTCTTACATCAAAACGACTGAAAATGCTGGAACATATTGATGATATAGAGTTACTGCAAACAGCAGAAGCACTTCGAAAATGCGGAGTAATAGGTTATCAGGAAAATATATTAGAATTCCTGATATTGTAATTAGCAAAAGCAGGATAAAAAAGGGGAGCAAATCGGTATCCATAAATACAACGAAAGCCTCCCCTTTTATCTATTAGTCTCTTCTAAATAAATCTCGTGTATATACTTTTTCGGACACATCATCCAGGCAGCTGTCATATCTGTTGGCAATAATCGCCTGACTCTTTTTCTTGAATTCAGCCAGATTATTCACAACCTTACTTCCAAAGAACGTAGTACCATTTTCCAGTGTTGGTTCATAAACGATTACGGTAGCACCTTTGGCCTTGATTCGTTTCATAACTCCCTGAATACTGCTCTGGCGGAAGTTGTCAGAATTGCTCTTCATTGTCAAACGGTATACCCCGACAACGACATCTTTTTCTTTGTCGCGGTTCCATGCACTGTTTGCTTCATAAGCGCCAGCGATTTCAAGAACACGATCTGCAATGAAATCCTTTCTTGTACGGTTACTTTCAACGATGGCTGTCATCATATTCTGAGGAACATCCGCATAGTTGGCTAAAAGCTGCTTCGTATCTTTTGGTAAGCAGTATCCGCCATAACCGAAAGAAGGGTTATTATAGTGAGTTCCAATACGAGGATCTAAACAAACCCCATTAATAATATCCTGAGTGCATAAGCCTTTTGTTTCAGCATAAGTATCTAATTCGTTAAAGTAGCTTACACGGAGCGCAAGATAAGTATTTGCAAAAAGCTTTACGGCCTCTGCCTCTGTGGAGCCCATAAATAAAGTATCAATCTCTTCTTTAATTGCACCTTCCTGAAGAAGGGCAGCAAATGTATGAGCGGCTTCAGTAAGCCTTTCATCACCGTCAACTGCAGAAACAATGATTCGGCTCGGATACAGATTATCATACAGAGCCTTAGATTCACGAAGGAATTCCGGACTAAAAAGAATATTTTTTGTATTAAATTTCTTACGAACACTTTCAGTATAACCTACCGGAATCGTAGATTTAATGATCATGATCGCGTCCGGATTCACTTCTAATACCAGTTTGATTACAGATTCTACTGCGCTGGTATCAAAGTAGTTCTTTTTACTGTCGTAGTTTGTAGGAGCAGCGATGATAACAAAATCAGCGTTTTTATATGCAGATGCGCCATCGGTAGTAGCAGTTAAATCCAATTCTTTTTCCGCAAGATATTTTTCGATATATTCATCCTGAATCGGAGATTTTTTGTTGTTGATCAATTCAACTTTTTCCGGGATGATATCAACAGCAGTTACGTGATTATGCTGTGCCAATAATGTAGCAATGGATAGACCAACGTAACCTGTACCTGCGACTGCAATGTTCATTGGAGAAAATTTAGAAGCAACAGTTTTTGTTTTTTCTTCCACGAACATTGTAATTGGTTCGAAATCTAAAACTTCTCCCAATTTTTCCAGCTGCGGAATAGATGGAAGATAATCTTCTTTCTCCAGACGGCTAATCATAGCACGATTGATTCCGGTGAGTTCGGCCAACTGCTTTTGGGTAATATTCTTAGCCTTTCTTTGACTGGATACAGTACTGGCTAATAAATTCAAAGATAATTTTTTCATATTGTAATCCTTTCTTAGAAAAGAGATGTTGTTTTAAGTAACAAAAAATGCAAGTCAAAATGTTTTTGACTTGCATTGATTGTAGCATAGGTTATTCTAAATAGCAATAACGATTAGCGTTAATCTTTGTAAATTGTGAATTTGTCTATCGTTGCCCAGGAATCAGCATCATGGGTTTCCATAGTAATACTGTCCTCTGTCACGTGAACTTCTGTAAGCTGTGGAACACCATTCTGTACACAGACAGCAGCCCAAGGATAATCTTCCGGTTCTCTAAGCAGTGCATCTGTCGCACCGTTGAATATTACAAAGATAGGTTCTTCCGGGTTATCAAATTCATTTACGATATCTTCTGCATCATCTTCAATTGGATAGTCCTCATGATCAATTGGATCCCCGTCTTCATCGATGAAATAACCTCTTGTGTAAATGTGGTCATGTCCGCCGATAAATAAATCAATGTCAAATACTTCTCCGATATAATCGTAAACAGCTTTTATAGATTCACGAACACCCTGATAGCGTTCCACCATAGTAATTGGTGAATAATGGCTGACTACAATTCTCCACTTGGCATCAGGATTTGCATTAATTGCTTCTGCGATAAATTGTTCATGTATTTCTGTTGGCTGAGGGCACATACTGTTCAATACCATAAACAGTGCATTTCCTTTTACAAACCAGTAGTCCCCGTCACGTCCGGATTCCTGCCCGATAGAACTCATATTTGGTAATGAGAAATGATCTCCGAAATATCCGGTTCCATTATCATGGTTTCCTACCACAGGAACGAGTGGTGTGGAATACAGTACCGAGTTGTCCAAAAAGTAATCATAATGTACGGAAGAAGCAGGATCTGCGACCTGATCCCCGGTAGTGATCAAAAATTCAGAATCTGAAATCTGTGCTTTCATACGGTTCAAAACAACTCTCCAGATACTTCTTTGTCCGGATAAAACATCTTCGGCATCTCCCAGACCAATTTCCGGGTCTCCTGCGATAGTAAATGTAAAATCAGTAGAATCCAAATCCTTTGTTTTATACTTATAGACCGGTGACTCACTTCCTCCATTTTGTAAAGTGTAATAGTAAGTCGTATTGGAATCTAAACCATCAATCAATGCACAGTTTCTGTAATATCCAGGAACAGAAACACTGGCTTCTGTTGTAGCCTTTGCGGAAAGATTACTGAAAATAGAACCATTTTCCGGCTCGAATTTTACCTTCCCTCTTGAAGAAGATTTTGAGAACCAGGTGATACGAATCTGATCCGGTTCATCACCTGGCTGGATTGTCAGGTTTTTAAATTCACCATCTGCAGCAAGAACCTCCTGATTTAAGTTGTAATCATAAAGCTCCCACCAATATGGATATTCGTTTTCCTCTTCTTCGGATTCTGTATTAGCATCTTCCCCTGTTTCTTCTTTCACTGCTGATTCTTCTGCAATCGGTTCGGAGGAAGGCTCTTCCTCAGCTGAGACTTCTTCCACAACTGTTTCCGGTATACTGACCGTTTCTGTTTCATCTTTCCCACAGCCCCAGATACCTAAGGAGAGAATCAGAAGTGTGGAAAATAAAGCAATAAATTGTTTTTTCATAGTCTCCTCCTTATGTTTATATGATAGCCATACTTTAAAGGATTTTAGACAAAAAGTCAAAGTATCTAAAGAGAACTTAATAAAAACATAAGAAATTGTTTAGAATATCTGGTGTAATATATAGCTGGAGAGCGTAGACACAGATATTTCAAAATCCATCACCTTGCAATCTCATAGGGTAAATGCTATAATATGACGATATATGAGGAAAAAAACATGAGAAAAAAACTCTTAGTGCTTGGAAGTGTTTTATTACTGATAAGCAGTTTTCTTTTAATAAACAGCCTGCAAAAATCGAATTTTACACTGTTCAATCAGGTATCAACGAAAAAGGTTGAAACCGTGCAGACGAAACTGCCGAAAAAAGCAGAGCTTGATTTTACGGCACTGCTGTGCAACGAGACAAGGGTTCCTTTTGATGATGAAAGCAATACCTTTTATGTTCCATTGGATATGGAAACTGATCAATGGGAAAAAATAGAGTTTATCAGCGGGCAGCAGGAATATGGGATTTTATTTTCAGAAGACATCACGACTTATGATAAACAAGCAGTGATCGCAGACGGAAAAAAATTTCCATTCACAGTTTATGACAGTAATTCCTGGGCAACCTATTATGTAGTATTCACAGGTCTTCCGATTATTGATCTGGCTACAAATGAAGGACTGTATGCCACTGAAGAGATTACAGGAACCGCTGTTTTTTACGATACCGATTTTTCTTTGCACGGTGTCCAGCAGTCAGAATATAATGGACATATCCGTGGAAATACCAGTCGAATGTATCCAAAGAAAGGCTATAAGCTGAACCTTACCTATACCAATGAATATGGAGAGGAAGAAGGAAATAAGCTGTCACTTTTCGATATGCGTAAAGATGATGACTGGATTTTGTATGCAATTTATAATGATGATACAAAATTAAGAGACAGTCTTTCGATGGCTGTATGGGATATGTTTGGTGCCAATGCAGTTTCAGAAACCAGTTATTATGGGCCGAAAATGACCTATGTGGAGGTTTTTGCGGATAACCATTATTATGGTCTGTATGGTCTTATGGAACCTGTGGATGCGAAGCAGTTAGACCTTGCGGAAGAAGACTATTCTTATAAAAGAAAGAATCCGGGTGGTGTTCGCTATAAATATGATGATTTCATGGAAGCGACAGATCCTACAGAGATCATTGAAGGATTTGAAATCAAAGCAGGAATCCTTGACGAAGAAGCATGGCATCCGATGGCATATCTTTCGGATATGCTGACCTCATCCGATGGAGAAGAAAAACAGGAAGAATCTCAGATCATTAATGAAGACAGTGTCATGAGAATGTGGCTGTTTTTGCAGATTATTACAGGACACGATCATACTGCAAAGAATTTATTTTATGTAGCGAAGTATAACGATGAATTGGAATATGATTACCAATTTTATTTTGCGCCATGGGATATGGATCTGACCTGGGGAAATGTATCCGTAGGGGAAATTAATCCGTATTACACAGATTATGAAGAACATACTTATGATGACAGAGTCTATTGGGAAACCGCAGACTGGTTCATTGATTCAAATTATAATGGAACATTGGACAAGGCCCGTGAACTTTATAAAGAGCTTCGTGAAACTACACTGACAGATGAAGCGGTGGAAGAGATTATCCTTGGTCTGGATTCCCAGCTCCGTGATTCAGGAGCTTTTAAAAGAGATAAAAATCGCTGGCCGGAAGGAATTCATGCGAAAAACTGCAATCAGCTGTTAGACTATGCAAAGAAACGTTTGAATTTTTTAGATAAAGCAATTGAAGATCTTGATTATTTTGTAGATTAATTATTTGAATATTTATGACAGAAAGGAATGGATAGTGAACGTGCAGACAGAAGAAAAGAAGTACCGTCATGAACTGAAATATGTATGTACAGCCGCACAGCTTGCCATGATTCAGAGCAGGATTCATCACCTGATCTCTCTGGATTCTCATGTGGCTGACAATGGAATGTACCAGATTCGCAGTTTATATTTTGACGATTATTATAATCGGTGCTATTATGAGAATGAGAATGGAACTGATCCACGTGAAAAGTTCCGAATCCGAATTTATAACGGAAGCGCAGACAGGATCAGTCTGGAGCTTAAGAAAAAAGAACGCGGAAAGACCTTGAAGCTTTCCTGTCCATTGACAGAAGAACAGTGTCGCACCTTAATGAAAGGAGAGCCGCTGCCGGACAGCCCGGATTATCCGCCGGTTCTGCAAAAACTTTTGCTTTTGATGAAAACGACTTTGATGAAACCAAAGATCATTGTAGAATATGACCGAGTACCGTATGTCTACAAACTTGGAAATGTGAGAATTACTTTGGACGAAAATATTTCCTCTTCAAATCATATTGAAACATTTTTGGACAAAGAAATTTATAAAAGACCGATTATGCCGGCTGGTCAGCATATTCTGGAAGTAAAATTTGACGAATTCCTTCCGGATTATATCTATCAGGTATTGCAGCTTGACAGCTTGCGCCAGACAGCATTTTCAAAATTTTATTTATGCAGAAAATTTAATGTTTAAAACAAAAAGTAAAGGAGAGTACATAAGTTATGTCAAATTTTTCTGATATTTTCAAAAAGTCATTCTTAGAAGGATTCACAGGCGGTGACATCAGCACAGGCCGTATCGCAGCAACACTCTGTGTAACAGCGTTAATCGCGCTCTACATCTTCGTAATTTACAGAGTCGTAACAAGAAAAACATTTTATTCAAAAACATTTAACATTTCACTGCTTGCGTTAGCAGTTATTACATCTGCCATCATTTTAGCAATGCAGTCAAACTTAGTAATTTCCCTCGGTATGGTTGGTGCGTTATCCATCATCCGTTTCCGTACAGCAATCAAAGATCCAATGGATCTGGTATTCTTGTTCTGGGCTATCTCCATCGGTATCATCTGTGGTGCTGGGCTCTACGAAATCGCAGTCCTTACATCCTTACTTGTAACAGTTGGCATCATCGGTCTTGACCTGGTTCCAACCTCCAAAGCTCCAATGATGCTCGTAGTAAACGCATCTGAGCTCGACGCAGAAGAAGCAATCTTAAATGCAGCAAAAGCATCTGGAAAAGTTTGCAAAGTAAAATCTAGAAACGTAAGCGTTGGTCATCTTGATATGGTAGTGGAAGTACGTACAGCAAAAGAAGCAGAACTTGTAAAAGCAGTATCTGAAATCGCTGCAGTATCTTCTGTATCATTGATCTCCCATGACGGAGAAGTAACTTTCTAGGAGTTTTTTTGTATGGCTAAAATATTTTCTTTGATGTCCCGTCTTTATGACGAAGTCAAAAAAAATGGAGTATCCAATACCTACTATAAAGTAAAAGAAAAACAAGCCAAAAACGAGGCGATGAAGGATTACGAAACCAAGCGTCTGGCGGCGCTTCCTTCCGAAGCAGAACTTGCAGCTCAGCGAAAACGTAATTTCATGAAAGAAATTACGTTCAGTATCGTGGTTCCGACTTATGAGACACCGGAAACGTTTTTGAGACAAATGATAGAGTCTGTCCTTGGACAGACTTTTTGTCGTGTTGAACTGTGTATCGCAGATGGCAGTTCCAGCGACAATGTGGAAAAAATCGTATCGGAATATGCACAGTCTGACCGAAGAATAAAATATCAAAGACTGTCAGAAAATAAAGGGATTTCTGAGAATACCAATGCAGGGCTTCAAATGGCAGCAGGAGATTATATTGGCCTTCTTGACCATGATGACATTCTGGAACTGCATGCATTATATGAAATGCGTATGGCTATTGCAAAAAATCCTGAGGCAGATATGATTTACACAGATGAAGATAAAGTGTCTTTCGATTTACAGCATTATTTCGAGCCACACTTCAAGCCGGATTTTAATCCGGATCTGCTGAGAAGCAACAATTATATTTGTCATTTTCTGGTAATGAAAAAGGAACTTTTAGATCAGGTTGGCGGTTTCAGAAGCGAATATGACGGCGCCCAGGACTTTGATCTGGTTCTTCGTCTGACGGAAAAGGCGAAGTGCGTTGTACATATTCCGCAGGTACTCTATCACTGGAGAAGCCATGAAGCTTCTACAGCCACAAATCCCATGAGCAAGCTCTATGCCTATGAAGCAGGAAAGCGAGCAGTGGAATCTCATCTGAAACGAAGCGGTGAAAACGGAGTTGTGACAGATACGAGATTTTACGGATTTTATCAGACAACTTACGAAGTGCCAGAAAAATTGTCAGTAGATTTGGTCTTTTGCTCCTGTGGGAAGGAAAATCCTAAGAAAATATTAAACATTTTTTCGGGTGATTTTCATAGACAAAACGCAGGAAATGTTATATATTATGATAATGAATTTAATAAATTTGTAATAATTTCCAAAGAACAGAAGCTGGAATGCGAAGTAATTCTCTTTGCCGAAGCCGGCCTTAGCGGTGTCAGTGAAGAAGGATTCCGCCAGCTTGCGGTCAATTGCCTGCGTGAAGGAATCGGCATGGCAGGAGGAAGGATTCTGTCAGAAAAAGGAGAACTTTTATACGGCAGAATGGAACCGGATGCAGAAGGAAAACTTCATTTTGCAGATGCAGGCCTTCCGAAAGGATTCACAGGATATTTTCATAAAGCAATCCTGCAGCAGAATACAGAAGGAGTTTCCCATCGTCTGTTTGCCATCAGAAAAGAACTTTTTGAAGCATGGAAGCCGGAAGAAACAGATTCTTCGGAAGAAATGATGCAGCAGCTTTGTTCCTTTGTGAAACAATCCGGCTACCGCATTTCCTATGTACCGGAAGCGACAGCCATCAGAAAATAAGGGTAGGGTCACATGAGAGAGGTTTCGATTGTAATCCCCAACTATAATGGAAAACATTTTTTAGAAGATTGTTTAAAAGCAGTCTTTGCACAAGATATAGAAAATATGGAGGTCATCGTCGTAGACAATGGATCTTGCGATGGCAGCCTGGAATATTTGAACGCATATCCGGGAGTTCGAACCATTGCATTGGATAAGAACTACGGATTTTGTGGTGCTGTAAATGCAGGAATCAAAGCCGCGGACAGTGACTATGTGATTCTTTTGAACAATGATACAGAGGTTGACAAGAACTTTGCAAAAGAACTTTTAAATGCCATCAAGGAGGATGAAAAGATTTTTTCCTGTTCCTCCAAAATGGTGCAGTTCCATGACAGAAACCGTATGGATGACGCAGGGGATTATTACTGCGCTCTTGGCTGGGCATTTGGAAGAGGTAAAAATGGTTTTGTAGAAGACTATGACCATCCGGCAAAGATTTTTGCGTCATGTGCAGGTGCAGCGATCTATCGCAAAAAAATGTTAGAATCGCTGGGGTATTTTGACGAAAATCATTTCGCATATTTAGAAGACATTGATATTGGCTACCGTGCGAGAATCCACGGTTACAAAAATTTATATGCCCCAAAAGCGGTGGTGTATCATGTGGGAAGCGGGTTTTCAGGATCCACACATAATGCATTTAAAGTAAAGCTTTCATCCAGAAACAGTGTATATCTTGCTTATAAAAATATGCCGTTTCTGCAAATAATACTGAATAGTCCATTCCTTTTTCTGGGACATGCGGTAAAATGGCTGTTTTTTCTGAAAAAAGGTTTGGGGAAAGAATACGTGCAGGGTGTGAAGGAAGGATTCGCGCTTTGCAAAAGAGAAAAAAAGGTCAGATTTTTATGGAAAAATCTGCCGAATTATGCCGTGATTCAGCTGGAGCTTTGGCTGAATATGGTGAGAAGGTTAAAGAGAAGCTAGGTGGATATTTATGATTAAAGATAATCAAAGACACTTCAACCGGCTGCATGTAATCATTGATGCATTTGCGGTTGTTCTGTCCTATCTTTTGGCATGGGTCATCCGATTCCCTGTGCTGGAAGGTGATCCGGGTCTTTCGTTTACACATTACTGTTATATGCTGATACCGCTCGTTCCTTATACGCTGTTCGTGTATTTTGCATTTAATCTTTATACACCAAAACGTGTGAAGGGGAGACGACTGGAAGCAGGAAATGTATTTCAGGCCAATGCAGTTGTACTGATTACAATTTTAGTATGTCTGCAGATTTTTAATAAACAGCTGCCAAACTATACCCGTGACTTTTCACGTATGGTATTGTTCCTGTACTTCGTGATCAATACTTTCAGCGGAATCATGGTGCGAAATGCCATTCGGTATATCCTCTGGAAGATTCGAAGAAGCGGATTTAACTTAAAGCACATTCTGCTGGTAGGATACAGCCGTGCGGCAGAGGAATACATTGACAGGATCAAAGGGAATCCGCAGTGGGGCTATGAAGTTTGCGGAATTCTGGATGATAACGTAGCTGTCGGGGTAGAATATAAAGGAATTAAAGTGATCGGGGTCTGCGATGACCTGGAGCATATTTTACCTGCAAATGAATTAGACGAAATTGCCATTACTTTGGGCTTAAGTGAATATTCAAAACTGGAGCATATTGTTGCGGAATGCGAAAAATCCGGTGTACACACAAAGTTCATTCCGGATTATAACAATATTATTCCAACAAAACCATATACAGAAGATTTGATGGGACTGCCGGTCATTAATATCCGACATGTACCACTGACCAATACATTTAATGCGATGATAAAACGAATCGTGGATATTGGAGGTTCCCTTTTCGCAATCGTATTATTCTCACCTGTGATGCTGATTACGACCATTTTGATCAAACTTACCTCACCTGGTCCGCTGATCTATAAGCAGGAGAGAGTCGGGCTGCACAATCAGACATTCAAAATGTACAAATTCCGTTCTATGGAGGTACAGGATCCGGCGAAAGAAAAGAAAGGCTGGACCGTAAAGAATGACCCTCGTGTTACTCCGATCGGAAAGTTTATCCGACGAACAAGTATTGATGAGCTTCCACAGCTGTTCAATATCCTGAAAGGAGACATGAGTCTTGTAGGACCGCGTCCGGAAAGACCGTTTTTTGTTGAGAAATTCAGAGAAGAGATTCCAAGATATATGGTAAAGCATCAGGTTCGTCCGGGGCTTACCGGCTGGGCTCAGATCAATGGATATCGTGGAGATACCTCGATTAGAAAACGTATTGAGCACGATTTATATTATATTGAAAACTGGACCCTTGGATTTGACTTTAAAATTATATTTTTAACCTTTTTTAAAGGGTTTATTAACAAAAATGCGTATTAGCAATCGAGAAAGGAATAGACAATGAGCAAAGAGCCAGAGACAAAGAAGAAAAAAACTTCCAGCAGTAAAGCTACCGGCAGTAAAACATCAGGAACAAGAACTTCTGGAAAGAAAACATCCAGCAGAAAAGCGAAAAAACGTAAAAAAGCGAAAATGATCACATTCGCAATTGAAGCGGTGATTCTGGTCGTTCTTTTAGCTGTCTTATATGTACTGAACCGTACAGAGCTTTTAAGTAAGGTTACTTATGATGATGAGATTGTAAAAGAATCTGTCAATGAATTATCAGAAGAAACATTAGAGACCATGGAAGAATATACAAATATCGCATTGTTCGGTCTTGATACAAGACAGGCTGGTTCCCTTGGGAAAGGTAACCGAAGTGATACGATCATGGTTGCAAGTATTAACAATAAGACAAAAGATGTCAAAATTGTTTCTCTTTATCGTGACAGTTATCTGAACCTTGCAAATGATAAATACAGAAAATGTAATGAAGCATATTCTATTGGCGGTCCGGAACAGGCAGTTGCCATGTTGAATATGAACCTTGACTTAAAGATTGATTATTACATGTCCGTAGACTTCCTGGCTGTATCAGAAGTTGTAGATTTACTTGGCGGTATTGAAATTGATGTTGATGAATATGAAATTGAGCATTTGAACAACTACACCGTGGAAACTTCTAAAGTAACAGGAAAATCTACAAATAAATTGAAATCCACAGGTCTTCAGACATTAGACGGTGTACAGGCAACTTCCTACTGCCGTATCCGTTACACAGCCGGAGACGATTTCAAACGTACAGAAAGACAGCGTGAAGTATTGGAAACAATTGCCGCAAAAGCAAAAACAATGAGCGCATCTCAGCTAGACAGCATTATTAAAGCAGTCTTCCCAATGTGTGCAACAAACATGAGCGTAGATCAGTTATTAGCAATTGCAGCAGATGGATTATCCTATAATATTGTAGCTACATCCGGTTTCCCATTTGACGTGGTAACAGATTCTGTAGGATCAGCAGGTTCCTGTGTAATTCCGGTTGATATGGAAGACAACGTAAAACAGCTTCATGAATATCTGTTTGATGTGAAGGATTACACACCATCTGAAACTGTTGCAAAGATCAGCGACAAGATCAAAAACGATACAGGTGTTTATTAAAATCAGTTTTATGAAAGTATATGAGCGAGGGAGTGATTCCTCGCTCATTGTGCGGTAGAAAAGATGAATCAAAAAGAAAAGATTATAGATGCGATTATCCCGGTCTATCGTCCGGGCGAGGAATTTTATCAGCTTTTGGAACTCCTCAGCCATCAAAGTTTTAGTCTGAATAAGATCATTTTGATGAATACAGGCGAGGCTCCATGGAAGGAAGAGGTTGAGAAAAAATTTCCATTGTGTGAAGTTTATTTGCTGACAAAGGAAGAATATGACCACGGCGGCACCAGACATCAGGCGACAACCTATTCGGAGGCAGATTATCTGCTGTTTTTAACACAGGATGCCATGCCAAAGGATGAAAAACTGGTGGAGAAGCTTCTGGATGCATTCTCATGGGAGAAAGATATCAAAGCGGCCTATGGGCGTCAGCTGCCAAACAGTACCTGTAGGGAAATTGAAAAATATACAAGAAGCTTTAACTATCCGGAAAAATCCAGAATCAAATCCAAAGAAGACCTGGAAACATTGGGAATCAAAACATTTTTCTGTTCCAATGTGTGTGCAATGTATGAAAAAGCGACTTATGACGAATTGGGTGGCTTTATCAGACGTACAATCTTTAATGAGGACATGATCTATGCCGGCGGCCTGATCAAGCATGGCTATAAAATTGCTTATGTGGCCGAAGCAGAAGTAATTCATTCCCATAATTATAATGCCATCGAGCAGTTCCACAGAAACTTTGACCTGGCAGTTTCTCAGACGGATAATCCGCAGATTTTTGCGGGAATTCGTTCTGAAAAGGAAGGCGTTCGTCTGGTAATAAATACAGCAAAGCACCTTCTGAAGGTGAAAAAACCATGGCTTTTGTTTCCGCTGTTTACGACAAGTGCGGGAAAAATATTAGGTTATAAGTTTGGACAGAACTATCGTAGACTTTCACGCAATTTTATATTAAAATGTACTATGAACCAATCTTATTGGAGGAATGTGGATGAAAAAAATTAAATTACTGGCATTCCTTTTGGCTGCGTGTCTTTGTGTGGCCGGATGTGCGAAAGAAACAGATACTTCTGAAAGACAGCAGGCGCTGAAACAGGAAGGAATGGAGCTGCAGGCTTCCGGTGATTATGAGGGTGCCATCGCAAAGTATGAGGAAGCATTGGGACTTTCCAACATGGAAGTTGGTCAGGAAGAAATCGATCTGGCTTACTATAAAGCGTCGGCACAGTACCGAAGCGGAGATCTGGAGGGGGCCATTGATACATATTCTGCGGTCATTGCTTTGAAGGACGACGAGAACAGCTATCTTGGAAGAGGGCTTCTCTATGTGGCGGCAAAGGATGCAGAGAAGGCAGAGGAAGACCTAAACAAAGCCCTGAAGGAAACGGATGATCCGCTGATCAAGGGAATTATTTATAATGTGGTTGATCAGGCGGACATGGCAAAGAAATATTTTGAAGAAGCAAAAAAAGCAGGAAATGCGGAAGGAAGCTTTTATCTGGCAGGTACTTATGAAAAAGCAGGAGATCATAATTATGCGATGATTCTTCTGGAGGAATATCTGGCATCAGGAAGCGCCAGCGCAGAAGGCTATTTGAGTGTCGGCAGATCCTATTTTGAAGATGGGGATTATGACAGTGCGCTGAAAACCTTTCAGGCGGGTATTGCATTGGGCGAATCCGGGGTATTTAAAAATCTTATGCAGGAAGAGATCGCCTGCTATGAAAAGCTTGGAGATTTAGAAAGTGCCAGAACAAAAGCACAGGAATATCTGGAAAAATATCCAGATGATATAGTGATTCAAAAAGAATATGAATTTTTAAAATCAAGATAAATGAAGGAGATATGAGTTATGATTAACAAACTGGTAGAAAAGATTACAAAAACACATGAACCAATCGTAGTAGGACTGGATCCAATGTTAAACTATGTGCCGGAACATGTACAGAAAGCAGCGTTTGCAGAGTACGGCGAAACACTGGAAGGTGCAGCAGAAGCAATCTGGCAGTTTAATAAGGAAATCATTGATAAAACTTATGATTTAATTCCAGCTGTAAAACCACAGATCGCAATGTATGAACAGTTCGGTATTCCGGGAATGATCGCTTATGAAAAAACAGTAAGCTATGCACAGGAAAAAGACCTGGTAGTGATCGGTGATATCAAACGTGGTGATATCGGTTCTACATCTGCAGCTTACGCAGTAGGACACCTTGGAAAAGTAAAAGTTGGAAGCAAAACTTACAGCGGATTCCATGAAGACTTCGCTACAGTAAACCCATACCTCGGTTCTGACGGTGTAAAACCTTTCATCGATGTATGTAAAGAAGAAAAGAAAGGTTTATTTATCCTTGTTAAGACATCTAACCCATCCTCAGGTGAATTCCAGGATCAGCTGATTGACGGCAAACCATTATACGAATTAGTTGGTGAAAAGGTTGCTGCATGGGGCGAAGAACACATGGGCGACAAATACAGCTACATTGGAGCAGTTGTAGGTGCTACTTATCCTGAAATGGGTAAGGTTCTCCGTAAAGTTATGCCAAAATCCTTCATCTTAGTACCAGGATATGGTGCGCAGGGCGGACAGGGTAAAGACCTTGTACACTTCTTTGATGAAGACGGACTTGGCGCAATCGTGAACTCTTCCCGCGGTATCATTGCAGCTTACAAACAGGAAGCTTATGCGAAATTTGGTGCTGAAAACTTTGGTGATGCATCCAGAGCAGCAGTGGAAGCAATGATCGCAGATATTGACGGCGCATTAAATGCAGCAAAATAAGAGACTTTTAGGAGACTTTTTATGGCAGACAATAGAAGAAAAGAAAATGCAGTGGTAATTTCTCAGGAAATGATCGCAGATGGTATTTTTAGCATGTGGCTTCGTACGGAAGCTGCTGAAACTGCAAAACCGGGACAGTTTATTTCCATGTATACAAATGATGGAACGAAACTTCTCCCAAGACCGATCAGTATCTGTGAAATTAACAAAGAAGAAGGCGCGTTGCGCGTGGTTTACCGTGTGACAGGTGAAAACACAGGTACAAAGCAGTTCTCAGAAGCAAAAGCTGGAGATACCATTCCGGTGATCGGACCTTTAGGAAATGGATTTCCGCTGGAAAAGGCAGAAGGAAAGAAGGCATTCCTCATGGGCGGCGGTATCGGTGTACCACCAATCTTAGAGCTTTCCAAACAGCTGAAAAATTGTGAAAAACAGATTGTGATGGGATATCGTGATGAGCACACTTTCCTTAAGAGTCAGTTTGAGGAAAATGGCAGCGTGTATATTTCCACTGAAGATGGCAGCGTTGGAACAAAAGGAAATGTTATGGATGCGATCCGTGAAAATGGCTTAAATGCAGATATTATTTATGCATGTGGACCGACACCAATGCTTCGCGCGATTAAAAATTACGCTGAAGAGAATGGTATTGAATGTTACATTTCTTTAGAAGAAAGAATGGCTTGTGGTATTGGCGCATGTCTCGCATGTGTATGCAAGTCAAAAGAAAAAGACCACCATACAAATGTAAATAATAAACGTATCTGTAAAGATGGCCCTGTATTCTTATCTACGGAGGTGGAAATCTAATGAACATGAGTGTAAATATTGCAGGTGTTGAATGGAAAAATCCTGTGACAGTTGCTTCAGGAACTTTTGGTTCAGGTGCAGAATTTGAGAAATTCGTAGATTTAAATAAACTTGGTGCAGTTACCACAAAAGGTGTTGCAAATGTTCCATGGGCTGGAAATCCTACACCACGTGTTGCGGAAACCTATGGCGGGATGATGAATGCCATCGGACTTCAAAATCCTGGGATCGATCTGTTCTGTGAAAGAGATATTCCATTTTTGAAACAGTACGATACAAAGATTATTGTAAATGTGTGCGGTCATGCACCGGAAGAATATTTTGCAGTGGTAGAACGACTTGCAGAGGAACCAATCGACATGATGGAAATCAATATTTCCTGTCCAAATGTCAATGCGGGTTTCCTTGCATTCGGCCAGGATCCAAAGCAGGTGGAAGCTTTAACTGCTGAAATCAAAAAACGTGCAAAACAGCCGGTGATCATGAAGCTGACACCAAATGTAACTGATATTACAGCCATTGCAAAAGCGGCAGAAGCCGGTGGCGCAGATGCAGTATCTTTGATCAATACATTGACTGGTATGAAGATTGATGTAAATCGTCGTATATTTGCAGTTGCGAATAAAACGGCAGGTGTTTCTGGTCCGGCAATTCATCCGATTGCAGTTCGCATGGTATATCAGGTGGCAAATGCTGTGAATATTCCAATCATTGGTATGGGCGGTATTGCAAGTGCAGAGGATGCCGTTGAAATGATCCTTGCAGGTGCAAGCGCAGTTTCTGTAGGAACAGCAAACTTTTATAATCCAGCAATTACCATGGAAATCGTAGACGGTATTGAAGCTTATATGAAGAAGTATGGTTTCGAGACTGTGGCTGATATGGTGGGCATTGTAAAATAGAATATACGTATATAATAAGAAGAAAGTCTCAGATATTCGGTTTGTCCCCGATGTCTGGGGCTTTTTTTGCGTTCAAAAAAAGACTGAAAAAACGTGAAAGTGGTTTGCATAATCGGGGGTGGGGGGGGAAAAATGCACAAAGAAATAACGTATATAAAAGCTGGAAATATAAGGAATGAATAAAAATGCAAAAAGGGTTGCACCTAAAACAATTAAGGGTTAAAATAGGGCTAGAATAATTATGTGGTGAAGTTTGCTCAAAATCACGTAAATTATTAAAAAATTATGGGCGAGCGCCCAAGAAAAAAAGGAGAAAGGAACGAAAAATGAGAAAGAATGTTTGGAAGCGCTTTTTAGCAGCGACCCTTGCAGCTGTAGTTATGTTTACTTCTGTAGATTGCAGCAGCTTGGTGGTTAATGCTGAAGGCACTACAAAGACACAGGGTGAAGTTTTAGCAGATCACTATGGTTTTAACAGCAGAACTGGATTAGCTGTGTTGACTCATCAGGATTTAGCTGCAAATCAAATAGTATATGATTATACAGCGCCGACTGATTTAAACACAAAGATTAAGTTAGATGTTGCTGCAAAAACAATTACAGCAGATAACTATACTAAAGATGGTGTGATTTGGACACCAAGTAAAGTGGTTGTTAAGCTTGAAAATAGTGGAAGTGAAGAAGCAACAAAAGATGGCGATGTATATACATATGCAAGCGAAGAGAATGTTACGGAAGTAACAGTTACATATGATGCATGTGTTGAAATTACATCTGATGAACAGCTGGAAGTGTTAAACGCACCATATTATTTAAAATCAGCTACAGAAGAAATGGACTATATTTTGTCTGATGATGATTTGGCTGAATTAGCAGATACAATTCAGAACCATGCAGTACCAAATCTTAGTCTGGCATTATCTTTGTTCGATGAAATCAAAGAAGATGATCAGATTAAGGCGGCTGTAGAAGCGGACATGATTAAACTGCCAGAAGATAATGAGATTTCAGAACTTGAAGAAGATATTAATACAGTAAATGAGTATTTTGAACTTGCTGATGTGTTTGATGCTTATGAAAGTGAAGATTTAGTAGTTCTTTGGGCTGGATATGTAAGTACTTTGATTGGAAGTGTAGAAGACTCTCAGGAAGCGATTGAAGCATTAGCTGAGTCTGAAACACTTGTCGATTTAGCTGAAACGTTAAGCACTGCTGGAGAACTTCTTAATAACGATGATGCAAAAAAGGCGGGAAGTGCAATTACAAGTTCCTATATTCCGGCATTTGAAAATTATCTGGAGAATGATACAATTAATGATTTTGATGCGGAATACTTGTACGCAAGTAAAAAGAGTTTATTAGTAGATGAGCCAACAGGTAATTTTGAGTTTGGTAGAAGTATTGGGGAATACAATTCTGAAAATATTACTACAAATACATTTGTGCTCGATACAACAGAGGTAACTGTAGAAGCAACAACACGTATCATTACAGTGGCAGTAGCAGCAACTGTAATTGAAAATAATAATAAAGTTGAAAAACAGGCTAAAAATGCAGAAGTTGTAGTTACATTAGGAGATACAGCAGAAGTTGTAAAAGCAACAGCTGCTGAAAAGGTTAAAGCAGCAATTGCAGAAATAGATCCAAATGGCTCATATGGTCTTGGAAGTTATACAGATGTTTATAATTTGGATAACTATAAATGCACAGTGAACCTTGGAGACATTGAATCTAATGGTGTAACAGAAGGCACAACAATTTCTATTACATATGAACCAAATGAATACGAAGTGAAATGTACAGAAGATGGTGCTGATGTCACAATCGTTGATGGAACTGTTCCATATGGCTGGGTAATTACATTACCTGAAGCGACAGAATCTGGAAAAAGTTATGAGTATGTATTAAATGGTACAGTATATGAACAGGGTGATGAATACACTGTAACAGGAGATGTGACTTTTACCAGATCTCAGGATAAAGAAAAAACTAAATTTAGAGTAAATGATATTGCAGTAGAAGATTATGCAGATGAATTGACTAACAATGCAAAATCTATCTTGTGGAACTATGCAGTAGCTAGTGATAGCATCAGTGTCAGAGTGCCAGATGACAGTTGGATTTCAGCTGAGCTTGTTGATGATACAACAAATCTATATGTGGCAGAATACAATGCTGGAAATGGATATAAATGGGTTCCAAATAAAGTAATCGTAAAGAACGGTACTGAAGAAGTAGAAACAATTCCTGCTGATAAAATTCAGAATGGTGTTGCGACTATTACGAGTGAAACACGTGACAATGTAGAAGTAGAATATGTACTTACAGTAGTTACTGGTGATGAAGCGGCAGAAATCGTGAATACACCATATGAATTAGTGCAGAGTGTACAGGGGCAGTTGGCAGATTTAGCTACTTTAGTAGAATATGAATCTGGTCTTGCGCAGATTAACAAAGCACTTTTGGAAATGATTTCTACGCAGATGAATGCAAATTCTCAGGCAGCAATCAAAAAAGTAGTAAATGAAGGTTGTGATCTTAGCGATACAAAAGCACCACTGATTCTTTATAAGCATTTGGTTACATATAAAGATATGAGTGCTTTTGATAAAATTGATTACTATTACCAGAATTATGAAGTAATTAGAGCTCAGATCGAATTGTTAGCAGATCAGCTTGCAATTATTGCAGAGGATCCTAACTTACCTGTTTTGAAAGAAACTTTCCCTGCTTATGCAGAGAAAATTGATCTTCTTCCAGATTATGCAAAAAAAATGGGTGAATTAAAAGAAAACCATTTTGAACCAAAGAATGACAAAATTCTTAGCGACGTTACTGGATATGAAGATTTGATGACATTGCTTGTGTCAAGCAATACAGTAGTAGAAAAAATTGAAGGTGTTACAGAACTGTGCATAACAAAAGATTTAAGTACATCTTTGCCAGCTCTTCCAGAAAAACCAACACCAGAAGTTAAATATGTTACTGTAGAAGTAGTAGTGACAGACAGCAATAATCAGTCCAGAAGCAAAACAGACAAAGTAGAATTTTCAGAAACTGGTTTAGGAACAGATGGTGTTGAAAAAGTTGAGGTAATGGTAGATGAATTAACAGAAGAGCTTGGCGTAGATACTGTTCATTATACATGTACAGTAGCTGGCAGTGTAGATGAAAATCTTACAGAAGATACAACCATTACATATACATGGACACCAAAAACATATACAGTAAAACTTTCTGATGAAACAAATGCGGCTTATGCAACCCAGACATTCCCATATGATAATCAGAAAATCAAATTAGTACGTCCTGCAGAAGGATATGTATATTACTACGTTATTAATGGCGAAGATGTGCCAGTTACATATGTTTCAGGCAGTGAATATGAAGAATATTCATTAAAGTCAAATTTTGAAGCATTATTCGATGAAGCTGGTGTTGAAACAATTACAATTACAAGACGTGAAGAAGCAGAACAGGCTGGAAAGGCATATGTCACTGTTGAAGTGATTGTTAAAGCTAGCGATGACAGTGTTACAGATTCTATAACAGGAACAGTGGAATTTGAAGTAACAGGTTTAGGAACAACAGGAGTTCAGAAGGTTACAGAGAGAGCTGAAAACTTAGCAAAATCTATTAGCGTAGATACAACTCACTACATATGTACAGTAACAGGTGCGGTAGATGAAAATCTTACAGAAAATGCAACAGTTACATATACATGGACACCAAAGACATATACAGTAAAACTTTCTGGTGAAACAGATGCAGCTTATGCAACCCAGACATTCTCATATGATGAAAGTCAGAAGATCAAATTAGTACGTCCTTCAAAAGGATATGTTTATACTTATAGCATTAATGGAGAAGACGTATCAGTTGAATATGAAGAAGGCAGTGAATATGTTGAATATTCATTAAAAGCTTGTTTCGAAGCATTATTCGATGAAGCTGGTGTTGACACAATTACAATTGAAAGAAGCGAAACAGTTAAAGAAGCTGTTGTCACTGTTGAAGTAACAGTAACAGATAGCAGTAATAATTCTAGAACTTTAACAGGAACAGTTGACTTTAAAGCAACAGGTTTGGGAACAGAAGGCGTAGAAAAGGTCAAAGCATTAGCTTTGGAACTCGCACAGAATATCAATCCGAACGTAGAAGAAAGTCACTATACATGTACAGTAACTGATACAGTAGATGAAACTCTTACAGAAAATGCAACAGTTAAATATACATGGGCGCCAAAAACATATACAGTAAAACTTTCTGGTGAAACAAATGCAGCTTATGCAACCCAGACATTCCCATACGATAACCAGAAGATCAAATTAGTACGTCCTGCAGACGGATATAGATATTACTATGATATTGATGGTCAGGGCAATGAAAAAGCAGTTGGATATGATGCAGCAAGCGAATATGAAGAATTATCATTAAAGAGCTACTTTACAGCTCTCTTTGATGAAGCTGGTGTCGATACAATTACAATTACAAGACGTCAGGTAGCTGTAAACATTGATGACAAAATTGGTACAACAGAAAGCCTTGTTCAAGATCTTGAAAACGTTCTTGATGAAGAAACAGCGCAGGTTATTCAGTTTGAAGATGCAAATGGAGAACCACAGGCATTGGTAGTTCGTCTTGAAGGCGCAGCTGGCGAAGAAGGTATTGCGCTTAGCATCGCAAACACTGTATTAACACTGGTTAAAAACTACTCCTATGTTGCATTGGACGGATATCCGGTAATTCGAACGGTAGCAGTATGTGATGAAAATGGGGATCCTGTAATTGAAAATGGAATTCCTAAAACTAAAAAAGAACTTAGTCTTCAGGCAATCATTGATGCATTTTGTGTAAGCAATATCGGAACAAAAGATATATATGAAACGTTCGATGAAAACGGTAAGACACAGGATACAGTAGAAATTAAAGATGGCCTTGTTATTTCAGGCACATCGACAATGACAATTGACGATCAGGATGAGGCTGCAAATAAGAATCTTGGTGCTCAGATCGTTAAGACATTGTTAACAGTTGGATCTGATCAGAGTAATACAATTGATTTAGATTTCTATATTTCATATTTCGCAGATGCTGCATCCGCAGATGCTGCAAAATTGAAATCTGCAATTGGAAAAGTACGTAATTATGTAGAAATTACAGGAAAAGATGAATATCTGACTGTTGAAGTAGAAGAGAAACTTTCTAAAGAAGCGTTTGAAGTATACCTTTTAACAATGCTTCTTGAAGGTGAAACAGATCTTGCAAATGTAAACAATGTTACACTGGAACAGATTGTTAAAAATGAATATGACCGTTTAGTAGAAGATTTTGAAGACAAGGATCGTATTACAATTGCTACTCTTCAGAATACACTTGCTAAGCTTGGCATTTCAGAGCAGGATTTAGATTTAGATGCAAATAAAACTGTAGAAAAAGCAATTAATAAAGCACTGGAACTTTATAAGAATAACGGGGACATTGGAAGTGTGATTGTTGAGCTTAGAGAAGATGCAATAGCTCAAAATGAATGTCTCATGTCAGGAAAAGTAAAGACAACATCTGTTTTAAATACTTTGAATTCATATGGTGTAGAAAAAGAGTATATGGATATGCTCACATCTATGCTCAAAGAAGATGAGAAAAATGGTTATCTGGAAGTTCGTACAAAACTTGTAGTTGATGGAATTGATGGTAACTATGCAGCATTAATTATCAATAATCCTAAAGCGCTTAATGGCATTGATGGATTAAATGAAAACAGTAAAAATATTGCAGTAAATGCACTGAATCTTGTTACAGCAGAAGAACTGAACTCAATGACAATTGCAGATAATGCAATGGTAATCATGCTTCAGGACGCAAGCAAAGTAACATTTGCTGGAAATGGCATTTTAGACTTAAACGGTAATGCTGTTACTAGTGTAGAAGGAACAACAGAAACAGTTTTATTAGTTGATAGTACATATAACAATACTGGTGAAGTAACCACTGTTGGAAAGAATGTCAAAGATGCACGTATCACAAAGAATACTGTTGATGGAGACAATTTCTATAAAGTTGATAAAGATAGCGAAGGAAACCTTACAGTAAAATTAGATGCAGGCTTCTTAGCTAAAGCAGCTGAAATCGAAATGCCAGAATTAAAAACTCTTGCATGTGAAATTGCTTTTGATTTACTTATGAATAATATCTCAAGTGGAGATATGGTAGTAACAGGAACAAATACATATGATATCTATGATGCTGCAATCACAGATGATATTTTTGAGTTCCTTAGTGATGCTAAAAATGATAAAACAGGACTTGTTAATACACTGATTAATATTGTTAATTTAGGCAATGCGGATAATGATAGCAAAGAAAAGGAAACAGAAGGTCTGTTCGGACTTATCAATGATATTCTTGCATCATTAACATATGTAAATGGTGATTCTAATGCATTTGCAGATTTAGCAGTAGCAGTAGTTAATGGATCTCCAATCGCATCTTATACAGTAGCTACAAATCCATTGAAGGTAAATGCTGCAGTAAAAGGTGAAGGAGATGGTTATATCACAGCTGGTGTTACAACATCTTCAGGCGAGACTGGAAGCAAAACATTCAAAGTTGATTTTGTTGTTGACCCAGATAGTAATGCAGCTGATAAAGCAGAACTTGAAGCTCTTTGTGATGAAATGTCCAAAGTAGTTAAAGTAAGTGATGTATATGTTGATTTAAACAACATTGAAGTTGTAGACGGTGACATCGTAGCAGAAGGTGCAGCTATCAACGCAATCCTCAAAGCAGATTTATCAGGAAACCATGATTATGCAGCAGTTATCGCAATGATCGCAGCATACGGAGAAAAAGATCCTGCAAATTCTGCATTGAAAGCTGGCGTAGAAGACTATCTGAAAGATGGAAGCATCGATGTACTGAGACCAGCAGTAGAAAATATCACAACAAAACAGGTAATCAGTGCAGTTAAGAATGCAAACGGAAAAACATTCCAGGAAATCGTAGATGCAATGAAACTGGATGGTAATGCAGACAGTGTGAAAGCATTAGAAGCTAAATACGATGACCTTTTCAGAGTGGTTTACAGACTGGCTGCTATTGTATCTAACAAATTAGGCATCAATGGTGATGACAGTAAACTTGGCAGCCTCCAGAAAGTAACAACTGAAAAAGTAGGTGATGTTACATACACTTACTATTCTTACGGCGGAGACTATGAAGGATCACGTCAGGTTAACGTAGGATACGGAAGCATTGACGCAAGTGCAAGCGGAAGCATTTACGCAGATCTGTTATTAACACTCTTTGTAGAAGATGATGCACCAGAAAAAGATGATGATAATAACAATGGTGGAAACTCAGGCAACCAGGGTGGCAGCTCAAGTGGCTCAAGCAGCTCAGGTAGCTCAAGCAGTTCTGATAAAGAATATGAAGGAACATATTACGCACCATCAACATCAACATCTACAACAGGTACACAGACAGGTGATGCAAACAATGCAGTATTATGGATTTCTGTAATGGGTATTGCAATCATCGCAGTTGTAGCAGCAGTTGCAGTAAAGAAAAGAAGAACAAAATAGTGAAATTTTGAGTTGAGAACAAGATAATTGTTTGATAATTGAAAATTTGAAACGGCAGACCTGGAACAGAGCTTCTAGCTCTGTTCCAAATCTGCATTTTAGGAGGAAACTTTAGTGAAAGTATGGAAACGCTGCGTGGCAGCAGTTCTGGCTTTTATGATTTTTATAACATCCGCAGATCTGGCGGAAGCAGCCGGTACTTATGATCAGGAAAATTTCATATGGACTGCAAGAGATGCAGCGGTTGTAGCCGGATACTATGGACTTGATGAGTTGGAAACGGCGGTTTTATTAAACCCGTCCGTAGATGGTGGGGCGCAATATACGCTTTTTACACCTTATGACAATGAAACAGAAGGAAAAAATAATCTGGTAGCGGTGGATTATGTGAATCAGTGTATTTATGCAAAAGCATTACATACAAACGGTTTTTCATGGATGCCAACAGAAGCAATTTTAAGTGCGGCAGACGAAGAGGAAGTAATTCCTTTAACGGCAGAGGTCTGCTATTACAATGAGATTGAATATTACGCAAACGGTGCGTTTACATATAGCGGAAACAGTTACAGGGTAAATGTAATTTATCAGTTAAATCTTGATATTTCAGCAGATGAGCAGACAAGAATTCTGGAAATTCCACAGATTTTAGCTCAGACAGCTGAAAATCTGGAAGAGAGTTTTAAAGAATTGGAGCAGGATTTGGCGAAGTTTGTCTCTATGATTCCGGCTCTTTATGAAATGCTTAGTGTTGAATACACAGAAAAAGCTGCGTCAATATCTGAATCAAAAACAACAGAGTTTTCAGATATAACTGTGGAAAATGAGGTTTTGCAGACCGAAGAAACAGCAATCCCTCTTTTTGATTCAGAGGAAGATCAGGAAGTCATTGCCGCGATTCAGGCGTTATATCAGGAATATGTGGATAATGGAGAATGTTTGGTTCTTTATAGGATGCAGGAAGAATATTTTTCAAACTATAGAGGACAAGCGGTACGCTATGCATTGGATAAGGGAACGGAATTACAAAAACAAAGTGAATCTCTGCTTGAATATACATATGTCCTGAAAGACAGTAATTTAAGTATCATATGTAACAAATTAAAGGATATTGATGCTGAATTATATACAAAGATAAAAAGTATCAGATCCGTTTTAAGAGGAATGCAGGGAACCACGCTTAAGCCAGGTGAACTTGCGCTCCTTGCCGATTCTTCCAACTGGCGCATCCTCGACCAAAACGTTCAGGATCGCATTTTCTCCGACTCCTACACAGACGAAGATTTTGCCGCCCTCGAAGCAGCAGTTTATCGTCTGCGTAACTCTGAGCTGGAAATGCCTGCCATCGAGACCGAAACGCTCCCTGCAGCCGAAATCAGCGTGAAGTGTGAGATTACATACTATGAGGCCAAGATTTCAATAGGTGCGGAGGTTACATCAGGAAATGTAGAGGATGTCACACTGAAATCATTGGAGCCACTTGAAACCACAGTGAAACTTTTAGCAGGCAGTACCACTGAGGAAATCAGGAAGGCGATTGAAGATTTAGGTATTGAAAAACAGATTATATCTTCATGGAATGATATAGACAGTGAATATCAGATCAGCACCATGAACTATGAACGGAAGGAAAGCAGTCTTCCAAAGGAATTAAAAGAAAATATTGAATACAATGTTTTTTATACACCGAAAAAATATACGCTGAAGAGAAATTTTGGCGAAGACAGAAACAAAGAAGTGCCATTTGGATATGTGCTGGAATTACCAAAAAGTCCAGAAGAATCCTACAGCTATGATTATGTGGCAGAACTGGAAGACGGTACGACCATGAGTTATAGCGAAGGATCTAAAATGGTAATCCGCCAGTCTGTGACCATTTCGCAGACAACGGGTGCGGAAAAAGCAGAATACAGACTTTACGATTTGCTGACAACGGATATTCGTTATGGGTTCAGTGATGATGTGAAGAGTATTTTGCTGAATACAGCAGTGAAAAGCCCAACTTTAAAGATTCGCATGCCGGACAGCAGAAAAGTCAGCGAGATCATGTTTGAAAATGGAACCTACTATATTCAAGCAGAAAGCTCTGGTGCCGGAATTTTAGGCATGACTTGGGAGCCGGTAACAGCACTGGTGAAGATAGACGGAGAAGAGAAACCATTGGAGGTGCCATTTGAGGAGGGCATTGCGCGTTGGACGAGAGATGATTTCTCTTACGTAAATGTAAGATATCAGTTGGAAATCAAAAAGGTAGAAGGCGGAGTGTTAGGTGATCAGCCTTTGAAAGAGTCAGAAGTGAGGGAAGCACTAAATCTACCTCATAATCTTGTAGAAGAGACCGCAGCACTGAATCGTTTGTTAAATAGTTCCGAAGAGTTTAGTGCAAAGACTCTGTATACAGAACTGTCTGGTGTCAAAACAATGATGACGCCAACTTATCTGAATCTTTTAAAATCACAGGTAGAAGGTGAAAAAGATACAACAGCGTGCATTGAACGTTTGATGAAAGATGAAAAAAGAGGTGGCGGTTGGAATACTTCAAAATCAGAGCTTGCGCTTTACAGTTATTTGGAAGAATGCAAGAATACAGACTGGTCACTTGCGGAATGCTTAAAATTGGGACTTCTTTCTGAAATTACAAAGCAGGCAGAGATTGTGTATGAATGTATGAATGTCATTGCATATTCACCAAAGGTGGAGAGCCTGCTAAACAATCAGCTTTTTATTTCTTATAAGGAAAAATTTGACAGAGTAAAAGAACTGCTTCCGCAACTGAAAGCACTGGCTGATGAACTTGCGAAATATAATGGTGAGGATTCCGTGATCAGAAATTATGTAGATATGGAAGATAAGGCATACGATGAACTGATCAACACTTTGATTTCCTTGGAAGGAGAAACTTCTCAGTTTGAGGCAGATGGTATTTGGGCTGTTAATGAGATTCAGAGAAATCAGGGGGATACGGGCTGTCTGGTTATCAAGATCAAAGTTGGAAATCGATTGCCGAAAAGTGAAAACTATCTTTACTCTTTAGAAGAAGAAAATACGCACGTTCTTACAGAAAATGATGAGGTGGCGATCAGGGAAATTGTTGAACATCTGGCTGATACAGAGCTTAGCAAAGATGAAAGGGTATATTATGAGTGTCCGATCAAGCTTCCGGTAGCGGGAGACACCATGAAACAGAATGCAGAGATCTTTCTGGTATATTCACCGAAGAAATATGTTGTGACGATTCAGGGCGTACCGGCGGACGAATATAAAGAAGAAATTCAATATACAGGAGCAGAATCATATACGATCAAACTTCCAGCATATTCTGAAAAAGAAGATGCGAAGTGTAAATATATTTACTGGATCACGGGAGATAGATCAAAAGTAGTTGAAAATGGTACTGAAGGATTTTATACATTTACAAAAGAGGATCTGAATACATTATTTGATGAACTGACAGGACAGCTGAAAATCGTAAGAGAGGAAATTGTTCTCGAGGCAAATGTGAATGCAGAAGCAGATTTAAGTACACACAAAATAAAAGGTTATCAGGAATCCTATGTGGACAGTGAGACAACGAATCTTTATTTGGATGTTCGGCCGGAAGGGATTACGGTTTCGGATTTTATGAAACTTGTAAAGTTTACTGCAAAAGATGGTTTTGAGGTGAAAATCGGGGAAATGACACCAAATGGTGCGGGATTTTTAAATGCAGAGGAACTTGTTAGAACTGGTTCCACAATTACGTGCACTGCTGTTGACAAGAATCAAAAAACACAAACAACGACATTCCAGATCATTTTATTAGGAGATGTTAACAAAAGCGGCAAACTGGATACCAATGATTGCTGGATCATAGCAGCAAGCTATAGCGGAAATATGAAAATGCCGCTTGCTGAAAGAGATCAGGTCTCACAATATGCAGCCGATGTAAATGGAAATGGCTGCTGTACCGATTCTAATGACGTATGGCAAATTTTAAGAAAGCTAAATTACTGGGATACAGAGCACTATACCAGTGTGTTGGCGCAGTAGGCGGAGGGAGTTATGAAAAAAATGAAAAGATTCATACCAATTGTGGCAGCAGCGCTGTTACTTTGTCCAATGCTGAATGTGCAGGCAGCTGCATGGCAGAAAAACCAGACGGCTCCGAAAGCATCACTTTCCGCTCTGGAAGGTACCGTAGAGATGTCTCTGGAGCAGATCAACAGTTTGGAAGGTACTTTTCAAGTGATAAAAAAGCCGGAGAAAGGCAGTGCTGTTATCCAGTCGGTGAATGTGGTGTGCAGTGATCAAAGCGCGCAGGGAATGACAAAAGGCGACAAGATATTTCTTGCAAGTTCTGGAGAACCAATGAATGTTACCATGGGAATTTCCATGAAATTTACGGTTGCTGGTACTTATGTACTGGAACTGGATGGTGGTGTAACCAATGCCGAAGGTGTTTATGAGGATTATTCCGAAAAGTCTGAAAATTATATTTGTAGGGTAGAGATTGAAGCAGGAAACGTATCAGAGGAAAACTCTTCCAATCAGGAAAGTACAGGTGGAGATTTTAACTTTAATACGGAGTTTGATTTTGATATCAATGTAGAAACAGAAGAATTGGAAGAAGTGCTGGGAGAGGTTGCTGATGCGATTAAATCTGATGAACAGTTGTCAATGATGCAGGAGCTGCTCGACAAAATGAATCAGGGTCTTGCTCTGCTAGAAGGTGGAAATCAGGAGTCTGTTGATGAGGCAGCAAAAGAACTGGAAGAGAGTCTGGAAGAGCTGGATTCTGTGAATAAAGAAGAGAACAATGCAGAGCATTCAGAGCTAGAGATTGAGCTTGCTGAGCCTGAGATAATTTCAGAAGAAGTCGCAGAGGAACTCTCGAAAGAGTCAGGCAATGAAATTCAGAAAGGTTTCAGCTTGTTGAAATGGATCATACCTATCTTGGCAGTTTTTGTCTTTGTCGTAGCAGCACTCTATTTCTGGAGAAAGACAAAAAGCAGGAAAAATAATTACGATGGCGCCCCTATGGTTGACTATCGTATCGAAGACGACGACTAACAGGGGGTGAGAAAAACGCAGATAATTAAAGAACTTTTTAAAACGAAGCGATTTAAAAACTGGGATGAAGCATTTCGCGCCCTGACCCCCGTGATGAGACAGCAATCCGTAAGAGTTGCTGACTACACACAGGTTCTGTTTGAAGGAGCCTGCAAATCCTCTGCCTATTTAAAGGATCACGACAGCCCGGTATATCTGGAAGCCTCATACTCAGAGGTGGCATATAAATGCGGATTTTACCATCAGATTGGGAAAGCGCTTGATCCTGAAAATTATCCGGCATGGAGTGAGCGTTTTACAGATGAAGAAAAAAGCCGCTACTGCAAATATGTTGTAGATGGAAAAAATCTGGTAGCCAGACTTCAGGGAGAGGAAAACGAGGAAGAGAGTGACAATGTACCAAACCGAATGATCCAGGAAGCTTGTGAGCTTCATATGGAGCGGTGGGACGGCAGTGGATTTCCATATGGCTATGAAGGAAAAGAAATCAGCCTGATCGCACAGATTGTTGGACTTGCCAAGGAGTTTGACCGCTTGATCTGTGAGCGCAAATCGGAAACTCCTTACGAAGATGCAGTGGATATTCTGCTTGCACAGGAGGGAAAAGGCTTTTCTGAGGAGTTGCTGGAAGTCTTTAAAAGCCAACAGACAGAGTTTCGGAATGTTTATAAAAAATATATCCAATATACAAAAATCAAACCCAAGACAGTTCCTTTGGTGGAAAAGCGGCCGGGACGTCCTCTGGGGTTAAAATATCGTCAGATCGTTGCCGGAACAGAAACCTCCTCATTTGTCTTTGAGGCAGTTCCGTGGTTTGGCGGAGTTGAAACTGCAGAAGAAGCGGAAGCGCTTTTGCTTAGAACCGGTCTTTTAAAAGAGGCAAGTATCTATCTGCTTTATGAAGCAGCAGATCTGCTTGCAAGAATGAAAAATTGTGAGATTTATACAGGCGGCGTCCTGGTTCCTATGTTTTCAGAATTTTATCAAGGAGAAAACCATGGGGAACGGCTGGCGCAGATGTATGAAGATACAGCCATTGACAGAAAAAAGCTTCTGGTGGCAGTGCCTGAGAGCCTGCTTAGAAAGGATCGCTCAGTAAATGCAAGGCTGACAGAGTACATAGAGCAGGGCATTACCCTGATGCTGGATGATTACCATCCGGAGGATCTGCCGATCGCACTGATCAGGGAAATCGGCTTTACTCATGTAAGGCTTGCGAAGGATCAGACAGACATTTCGGACAATGTGCAAAAGCTGCAAAAGTCCGGAATTACAGTCATCGACTGGCCGTCGGGAGAAGCATGGCTTGACGAGGATGAGCTGATCAGTTATCTGATGAAAAGTGAATAGGTAAAAAGGAGGGTGAATCTTGGCAAAATCAAAAGAAAAACCTCTGAAGATTACCAGAGAAGAGAGAGAACAGCGAGGACTGTTTAAAAAGAAACGTGCCGGGGCAGAGCTTTCCAAAGATGAAGTAAAGGCTATCAAAGCAGGGCGAAAGAAGCTTCGTAAAGAGATGAAGGCGAGGGGGATCAAGAGCAGGCGAGAGTTTGAACTGACTGCAGGTACCCTGGGATTATATTTCGACAGAAAAGGCGGTGCACTGCTGCCGTGGCTTTTCAGTCATTGGTTAGGTTCGCTGATAGGTTTTTTGGCAGCACTTCTGTTTGTACTGTTCATTTTTTCTACAGTACAGTATATGCGTGGCAAATATACTATCAATCTGTCGGAGGAAATGTTTAAGGAAGGATTCACGCTGAGTGATTCAATAGAATTTATCAGTCCGACCACACAGCTTTTTGCCAATCCGGCAGAGGAAGTGCCGTGCATCTCCATTAGCCATATCCCATTGGATGTGGATGAAATCGATGGAGAACATAACGATACTTATTTTGCATATACTTATTATATTAGAAATGAAGGAGAAAATACTGTAGATTACAAATGGAGTTTAGATCTGACGGCAGATAGTCTTAACACTTCGGAAGCCTTATGGGTACTTTTATTTGAAGATGGAGATCTGAGAATTTATGCAAAAGAAAATCATACGACAGGAAAGAAAGAGGCATTGCCGGAATTTGGAGATAATACCAGAGGATATGGCAATTTGGAGCTTGTGGAACTTGCGCCGGACAGTGATCAGTTCGAGGTGATCGCACAGCAGGGGCGCAGAACATTTTATCGTGTGATACCGGATGCGTTTCTTTCAGAGGCGAAGGTAGCGGAAGGAGAGAAAAAGGCTGTAGAGCCGCAGGAAATTCATAAATATACGGTTGTGCTCTATTTAGAAGGAGATGATCCGGATGCAACAGATGAATTGATCGGAGGACATGCCGGGGTGGAAATGCGCTTTCGTCTGGATAGTGAAAATGAACGAATAGAAGAAGATGGATTTTTAAAATCATTCATCGAGAGGATTTTCGATGGTCTAAAGTTCAAGTAAAATGCAGATAGTATTTTAGAGAATACAAAATCAAGTGAAAAAGTATGTTATAATAAATAGATGGGCTGTGGGTTCCATAAATTTATTTTAATATAACTCCGGCGGGAGTCATATACGCGCACAATGAGAGAAGAAAGTTTCGAAAGGAGTAAGAAAAATGGCGAAACAAAAAAGAAAAGTGGCCATGCCGGCAGGTATCAGGAATAAGATGATGGCTGCAGTATCGATGTTGTTGGTATCTTCCATTATGATGGTAAGCTCAACCTATGCGTGGTTTACACTTTCAACAGCACCGGAAGTAAAAAATATCAGTACGACCGTTGCTGGAAATGGCAGTTTGGAAATTGCATTGATGCCTACGAGCGGTAACTTGACAGAAATTAAAGCAGGTGCCGGAAATTCTAGCGAATCAGATGGCATGAGTATCGTAAATGCGAATACCTCTTGGGGAAATATTGTTCAGTTAAGTGATGCATCATATGGTTTAAATAACATTAATTTATTACCGGCAGTGTTGGAAACAACAGCAGATGGAGGTATAAACCTTACAACACCTGTGTATGGGGAAGACGGCAGAATTGCACAGACATCAACTGCAAAAGCAGGGCTGGGAACCTGGGATGCAGATGCAGCAAAATTTGTGGTAAATGATCAATATGGTGTTCGTGCCATTGGATTGAATGAAGGCACAGAATTCTCAACCTATGGATATGTAGTGGATCTTGCAGTTAGATTAAATACTGCCAATGGTACAACCGCAGGGAAATTACTTCTTCAAACAGATGCTGTTCAGCGTATCAGTGGAAGTGTAAATACAGAAACAATGGGCGGTGGCAGTTATATGCAGTTTGCAGCTGTACAGCCTGGCATTGATCTGAAGGGATTGCTGGATTCAATCAGAGTTACCTTTGTACAGGATTACGGCAAAGCGAGTGGAACACCGACTGTTGTAGGAACAGCTTGCTTGGATACTACAAATATTGCAGAAGGAAAAACTGAGCTGACATCGACAGATAAGATTCCATTAAAGCTCTATACAATTACAACGAGCACATCTACAGGTGAAGACGGGAAAACAACCACCAAAACAACAAAGAATGAAAGTACAGATAATACATTGATCCAGGCATTAACCAAAAATGCTGCGACACAGATCAGTGCAATCGTCTGGTTAGATGGTGCAGCGCTTACAAATGCAAGTGTAGCTGCATCAACCTTACAGTCTATGGCAGGTACATTAAACTTACAGTTTGCAACAGATGTTACATTAACACCTGCAACAAATACAGCTTTGATGAACCCATTGGCATAAAATACAGTTCATAAAGTTTGACATATATTCGAAAGGAGAATAAGAAAATGGCGAAAAAAAGGCAAAAAATCCAGATGCCAGCCGGAATTCGCAATAAAATGATGGCGGCAGTTTCCATGCTGATGGTATCTGCGATCATGATGGTTAGTTCCTCTTATGCCTGGTTTACGTTATCTACAGCACCGGAAGTTACCGGTATTACAACCAATGTTGGCGCAAATGGTAACTTGGAAATGATGTTGTTGAACCCAACCACATATACCAGCACAGCAGAAGATCTGGGAGTTGTTTCTCAGGTTGGAGATTCTATGGCTGTTGCAGATGTATTGAAAGCAAATGAGACATGGGGTAACTTGGTTGACTTAAGTTCATCTTCCTATGGCTTGAGCAGCATTACACTCATGCCTTCTAAATTAAATATTGAAAACACAACCATTGGAAATATTCCATTATATGCACCATCTTATGGAAGTGACGGTCGTGTGATTGAAGTAGAAACAGCTACCTATCCTGGAGCATATGCAGCAGGTGCATGGACTTATGATGAGGATGCAGCGGGGGTACGTGCCCTTGGTACATCTTCAGGAACAACAGTAAGATTATCAACCTACCGTACAGCTTTAGCAGCAGCAAATGCAGCTACCAATAATGCAAAATCAGCGGCACAGACCTCTTTGAGTGCTAATGCGCAGCCGCTTGCTACGTTGCTGGTAGATAAAGTACAGGGAGCGACTTCCTTTAGTAATTCTTATCTGTCGAATTTGAAAAGCATTATTGATGGTGTGACGACTGCAAATGGTTATGCAGAAACTGCGATTAAAAATGCAGTGTTAGCATACAGCTTGAGTGCAGCGAATACAAATGATCTTGGCGATGATGCAGTAAAAACGTTGAAAACAGCAATAGAAGCCGCTAGCTTAGATACATTGTCAAGTGTATCAGGCGTAATGGTTCCATCAGGAATAGCAGATGCGATTTCAACTTATAAGGCAACAGCAGATGCTTTGAATACAGCATCTACAAATTATGAATCAGTAAAAGATTTATCAACTGATTTGACATGGGAACAGGTAAATAATGTTCTTCAGCCACTTGTTGATCAGGATTATATGTCTATTAACGGCAAAGATGTTGCTACATCAACAAAAGATGACCTTATTGGATCTATCATTCCTGAGAATGGTGATTTAACAAGTATTAATGTAGAAATCGCGATGTTCGGAAATACATCCGGAGATGCAGGTGTATATTATAAACTGGCAAAAATTTGCGGAAAATATAATGTATCCGGTAAGGTTACAGTTAGCTACAAAGGTATAACTGCAACAGCTCCATTTACTATGACGCAGAAAGTAACAGATTCTGAAGCATATATGGCAGTAACTGTTGCTGCGATTCAGACTGCGGGCGCGCCTGCTGCAACCGTAGGCGGAGAATCTACAGTGTCCTTAAGTGATACCTATGGTTACATGCTTGACTTTGGATTTAGAACGAATGCAGCAGGTTCCAGCTTATTACTGCAGACCGATGCAATGCAGCGTGTTTATAATTCCACAGGTGATGCATCAACAGCAACAACAACACAGGGCTCCGGCTCCTATATGCAGTTCACATCAACTGATGTTAATAGCTTTTCACTGAGAGAAGTTCGTGCATTGATGAGTGCGATCAGAGTGGCATTTGTACAGCCGAACCTTACGGATGATAACTATGATCTGCTTGCAGTTGGCGCACTTGATATTAATGCAACAACCGGAGCGGATGGTGTCATTACATATTCAAGTGAAACAGAAGAAAAGAGCACAACAGTGTCAACAGATGATACGTTAAAGATTCCTTTAAATTTACGCTCTTATACAGTGGATAGAGACGGTTATATTACTTTGGGTAATAAATTAGAATCCCAGACGATTACAGCTCTGGCTCAGAATGTTGCTTCTAAAATTACAGTCATTGTTTATCTGGATGGTGAGATTGTGGATAATACAATGGTTGCCAATGCAGCGCAGTCAATGTATGGTTCTTTAAATCTTCAGTTCAGCAGTACCGCAACATTAGTTCCTATGGAAAACAGCGGAATGCGAACCAATGGCGGAATGGCAGCAATTGATTCCTCTGTTACATTCACACAGAAGGCAGTAGCTGGTGATACATATGAAATTGGGGATTATGAGGGAACTGTTAAGACCGGAGTAACAATTTATGAAGGCTCTGACAAAGAAATTTACTATAGTTTGAATGGTGGACCAAAATATCTTTTAACATCTTCAAATTATATGAATGCAATTTCTGTTACAGTTAATACAGAAAATAATACTCAGACAGAAGTAACAGGTGGTGAAAACACACCTAGTGGTGAATCTGGTGGTACAATAGACACTGGTTCTGAAGTGCCAAGTGAAGGCTAATTATAATTTTTAACTATCATCCACCCTTCCCAGCCTTGCTGGGAGGGTGGAAAAAGTTGTTTAAAGACCTTTCTCATTTGCTGTTAATGAAAAAGGGGATTTTACCACAAAAAGAAAGGAATTTGCAGATTGAAACAATTGTCATTTCAACAGCGGCAGAAACGCCGCACTGTGATCTATGCTTATGTTCTTTTTGCACTCTTGGTTCTTTTGGTAACAGCGAGCTATACATGGTTTTCCTTATCTCAGACACCTCGCGTCAGCAGTATGGAAATGTATGTTTCCGCCAGTGTAGGCATACAGCTGGCTGAAAACTATGATGCAGAGGAGGAAGAATGGGGACAGGTATTAGATTTTCAAAATATCATTGGAGAAGAGACAGTGCTGCAGCCGGCAAGCTGGTCTGCCAAGCAAAACAGTTTTGTGACAGCATATTATGGTAAAGACGGAAGAACGATCCAAAACCGTTACACCCTTCTAACTGATGAGCAAAACGCCAATCGCAATGATGCACATGCCTATTATGTAAAAGGAACATTTTACGCCCGCTCAGATACAGATGTATCGGTTTCTTTAGGAGAGGCCGTAGAGGTCAATGAAGGTGTGAATACTGCAGGAACCTATGTGATCGGAACTCCGGTCTGGAATGATCAGACGATTTTACATGATGACGGAGGTTTGGGCGCGGAAACAGCGATTCGTGTCGGAATCCGGATCACCCCAGTGGATGACTTTACAGGCAGAGCACTGGATGAATCCGAATTTTATATTTATGAGCCAAATTTCGACGTTCACATTGATGAAAACATTACCGGAGAGGTGGTGACGGAAAGTGTGGACGGCGGGTTATACGAAGATACTGCATATGTCATTTATCAGACTGCATCGAGCTGGAGCGAAGCCTATCCGGTGCAGAAGGACGTGACAGTGAAAAGTCTGGGAGAATTTGTCGGAGATACCTATCTGTTTTCACTGGATGCGGATACCATGGTAAAGATCGATCTGTATATCTGGCTGGAGGGTCAGGATGTGGATTGCACCAATCTGATCGACGAAGCGCAAATTATCGCAAATCTGCAGTTAGATGCCGAATATGGCGGCCAGTCCGGACTGGTAGATATTCCGGGAAGGTAAACTTATGAATACGATCATGAAGGGAGAGATTTCATGTTTGAGAAAATTGATATGGAATCCATAAAGGACAAACTGGTAAAAATGAAGCCGGAAAAGATCAATCCTGATGACCTCATGTCTGAAGAATATATGCCGGAGGAGAGCAAAGCAAAAACGATTGCAAACAAGGTATTAAATATTGTATTGGTGATTGCGATTATTTTAGCGGCATTTTGTACCTATGTATCTTTTGTAAGCACTTCGGGCAACGGCGTACCAAGCATTCTGGGCGTCAGAGTATTTTCAATTCAGACAAAGTCCATGTATCCGACTTTTGAGTCCGGAGACTTGATCTTTGACAAAGCTGTAAAGGACAGCAGTGAACTGGAAATCGGAGATATTATTACATACTGGACGGTTATCGATGGACAGAGAGTATTAAATACCCATAGAATCATACAGATCTACGATGGCGGCGGCTATCTGATCTTTGAAACCCAAGGTGATAACAACACCGTAGCCGATGCATTGACCGTACATGAGTCAGAGATCGTCGGCGTTTACAGCGGTAAAAAGCTTGCAGGAGCTGGTAAGATTTTTGATTATCTTCAGACCTCTACAGGATTTTTAATCGTAATTGTAATTCCGGTTGCAATTTTCTTCCTGTATCACCTGATTCAGTTCTTCCGTGTACTTTTTGAATACAACAATATTAAAAACAAGCTGCTGTATGAGCAGGAGCGCGGAAAAACAGAAGATATTGTGGAAGATGAAAAGAGAAAAATCGAGGCAACCCGTAAAAATGAACGGGAGCGTTTGGAGCAGGAACTGCGTGATAAATTAAAAGCAGAAATTCTGGCTGCAAGCGGCGTGGCTGCATCAGAAGCGACGAAAGTAGCTGAACCGCTACAGCAGGTGATGACAGAAACACCGGCCGCTGCATCAGTGAAAACTCTAGCAGAAGAACGTGCAGAAATGGAAGCTAAGATCCGTGCACAGATGGCTGCCGAAGCAGAAATGAGAGCAAGAGCAGAAGCGGAAGCGAAGGCAGAAGCAGAGGCAAGAGCAAAAGCAGAAGCAGCAGCAAAGGCAGAGGCGGAACGCCTTGCAGCAGAAAAAGCAGAGATGGAAGCACGCATTCGTGCGGAGATGGAAGCAGAAGCGGCAGCAAAGGCAGAAGCAGAACGTCTTGCAGCAGAGAGAGCAGAGATGGAAGCACGTATCCGTGCAGAGATGGAGGCAGAAGCAAGAGCGAAAGCAGAAGCAGAACGTCTTGCGGAAGAAAGAGCAGAGATGGAAGCACGCATTCGTGCGGAAATGGAAGCAGAAGCGAGAGCAAAAGCAGAGGCAGAAGCGGCAGCCAAGGCAGAAGCAGAGCGAAAAGCGCAGATGGAAGCAGAAATACGCGCAAAGATCAAAGCAGAGATGGAAGCCGAGGCAAAGGCTGAAGGTACTCAGGTGTAAAAAATGGATAATTTTCTCAAATATTTTTATCAGGATGTAGGACGAGTGTTCGGCGCATTGCTGGATATTTTTGCGGCATTCTTCAATTTCATGAATTATTTGTTTAATTTTCCGATGCGATTAGAGATTATCCGTTCTTACGATGATGGCTTTTCCACTGGTGAGTGGATCATGCTCATCATTACAGAGATCGTGCTGATCGCCCTTGCTGTAGCGATTGTTATAGCAATTCTGAAGCTGCTCCGTAAGGTATTCCGCTTTAGAGTATCAGCGAAAAAATATGATGAGCTGGCAAAGCAGGTCAGAAATCTTCAAAGAGATCTGATGAGAGCAAATTTTGAGAAGGATAAGCTTTTGCAGATGCGTATCGCAGAGCTTGGCGGAGCTGCCGGAAATCTTGATCTGGAGATACCGGGTGAGGAAAACGCAGAGGAAGAAAACGGGGAAGCGGCAGACAGCTTTGTACCGAATGAAAACAGAAATACTTTCCAGTCTCCATGTATTGACCCGTCAGACAGCCGATTCTTCCGTCTGACAAGTGTGGATAATTTCTATAAAGCAGAATATCAGGCACCGGTTTATGACAATAACATTACCTTGGAGGCCTTCTGTGAGCAGTTCCGCTTATATGCGGCATCACAGCTTCATCTGTACTATGACATTGACATGATGCGCTATTTTGTGGCATCTATGGGAACCAGCCGTATCATTATCCTGCAGGGAATTTCCGGTACAGGTAAAACCTCTCTGCCGTATGCGTTTGGCAAATTTGTACAGTTAGATACCACCGTTGTATCTGTGCAGCCGTCCTGGCGTGAACGTACCGAGCTGTATGGATATTTCAACGAATTTACAAAGAAATATACAGAAACAGATTTCTTAAGAGCAATATATGAAGCCAACTTCTACCGCGATCCGCATATCCTCATTCTGGATGAAATGAACATCGCCCGTGTAGAATATTACTTCGCAGAAATGTTATCCATTCTGGAAATGCCTCGTAAGGAGGAATGGAAGGTTGATATTGTCACTGCTGTATGGGACAACGACCCGGTACTCATCGATGGCGGAAGCATTCCAATTCCGGACAATGTATGGTTTGTAGGAACCATCAACAATGATGACTCTACTTTTGCTGTTGCAGATAAGGTATATGACCGTGCGATCCCAATCGATTTGGACAGTCGTGCAGACGCATTTGAATGTGACCCGGTACCGCCGGTATGTATTTCTACGGATCATTTGAATCAGTTGTTTGATGATGCTAAAGCAAGTTATCATATTTCAGATGAAATTCTTGAAAAATTAGAGGATATGAACCTTTATCTGATCAAAACCTTTAGATTGGCATTTGGTAACCGTATTATGAAACAGATCAGAGAATTCGTTCCGTGTTTTATCGCATGCGGCGGTACGGAAATTCAGGCGGTAGACTTTATCGTAGCCAAAAAAGTACTTCGTAAATTTGAATCCCTGAGTTTAGGATTTATGAAGGATGAATTAACCAATTTTACGAAATATCTGGATCGTACCTTTGGATATGACAAAATGAAAATCTGCAAGGAATATGTAGAAATCTTAAAGAAAAATAACTAATTTGTTTATGCAGTTTAGAAGGAGATGCTTAGATGGCAGAGATTGAAAATAATATCGAAAAAGAATCTATGATTGATTCCATATATCGTAAATTTGTTCGTGGAATATCTCGTGCCATCGGAAGCACCGAATTTTATGAGTTTTTTATGGACTCCCTTGCACGCGCAAACAATGAGCTTCAATTTTCTAATCGAAGAATTATTAAGTCTGTAGATGTTACATGGGTAAAGCAGATTGAGGATGCATTAGAAGGAATGCAGAATATCGTTTCTTCTCCAAGAAATGTCATTAAGGAGGAGGAGCTGATTGTCAATGTGGCAAATGCAAAAAAAGCAGGCGCTGAGACTGTCAGACATCTGGCTCAGCATTCTGCTTTGGTGGAAGATTTTAAGGAAGACAGCGGGGATGTAAGACCGGGAAAACTTATGCAGCGTTATCGTGAGGATTCTATTGGAATTTATGAAAACCGTTTGGTTTATACTGCCATGGAATTTGCATTTCACTTTGTAAAAGTCAGACATGACGCACTGATGGAAGAGATGAGTGATGAGTTTGGAGCAAAGCTAAAAGTACAGTCTGATATGAAAAGTGCCACGGAGAAGATGCATTTTGACATGTTTGTACATATTAAGGAAATTGACAGTGTTTTGGACACAGATGATAAGCATGGAGCAGTACTTTCACGCATTTCACGCATTTACAGAATCTTAAATGTGCTTTTAAACAGTGATTTTGCACAGCAGATGTCAAAACTGCCGCGAGTTAGCGGAACCATTAATAAGACGAATGTATTAAAAAAGAATCCGGATTATCGTGTGATTCTTCAGATGTGGGAATTTTTAAAAAGCTATGAAGGTGTTGGCTACAGCATCAAGATCGAAGAGCAGAATCCTGAGATCAATGACCGTTTTCAGGAGGATATCTACAGAAACATTTTATTTAATTATTTAATCTTAAAAGGCTATCTGGAAACCGAAAAAGAGCGCAGGATTCCGGTAGCTGCAAAAACAAAACAAAAGTATATCAAGCCAAAGGTGATTCAGCAGATCATCGAGGAGCTGACTGAGGATTATGACCTTCCGGATGTGGAGATCCGCAAGGTACTGATCGAGGAACTGACCAGAGAGCAGCTGATGCAGGAGGAGGCTTCTGAGAGACTGCGTCTGGTGGAAGAACAGGAAGGCAGACGAAAAGCAGAAGAACAAGCATTAAAGGCCGAGCAGAGACTGGAAAAAGAACGGCTGCGTAAGGAGCGCGAGGCGGAAGCAGAGCGCAGACGGGAAGAACAGAAGCGTCAGGCAGAGGAAGATCAGAGAAAGAGTCAGATCTTTGAGGAGGAGTTTGCTTCTTTTAGAGAAAATCTGGAGGAGCGCATCGCAAGCCGCAGAGAAAAGGAAGAATTGTGGCATAGAGAAAAAGAAGATTTTGCCGATGCAGCAACGATCATGATGGAAGAAGAACTGCGAAGACAGGCAATGATCTGTCTGCAGGCATATGCAGAGGAACTGACCTTCTTTGCAAAAAATCTTGAGAAACGTCGCAGACTGCGAAAACAGTCAGAAGAGGATTATCGCAGGGAAGTGGAAGAACGTGAACTGCTTCGAAGAGAACGTTTGGCAAAAAAATCGTTAGGAAAAGAATGATCAGACAGATGAGGAGGGGCAAACAATGAAAAATATATATTTAAAGCTTGCAGCCTCTGTATTGAGCATTGGAATGGCTCTGACAATGATCGTCGGAGCAACTTTTGCCTGGCTTACCTTTTCCACAAGTCCGGAGGTTGGAGGCATCAGCATTGCCATCGGCGGCGGAAGAACCATTATGGTGGCGCCTGATCTGACAGAGACAGTGGAAGTAGATGGAGAGCAGGTAACGGTGCATTATCCGGGAAGTTTTGGCAGCAAGCTGAACTTTTCGGAATACGAAAGCTATGATTATTTAAAAAAAGTTGCGGGGCTTAGCCCTGTATCGACAGCGGACGGCCTCTACTGGATGCTGCCGACTTATGAGGAAGCGACGGGAGAACTGAAAGACTATCAAGAATTTGAGGTTGACGGTACGCTTCAGTATGCAAATTTAGAGGAAGCAAACGGCGGCCACTATGTTTACGTGGACTTCTGGATCGTATCACCAAGCAAGGAATTTAACATTCGTGTGTCCACAGATGCGAAAAAGAAAGAAGGCAGCTATTTGATTGAGCTTCCAAAAGATGAAAAAACGGAAAATGAAACCGTGGCACTGGATGACATTCCTGGAATGGCAGAAGCCACTGCGCGAGTTGGTTTTCTGGTAAATACAGAAAGCGTTGGTGAAGAAACGATCAAAGCCTATCAGGAAAGTGATGCTTATGTAAAGCAGTACGGGAAACTGCTTGGGCTTTATCAGGAAAAAGGAGAAAAACCACAAGGGGAATTTCAGTTTTCCATCTATGAACCAAATGCAGACAGTCATCCATCAGAGTTTTTAACGGATGGCGAATATTTGATCACAGCCCCGCTTAGCTATAATCCATACGGAACAACGATTTCGGAGGAAAACATCAGTGATCGACTGATGGTGCAGGGGAAAAATAACTGGAGAACAACCTCCATGCTCTATACAGACTTTCAAAAGGGACAGCTGGATGCTTATGTAAAGAGCGGAGATTTTTATAAATTGACATCAGCCTTATATGATCATGCAGCGGAAGGTGTCGTATCGGCGGAACAGTTAAGCCGGATTATGACAGCGGGTGCAGCAGATGATGTGATGATCACAACGCTGGCATCTAACACACCGCAGAGGATTCGCATGTACCTATGGCTGGAAGGACAGGACGCAGACTGCACCAATACTTCTTCGGTAGAAGCTGCTTCCTTTGCCTTAAATTTGGAATTTGCAGGAGCTGATCAATGATTGGTGAAAAAAAATTATATATTGTTTCGTCTTTGATTTTAGCGATTGCAGCGACGATCTGTCTGGTCTTTTCCATACAGGTGGTATCAAAGGGCTTTGTGACGATCGGAGGCTACAGCACTTTCAGGGTAGTGACAGGAAGTATGGAACCGACGATCTCTACAGGGGCGCTGCTTTTATGCAAGGATACAAAGATTGAGAACATACAGGAGGGAGATATTATCTGCTATCGCTCTAAGGTGGCAGAAATTTATGGCTCTACAGTGACTCACCGGGTGGTTGCAGTACAGACAGACGAGCAGGGTGAGATTTATCTGGAAACGAGAGGCGATGCCAATGTATCTTCTGATCCACATTACGTAAAAGAGGACAACCTGATTGGAAAGGTGACCTGGTACAGTGGAAGAGAAAATATTTTGAATGATATTTTATCATTTATTACAGGGAAAATGGGATTTTTGCTGTGCATTGTATTTCCGGTGCTTTTGGTATCCGGCATGATCATGCAAAGTGCAGTGAAAAATTTAAAAAAAGATCTTGCACTGGCAAGGGCAGAACTGGCGAAGGAGGAAGCATCCGCGGAGCCGGTGAACGCTTTGCCGGAAGATCTGCTTCCGGGGTATACAACCCTGACTTATGCAGACTATGACGCCATCTATGCGGCGCTTAAGAAGGAACTGCTGGAGGAGTTAAATGGAAAAGGAACAGAATGTGACGACAACACAGGAAATTCAGAAACGGATCAAGCTGCAGATTCTGATTCTGGCCACATCGATATTACTGGTGATCGTTCTGATCTTCACGATGACGGCAGCGTGGTTTACGAATGTGGCGAAGACCAGCAGCCTGACCTTTCAGACACAGAGCTGGGGATTTGATGAGAAAAAGATTACCGTGGGAGATGAAACCGCAGAAAATTACAGCATTCCGATTGCACCGGGAACTTCGGGAATCATTCCGTTAACGGTGGATAATTCAGGAGAAGATGCCGAAACCGTGCAGATCGGAGTGACGATTTCAAAATTCATGATGGATACTGAGGAAAATCCGGAGATGGAAGAAGAACTGCAGAAACGCATCTTTTTCTATGCAGATACAGACAAAACGTATACCTTCGATGCACCAATTGAAGGTGATACTTCAAAAAGCACAGAAACGGTTTCAAAGATTTATCTCGGAAGCTCTGCACCGGAAAATTATACCTATACCGTGCTGCCGGGACAGAAGCTGACTATGAATGAGATTTTTTACAATGATGTACCGTTGAAATGGGAGTGGGTTTATGATATGCTCGGCTATTATTTCCGAGGAACCGTGACAGGGGCAAGCGAGAGCAGTGCAGGAAATGTGGCGGTAGATGAGTATATTCGACCGATTGAGTATGACTATGATTATGATCAGCCGGTATTTAATGATAAAGGACAGTTAGAAACTGTGAAAGGCATGAAAGCAATCGATTTTCTAAAGGAAATCTCGGCAAATGACGGTTATGAAGATGTCATTCACAGCAGTGAAGCTGTAACGATAGAGGTTGAAGTTAAAAATGCAGATACCACAGAAACAGAGACAAAGACGCAGGAGCAAATATATTATCCTGTAGAAGTCGATGAGAACGGCTATGGTGTATGGGCTTACCTTTGCACAAAGGATGAAATTTTGGAAGGAATCGCTTATGATACAGCACTGGCAAATGCTGATACGCCTGTGAGTGTCACTGTAACGATTGTACTGACAGCAAATACCGTACCTGCAAAGATTACGGAGGCTTCGACGGAACAGGAATTTTTAAAAGCATTGGCTGATGAAAATTCGAATATCGTCGCATTGAAGTCAGATATATCACTGGAAAATCCAGTGAACTTCGAAAGCGGAAATAAGATTTTAGACTTAAACGGTTATGGAATCAGTTATCGCGGTTCGGAAGAATCCTATGGACTGATTCAGGTGAAGACAGGTGCCGCGTTAACAGTGGTGAATGGCGACATTACAGGAAATTCAACAGCAACGACAGCCGGAGCTATGAACAAAAGAGCATTCCAGTCACAGGGAGGAAACCTCGTACTGAGTGATGTAAATGTAACAGGCTTTGACACTGCCGTGTATATCGAAGATATGAATGCAGAAACTGCCGGAGATTCCACCGTGCAGATCACGAACTGTACATTGGAAACTGCACAGCCAACCCTTGTATTACAGGGAAATGGTGAGAAAACAGATGCAAAGACAAAGGTAATTATACAGGGCAGTACCTTAAGCAGTAAGTATTACAGCGGTATCAGCGGACAGGGAAATCAAGAACGGTGGGGAACCGAGCTGATCATTTCAGAAAGCAGTGTGACAGGCTGCTATTGCGGAATCTATTTCCCTCAGAGTGATTCGGTTACAACGATCACAGAAAGCAAGATTTCCGGAAATACAGGAATTGCATTAAAAGGCGGTTCCATGACCATTCACAATAGTGAAATTGTCGGTACCGGGGAAATTGCAGTGGATAAAGCCGGTATTTCAAACAGCGGTTTTATCGATACCGGAGATGCAATTTATGTGGAAGCGGGCTATAACTGGTCAGCGACAGTAATTGTCAAAGGTGAAAATACAAAAGTAATCAGTAAAAAGGCAAATGCCGCAGAGCTTTTTGGAGAAAGCGGAAAAGGTCCTGGAAAGATTCTGCTTTATGACGGCACCTATTCCTCAGATGCAGAGGGAGGCGCCAGTGCAAAATGGAATGATATTGGTACTTTCGAAATCTATGGCGGTACTTTCGAAGATTCGGTAAGTGATACGATCACAAGATATGATATGAAAACTGCAGCGGACAGCGGGGACACGTCCGCAGAATAAGGAAGGAGGCAGGAGCATGGGAATTTTCAGTGAGAAGAGAAAAGCATGGATGCGTTTTCTGACTGTGCTTCTGTTTTGCAGTACATTGCTGATCCTGATCTTTGGGACAGCTTATGCACGATATGAGGAGAATATAAGTAAGGAATTAAATTTTACTTATCAGGCAAAGTCAGATCAGATTTATATTACCACTGTGGAGAGCAGTGAAGCTGCTTTGGCAGCTGTGACTGGTGAAAATACGCAGGTTATTGAATTTGTATTATCGAATGGCACAAAGGAAGAGGAACATTGTACCTATGACCAGATCGCGTCGCTGGCAATGTTTGCGACGGCAGGGATGGGAAATACTGAAAACTATGTGATCACGCTGCATGATGGCGGAAACAGTTATACAGCCAAATGTCAGGAGGTGCTAAAGGGCTCTGCCTTTTATGAAATGTATGGCCCGGGCTGGGTGTACCGTTTCTGTAATGATGCAGAGGAAGAGGTAACCTGGCAGTTTTCAGGTACGAACTATATACAAAGACAAATGTTTATTACAGTAGAAGGAACAAGCGAATTGCCGGCGGCACTGAATTTGATCGCAAGTGCCAGACCGGGAGAAATCTAAAGAAAAGATGAGGAGGTGAAAAACAGATGAGCTGCAAACTTAGAATGGCAATGAAATGTATCGGACTGCTCACAGCATTGGCAGCAGGCGGCGTATCCTGTTTTTCAACTCCAAGTACAGCGCGTGTGATCAACCATGATGTGGTATTGATTCCGTTAAATAAAAAAGAAGCGGAAGCATCGATTGAAAGTGACCTTCTGGTAGAAGGCGGTCAGACGATTTTGGTAAATGCTGATTTTGAGGAGTTGGTGATACCGATTTCGATTGAGGGAGCAGGTCTTGATAAGGCACGAAGTGTGGATGGAACAATTTCAGCGGTATCCAGTGATGAAGAGACTTTGCAGGTGACTTTGGACTCTGAACAGGTCGTTTTTGAGAATGGAAAGGGTACTGTACAGCTGACAATGAAACGGCTGGAGAAAGAAGCAGAAGAGACACCGAAAACAGAAGAGGAAACACCGGGAACAGAAGAAGCACCGGGAGAAGAGGAAACACCGGGAACAGAAGAGAACCCGGGAGAAGAGAAAACACCGGGAACAGAAGAAGTACCGGGAGAAGAGAAAACACCGGGAACAGAGGAAATACCGGGAACAGAAGGGAACCCGGGAGAAGAGGAAACACCGGGAGAAGAGGAAACACCGGGAACAGAAGGGAACCCGGGAGAAGAGGAAACATCGGGAACAGAAGAGGAACCGACAGAAGAGACACCGGGAACAGAAGAGGAACCGACAGAAATTGCAGTTAGAATGCGAAACTGGCAGATACTGGGAATTTCTGCAGAAGAAGACTTAGAAACAGTGACGGAGACGCAGTCAGAGACTGAAACTGTGAAAACATCTGAAGCAGCTACAGGAACAGAATCAACTGTAACAACAGAAACTGATACAACAACAGAAACTGATGCAGAAATAGAAGATGATACAGAAAAAGAAATGGGCACAGAGGAAGAAACTACAAAAGAAGAGACTGAATTGACAGTTGAACTTTCTTTTTTCTATGGAGAAAAAGAATATACTGCAACTGTGAAGCTGCAGGAAGAGCTTACAGCAGAAGCTGCAGCCGGAGAACTGGAATACTGTCAAAGCCAGTATGATCCTGCAAAAACAGTCACACTGATTGCTGAAAAATCCGCAGACTGTATCATAGGAGATTTTCCGGCAATGACAAGTTATCAGATAGAGGAAGAAAACTATGTGCTTTACAACGGAGGCAAGATTCTAATTCCGGCAGGAAAGACGCTTTCTCTGGATCTTTCTAAAACAGATTTAAACGAAGAATTTACGATTACCACAGCAGGTGGGAAGACTCACACGATGAAATACATACCGCTTCCAAAGCTTTCGGAAGAAACATTTCCGATGGTAATCGGAGCAGAAGGATATTTTTTTGCAGAATCTGAAAAATGGGGAGCCATAGCACCGGAATTTTTCTTTGAACAGTTAAACGTTGGCGAAGAAATCACATGGAACGCTGTAGAATGCTTCAGTGTAGAAGAAAATGAGGAGGGAAAGCTTCAAATGCTGCCAAAGGAAGCAGAGGCCGGAACTTATCGTGTAAAGATTTTATGGAAAGAGAACGAGGTCATACTTTATGAAAAGGAAATCCCGTTTTTTATACAGTACAAGAGTGTCGATCAGGGAGGTAGCAGGCAATGACCAATGAGACCATAGAACGAATAAAATACTATAAAGATAAGCTGCCGCATATGAAGGAGAAGCTGGCAGCAGCAATCCTGATGCTGGTGGTTGCTGCAACTGTGACCGTGACGGCAACTTATGCTTGGATCACATTGTCTACAGCACCGGAAGCAACAAGTATTGATACTACGGTAGCAGCAAACGGAAGCTTGGAAATTGCACTTGCAAGCGGAACAGGTGAAGCACCGGGAAAATCGCGGGTAGGAGATTCCAGTGCCGCAGAGGATACAGACGTAACTGCTGCAAACATTACATGGGGTAACCTCGTCAATTTATCTGATCCGGCGTATGGTCTTTCTAAGATTACTTTAAGACCTGCAGCGTTGAATGGTACAACAGGCCTTTTATCGAACCCATTGTATGGTGTGGGATATGGGGAAGATGGACGTGTGAGCAACATGGTAACAGATGACGATTTTGCTTATGTTTATTATGACACTGATAAAAGCGTGTTTATGGCGGATTTGAGCGGAACTCATTTGGGCGTGCGTGCAATTTCGACTGTTGAATATACAAATCTGGAAGGTTCTTCAAAAATTGCTGAATTGCATAAACTGATAGGTGTGCAGCATAGCATGGCAAAGAATTATTATGGGAACATGACAAATGCAGATGCTGAACCAGGTGCAACCTATATGGGGTCTTTAAAAGATTTAATTCAGCTGTATGCACAAAGCATCATTGATGAAAGATTTGTGGAAGGCTCGCCACCTATTGGAGAGTTAGAAGTTACAGATTATGTAGTGAATCTGTATGAAATGCTTAAATATTTTAAAGAAAACGTGGCAGAACCCGCAGCGGAAAGCTATGTATATATGGCTGATGCTCTTGAATTATTAAAAGGAAGGGGGCAGGGGGATTCAGGATATACGGTTGAATCGTTAATGAAAGCGTCTTTAAATAACTCATTTCCAGACTATATCAAAAATAATATCAGTTGCTTGAGTGGGCTTTCTCAGTTCGCAAAAGATTATAATCAATTAACGATATATTTAAAAGAAAGCAAAAATGAAGAAAAGAATTACGAAGATTTATCAGCTACTGAAAAGAAGAATAGTTTGGCATATTGGGCATATCTTGCATCAAATGGACAACCGGTATATTGGAAAGATATTGTTTCACAAATTAACTGGGTTTGTGAAATTAATACAGCTACATTAGATGAAAAAACAATTTCTTCATTAAGCAGCATGTCAAATGCAGTATCTGTTTTGACAAATGGTAGAAATCCTCATAATGCCGTAATTAACGGTGGCGCTATTTTCCGTATGGAGAAAAGAATTGGAGCTTATATGGCTCCAGTGTTTACGGTTAAGCTGAAGAATGTTCCGGTATTGGGATCAGCAAGTATAAAAGCAGAGATTACAACATCTGCAAAAAAACATCCGGTTGAAATAACAACTGATAAGGCTGCAATTGAGGCATTAGATGCTGGAAGTTATAAAGGAACTGATGCCATTGCACAGGATACCTATGCCATGGCAGTTGACCTTTGGGTTAGAACCAATGCAGGTTCTGATGGAAGCAAGGTATTAAATTCAGAATCCGGTTCTTTCGTAGATGGAGAAACAGGTGAAACTTTTACCACAGAGACTGAGACGACGGCTGAACAGGCATACCTAACTCTTGAAGGCGCAGTTCGTATGGGAACTGCGGAGGCGCAGGTTATGGTGACTGATGCCAACGGAGAAGAGCAGCCGGCATATACAGCAACTGTAACTGTTGGCGAAGAATCGGGAACAAAAGACGTATTTGAACGTTATGGAACCTACTATTACTTAGATGTAAACGGCAATGAAATAGATTTTGAAAATGAGGTAAAAACCCAGTATGGCGATAGTGCTGAGATTACCTATGTGAAGAAAGTCTCTCAGCAGGATGTTGTAATTGGTTATGAAGGTGTCAATCGTGTGTGGAACGAAGACCAGATGGCAGGATTCTCAGATGGCGGAACCAATACAACACAGGGCGGCGGCAGCTGCTATGTCTTCTATGCAAATACACCGGCTGATCAAAGCAGATTTTTGGAACTTTTACAGTCTATGAGAGTTGTATTTGTAGATGCATCTGGAAAAATGATCGGTTCGGCATCCATGGATACAGAAAATTATTTCGCAGAAACAGGTAAAGTAACGGTTCCTCTGGTACTGGATAAGAGTAAAGCGATTGATCTTGGAACTGATGCGGATGGAAACAAGATTTATGGTTTAACAGCATTGACAAAAAATGCAGCGACTCGTATCACTGCACTCATTTACCTGGATGGTACCAGATTAACAAATGAAATGGTATTGGCAAGTGGAGAAATTCAGGGAACTTTAAATATTCAGTTTGGAAGCTCTGTAGCATTAAAAAGTACGACTGTTACAAAGGATTCTGCAGGAAATATTACGGATACAACCGTTGAATATCAGCCGGGAAAAGATTCAGAAGCCATCAAGGATGAAGATGTAATGAGTCAGCTCATAGAAGTATCCGCAAAAGTAGACCGGAATTCCTTCGAATATGATAAGGAGAATCCTGCAAAGACCAATTTGACTGTAACTGTTGATGGTATGGAACCGAAGAATGTTTCTGTTCGCTTCATGCGTGCAATCAGCAGTACGCAGGGGGTTTTACAGGAGTCTGTTCCATTGTCCGGAAGTGGTGCAAACTGGAGCACGGAAGTTACCTTTGATAAGGCTGGAAAATATGTACTTCGTACCGTTTGGGTAGATGGTGTAGAATACAATCTTAGCACACCAGTGGAGATTGAAGTTTCCGGTATTTCAGTAAACAGTGTTTCTTTTGATGATATTACATTGACAGACAATCAGGCAACCATTCTCACTGCGGACGGTTCTTTCGAAACCGGTATGACGTTAGGATTTACATCCAGTGATACAGTACCTGAAAAAGTAAATGGAATGTTCATGGACGAAGATGGAAATCAGGTGAATGTATCATTTAGTATGCAGTCTGGTGAGTGGAAAGGAAAAGCAAAATTCACATCATCAGCCAGATATACGATGGAATATGTGGAAATTGATGGAGAAATTTACGAATTAGACAGTAAACTGCAGCCAACGCTTGAAATTATTCTTGGCTTGAAAGCAAGTACGTGGATTACTGCAGATACAGAAACACTGGCTAATTTAAAATCTGTTTATGAAAATGCAACACCGACAAACTTTATTTTGAATCCGGAGGCGTTTAAGGAAAATCAGGATGGCATTACCCTGGAGGTTTCAGCAGAAATTTATGATAACAGTGGAAATGAGCTGCCGGGTCTTGGTAATGTATCACTGTTTTATGGAAAAGGAGGTTCTTCTGTCAGAGGGCTTTATTCAGAAATGAAATGGGATGCTGTTTCAGGACGTTATAAGGGAAGCTTTTATGTAAGTGAGGCAGGAAATTATAAATTTAAGCAGGTAACTGTTAAGGTTAATGGTCAGAACAACTATATTGAAAGCTATACAACGGCGCCTTCAATTTCTGCGAAGCCGCCGGGAAGCATTGAGTATGTTGAAAACTATTCAAGAGATGTACAGTATGCCAAGGCAGATACAAAGATTACGATTGGTGTGAAGAACTCAAGTGCAGCAGGCTATGCGGAGGCTACGCTTGTAAACCTTGATACAAGGGAGACTGTGACAGCCAAGAGTACAGAGAAAACTGCATATATTGGGGATACTGATCTCACGGATGAACAGTACAGCAGCAAGGATAGATCTGTGACTGCATGGAGCTTTGATATTCCTACGTTAGATGCAGGAAAGATGAAGGGAACATGGCAGCTGACCAGTCTTAAGATGTCCGGCATTTACTACAAAGATGTGGAATATGTATATGATTCTGAAAACGAAGCAAACAGTAAGTTTGCTGTGATTGATCTGACGTCAGCAAATATTACCACGAGGCTGATTGAGGAACTGCAGGTGACATTAAATGTGGGAGAAACAACACTGAACAATGCGAACGCTCAATTTATGAGTGTTCAGAATGCTGCAGGTGTTTCTGTAACGTTTAGTGATGATGAAGGAAATGACATCAATGGATTGATTGATGATAAGAAGCTTGCGATCAGTGGTGTAAAGGTTACTTATTATCTGGATTCTGCAGATATGACTACGGATGCATTCATGGAAGAGTATGACTATAAGGCTGAAAGTGCGCTTGCGGTAAGTGTCAGCGGAAGCAGTGATGATACGAAGGGAAGAAACACATCAGTTTCTGCAGCAACACAGTATGATATATCCAATCTTGGATTTGAATATGCGGGTCCGTATAACAGATGTGTTGTGGAATATACTGTCAGTGGTGACAGCTTTAGTGATAAAGTATCGGTTGACAGTGCAGTGGAAGACTCAGGACTGAAGTATACTGTTAAAGGTACAAATTCAAATGCTGTACCTGAGTATAAGGTATACTGGGGACAGTTACCGTCTGTTAAAATAACAGCTACGAATCCAGCGCCAACAGAAACATTTAATGTAAATATTGGAGAGATGCTAAATGCTAATACCGTAGAAACCAGAAATTACATTAGTGAAGATGGGTTGTACGCAAGATTAGCTGGAAAATGGAATTCTGCTTGGAACATTACATGGCCTAAATTAACATTAAGTTTAAGCAATGCGGGGAATTTCGAAAATGCTAGTGTAACTGTGGTCAATGGAGCAAATTCTAAAAAAAATGTAACGTATAAATTTACAACACAAAGTTTAAATGCAACGGAAACATTAGGTAGTACAGGAACAACTAGAGAAGTAATTGGGTATCAGGAAATTGATACGATTAATTTGGTGACTTCCAATAATAACTTAGTAGTTAATTTGCAGGATACTGTTACAATTTATGAAGCAGAATCTGCTGTTCCAACAATGGTATTTGCTGTAGTAGAAGCAGCAGGAACAGCTCCTGAAACAAAATATATGGCATATAAAAAGAATAAGGTAGTACTGCCAACTGTAGCAGATTACACAGTAATTGAGACAGATGAAAGTGCAACCGAGGGAGAAACTAAAGAGCAGGTAAATACAGAGTATTATTACTATAGTCAGTCAGGTAGTTGTGGAGGAACAACCTATTATCCGTACACTTACACGCATACGATTAAACAGACTGAATATACGGGAAATAGTTACAATGTTACCTACGAATTAACTGGTTGGATTATTACAAGAAAAAGCTTATCTGATGGTCAGATAACTACATTGAATGATGGAAATCCATATACTCCAGGAACTACATTAGAGGTTGCTGAAGGAAACTATCAATATACTGCGACAGCAGTATTTGCACAAAAAGGAGAAAAGGTTACTATAGGAACTACAAAAACCTATAGAATATCTCAGACTGCAAGCTATACACCGAACAGTTCAACAAATAATGTGCCATCGGGAACAAAAATGGATAATCAGACGGCAGTGGAAACTTTATTAGGCAATAAAGTGAATGAGATAAAAAATAAATATCCAGAACCGTATGATTCGTCTACACCATTGTTAGATTGAGATGTGTAGGAACAAAAAGAAAATATTAGGAAGGGAATCAATTAAAGTGTGTAAATTAGAAAAAGAAAAGTATATATTTACAAAAACGATATTGTTGATGTTAATTGGTGGCTTTCTGTATATGAATATTCATTTTGTAACGATTGCGGCAGAACGTGATTCTTGTGGTTCTAAACTGACATGGTCTTTATCCGGTGCAACCCTTACCATTTCCGGTTCCGGTAATATGGAAAACTTTCAAGATGAAACTCTGGCACCTTGGTATGACAGCGCGGAGAACATCCGCACTGTCATACTGCCAGATGGTTTAACCTCCATTGGAGATTTGGCATTTTACGGCTGTACCAACCTTACCAGTATCCAAATTCCAAATAGTGTTACCACCATTGGAGAATATGCTTTTGCAGAATGTACAAGTCTTCTGCAGGTGGACTTGGGTTCAGAGTTACAGACAATTGAAAGTGGAGCATTCTATCAGTGCGAATCCTTAAGCGCAGTTTCATTACCTGCTTCACTGACAAACATTGGTTCCAAAGCATTTTACCGCTGCAACGGACTTTCTTCGATTACGATTCCGGAGACGGTAACATTTATGGGCTCTGAGACATTTGCATATTGCGAAGGACTTGTACGTGCTACGGTGAATGCACCGATTAAAAAACTACCGGATTGGACATTTTATGGCTGCAGCAGTTTATCGGATGTTTCATTGGCATCTTCTATTACAACGGTTGGTGAGTATGCATTTCAGGATTGTGAGAATCTGAATGGAATTTACACACAAAGCGGAAGTGATGATACTGCCTATGAAATCGAACAGAGCATTTCAAGGGATGAAGACTCGAATGTAAATGGATTTGTAGGTTCCTATGATATGCCGGAATCCTCTTTTGTTGCAAAAGATGATGGTCTGGTTTATACAGAAACAAAAGTAACACAGAAAGAGAATGTTACGATTACCACGAAAACAGAAACCGACTATTCCTACGGAAATGGTGCAAAAAATATTATCATAGAAGCTGCAGTAAATGACAGTGCAAGCTGGAACGAAGTATTAGAAGCCACGGAAGAAGTGATCAATGGTGGAAATTCCAGCTCAATTATGCTGGAAATTCAGCTCACAGGAGATACTGTAGAAGCATTAGAGCTTGCAAAATTTGCCGGAAGATTTGTGACTTTACGAATCATTACATCAAATGGTGTTATTTGGCAGATTGATATGTCAGAGATGTCAGAGGAATATTTTACCGGTACCTATCATTTGGGAACTGTTCTTGAAAAAGATGAGGATAAGAAAAATAAAATCGCCAGTGATACGGTTTATCATTTGAATTTCGCGGGTAAAGTGAATTTTAATGTGACTGTAGGTATTAAATTAGACAGCTCTCATAAGCTTGCAACTTTATATGAAAAAAAGGGAAGCTCTTATGAAATCATCAATACGATGATGATGGATCATGAAGATTATGCATGGTTTTCGTTGGCGGGTGTTGATAAAAATGCAGATTATTTCATCGGTATGGATGTTGAAAAGATTTCAACTGAAAATGCTGTGATTCCTGAAACAATGTATGAGCAATATGATATTGATGAAGATAGTACATTGATGGATTCAGATGGAGTAAGATACCGCATTACCGGCAGAAGCTCCAGATGGGGAATTACATTAGGACAGTTTATGTCTTATGTAGTGGTAGCAATGCTTGCGATTGTCTTAATCGTGGCAGTTGTGATGATCACGATGAACATTCTGAAACGTTCCCGCGAAAAGTATGAGCGCATGGCGGAAGAGGATGCGCTGAGAGAAAAAGAGGAAGAAGAGGCACTTCGTATGGAGATTATGAAGGAGCTGCTTGGCGAGAAAAAAAATTAATTTAGCAATGGAAGTCAGGTGGCTGTTTTTCAGCCACCGCTTTTCTTATCAAGGAAAAACAATAATATTAGTGATTATGTGGAAAGGAGTATTGTAACGATGATACTGTTTGGGTTTTTAGCCGTTGGCACTGTTTTGATGTTAATAGCTATGATGTATTTGAAAAAGGATTATCATATAACGGGTTGGAAAATTGTTCTTGCATCTGTGATGCTCACGTTGTCGGGATTATCAGGAACAAAAATATTATTTTGGATAGAAAATGGACGTTGGGACGGTGTTTCTTTTTTTGGAGCAATTTTTTTTGTGCCGATTCTAATGTCTTTTGTTTCTATGATGTTAAAAATACCTGTGGGAAATATGTTGGATCTGTGTGCACCGGCTGAATGTGTTATGCTGGCACTTATGAAAGTAAGCTGTTTCTATTTTGGATGCTGCAGGGGACGAGTTATTTTTGAAACGGAAGCGGCAGTAATTCGTTTTCCGAGCCAGATAGTCGAATTTGTTGTTATATTATTTATATTCTATTTCCTGGTGAAACAGATTCGTCAGCAGCAATATAAAAATCAGATTTATGCACGTTATATGATAATTTATGGTGTTACAAGATTTGTATTGAATCTTCTGCGCGATACGGAGCCGTTTGTATGGATTCTTCCTGCAGGTAATTTGTGGTCACTGGTTTCTATGGCGGCAGGATGTATATGGCTGAACAGAGCAAAAAGGGATATTAGATATTAAAGAGAAGTATTTGTTTTTATACCTCCTCCCCCCCCCAAAAAAAAAAAATTGTGTATGCAAGGGAGAAAAGATAGTATTTTTAAAAAAGAAAAATGGGCATTCCACTTACGATAGGAGTCTATCATAAGTGGAGTGCCCATTAAACTGTATAAAAATTATCGTACTTTTCTAAGTGGTGCCAGTTTTCTGAATTTAACACCTTTACAAGTTAATTCTGTATGAGGAAAATGTTTTCCCAGATACCGAGAGTCTTCTTCCGGCTGAGGTAATGTTCTGAATGAAGAATTGGTTACCGGATTTAAAGTATCGATAATTTTACCGTTTACAACCAAATTTTTCACCTCCATCCAAGTAAAAGTTCGGTCTATAATAGTATAGACATTAAAAAAAAAAAAGTCAATAAAAAAATTGAGTTGATAAATAAGTTAAGAATAATACTGGTACGGTGAGTTGTCAAGTGGAAATGCTTTACATGACAAAAATTCATAAAATCTGACAAAAATATTTGTATTTTAGTAAATATATTGTAGAAATTTGACGTATTTGCTAAAATATAAACATAATTATGGTGAGATACAGGGGTTTTGTCATGGAAGATAATAAGAAAATTATTCTTAATAAAATATTAGATGAGCTGAAAGAATATCACATAACATTGATAGATTTATTTCAGATGGTAATCGAAAAAGATTTGACCAGTAAAGGGATTTTTGAGTTTTGGATTGCCAATGATCATTATATCCAGGAATTGAAATCAGAGAAAATCGAATACATAGAAGATGTGGAGAATGAAATGCTTGTAGGTGAAACTTTGCAAAAACATTATTCATCGAAAGAAGATAATGTTTTTGTATGTAAACCTATCGGCGGCTGGCTGTCTGAGAACGGTACAGAGATATTTCATATCTACTATGCAGGCAAATTTGTAATGAATTTGAAAATGAATTATTTGTTTTTGAATATTCTTGAAAATACTTATTGTGAGTGGCTCAGTGAAGAGATTGCGCGCATTTTCAGAGAAAAGCCGTCAGCCGATAGAAAGGTGCAGCTTCCACGATTAAAGGAAATGTGTAATTTGCTGATTGGGAAAGCCAATAGAAATTTTGAAATCTATATGAAACAGTTCTTTTCTGTTGATTTAAACGTGATTAATGAGATTTCAGGAACTTATTATGAGGGTGCGGAGTGTAATGCAGTTCTGCGTTTTGTAATTCGGAAGCCATTGCCAAAAGGAGCATTGTGTATTGAATTTAAGAAGCCCCTGCCGGTAAATATGGAAAATAGACGCAATATCAGAAAGCGTCTTCAGTTGATTAAGAAAGGCCAGAGTCTGGTTGCAGTAAAAAGTAGTGGGGGAGAATGGGAGATTGTAGGTTTATTAGAAGAGAACGATATGACTGATGAGAACATCGTTAAGGAAAGCATCGTTGTTCATATAATCAGACATATGGTTTGGAAAATGAAAATTTTTGATGAGCCATTGGTTTACTATAGATGTGGAAAATATTTAATAGATGATGAGACGTTTATTTTAGACATATTTAAAGAGAAATATAAGAACATATTTGGCAATAGTCAGGATGATTTAAAAATAAGTGAGCTTGTAAAGGCTGCAATGAAACAGGTGCATGGAACGACACTGACTATTTTAGAGGAGAGAAAAGCAAAATCACAGGCAATTGCACTCACAAGATATTCTACTGGAATCAGGATTGAAAAAAAGACTTTGACAGTAAAGGATGTAGAAAGCATATCTTCGATAGATGGTGCCATGCTGATTTCTTCAGCAGGAAATTGCTATGGAATTGGAATGATTTTTGACAGCAAGGTAAGTGCTGCCGGGGATTCGTCGCGGGGCGCAAGGTTTAATTCAGCACGAAAATATATGAAATATTGTAAAAATAAACTGAAAACAAAAGCAATTGCTGTGGTAGTTTCGGAGGATAAAACGGTAGATGTGATTACTACAGATGACGTGTAAATTTGATAGTAGAGGATTGGTACGATGTGGAAAAAGGTTGAAAAATTGGATATAAAGATTCTGCAGCTCGGAAAGTGGCAGGTTCCGAAAACAAAAACATTGGATACAGGAAATGAAAACAATTATCTGTCGATGGGATATTTTGATATGATTAACGTTATTGATGTACAGGAAAATCCACAGGTACATGCTTTTAGACGAGCGTATAATGGTTCACCGCGTCAGCTGTGGAAACCGATGCAGAAAGAATCAGGAAAGAGTGTCGAAAAGTTAGAAGAATATACAGTTCAGGAACTGATGTTGTTTACAAACGTCAGTAAAGAAGAATTTTCTGATGAATATATCAAAAAGTTCTGGCAGGATGATAGTCTTCTGCTGTTTGTATCACTAATCCACATAGACAATGACAGTCAGATTGATAGTATTATTAAAAAATTAAAAGAAGAATATCTTGATGAAAAATCGATTTATTATTTTTCCTTTGACTACAGTGGGATTGTCCTGCTGTCCAAAGCAGAAAGTATCAGTCAGTATATTAAGAAAATGTTTCAATTAAATTATCAGGAAAATGAGGATGGGGAAAAACTGATCAGAGATTCTTATTCATTTTATGGATTTAATAAAAAGAAGCTTCAGGAAATATTTCAGATTTTTTCTAATGCAGAAAAGCAGCAAATGACTTATAAAGACATAAATATTGGATATGCAGCAACAGAAAAATTTTCCGCAACCATTAATATTGGGATACAGAATTTTAAAAAATATAAACAGCTTCGGGAGAAACTGAGTACAACAGTTGGAGAAGAGAATTATCAGGAATATGGTCTTTTGGGAAGACACGATATTTCTATTGTGAATGAAACAGCGGATTTGAAGTGGCTGATATATGTGCAGTATATTCTGAATGATTTGACCAAAGAGGAAAACAGTTCTTTTTCAGCACTTTTTTCGACTCATGAAACCTTTGTGAAAATTAAATTGACTGAAGACTATGTTGATGGAAAACCGAAAGGCAAAAACGAAACATACCATTGTGCAAGTGTCAGGATGCACGAAGTTTGTAATAAATATTTCGAAGCATTTGACAAATGTGGAAAAAAATACGATGGGCAATATGAATTTCCGATTTATGCTGTGCAGCATTCAATTCTCAGCATTTTAAAAAATCGATATGCAGAGGATTTTGTCCTTTGTATGTATCAGCCATTTATTGAGTTTGTGGAGTATCTGACTGGGAAATTAGAGGATGAGGACAATGCAGTTAGAGCCTTTGATAAGTGCTACAGTGATTTTTTTGCATGTATTAATTCTTTGGTAAACAGTGCGATGCATTCGGAACGTCAGTTTATTCAGGCAACTGCTTTCAATGCGGTAATCTATGATGTGCCGGCTAAAATCATGGCATTTTATATGGCTGTCATTCAAAAAACTAAAAGGATTATGGGTGATGAAGAAGATCGGAAATATACATTTATTCTCACACCAAGCTTTTCAAATGAAATTGCAGTAGAAATCATATCGTATCGTGAGGAAAAGAAACTTCCGGCGGATAGGATTCTTAAGGTGTCGATTAATGAAAAGTCATTGTATGATCCGCCTGCATTTGAACAGCGTATGACGCATGAAATTGCTCATTTTTTAGGGGATAAATTGAGAAATCGAAGAGAAAGAAAGGTGTGCATCGAAAAATCAATTCTCTATATTGTTATTTTTCAGGTACTGCCGGACAGTCTGCTGAACCTTGGAGAGTTTCAGCAGCTTGTAGAAGATATTTATAATGTATTAATCAGATATGAACGATTTGATCCGGAAAAAGATGAATATTCTGTGAAACTGTATTCTTTGGGAGCTGAAATTGCAAAAGAATTTCTTTACAATTCAGAAATAGAATGTCTATTATATGATTTTGTCAAGGAAACATTGAAAAAGAGTGAAAAGAAAAATACGGCAAAAGAAAATCTAGACGCAATTAATAAATATTTGTCTGAAATTTGTACAAGAAATTTTGAGAGTTTTTCAAGTGAGAACAGCTATGTGAATATGAGAGGGCAGATGAAGGAAAATGGATTAGATGTTCTTGCAAATCTTGTTATGGATGATGTGAAGAAGGGGATGCTCTATCTTGACATAGAAGAATATGGAATGATGCGTTATGGTAAAATAAACCGAAGCATTGCGGCAAAGTATGGAGATAAGCCGTTAAAGAAGTTCACACTTGGCCAGTATGTGAAGGATATAATATCCATGTATTCAGAGTCATTTTCAGATATTCAGATGATTTTGGTTACGGGAATTGGTTATTGCGAATATTTGAAAGGTTTTATTTATACGGAAGAAATAGATTTGGGTACTTTTATAAAAGAATTTTGCAGCATAGGCCGTGTATTTGTTACTGTAATGACATTGAGCCAGTGTGGAGTTTGGGGAGAAATAAAAAATTTCAGGTTCTGTAAAGGTACCGATGAAAGAATTATACAATTGCATAGTGAAATTGTTCATAGAATCAATGCTCTGGATTATGCCATATCAGAAGAGGATAAAAATACATTTGAAAATGTAAAGATTTCTCAGGATTCTATTTTAAATAAGTCTCAAATAGATAAGAAGATGATGATAGAAAACGATTTTCTGGAAGAAGAATGGGAACCGGGAACTTATGAAAATGATTCTTTGATTCAGGCTATCATTCATGCGGAACTGTATCATTATTTGATGAATTGCATGAAAGACAGTATTGCTTATTACGAGTCAGAGGAAAGAAGTAGCGAAATAGCAAATCTAAGGAAAGATATGCAGACAGTTAATGAATGTAAAGATATCAAAATGGTGTTTGAAACAATTACATCTGTAATACAAAATTATAATACGGAGATATTTCATCTAACAAGCCAGAATACGCAGGAAAATTTAGCAGCAACAGAGGAAGGATGAACATGTATACAGGAGATAAAGATGAACTGTATTTTATTATGAGTATTACTCAAGACAATTATGCAAATATGCTGAAACGATTGGATACAAAATCTAAATTTTCCAATTTTGTATTAACGTATTACAGTATTGCGCTAATTGTTTATGCAATTACAGGAAAATTTTTTCCGCAAATATATAATACGCTTATATCAGATTATTTTAACATAATCATATCGATTGTGGTTCTTGCTTATTCTATTTCAAACAGTAATGCAAATTATCAGGAGAGAAAAAGAAATGCAGAGAATATACTAAATGATGTGAAAGGACTGAAAAGGGAATTAGCAGATTCTGATATTAAAGTAATTAGTGAGAGTTACCAGAAGATCACATATGGAGCAGAGTATCGCTCGGATGTTGATTTCTTTCGTACAGTGAAGCAAAGGTGTAAGCAGTTGGATATCAGATGGTATTTATTTAAACATGATTTAAATAAAATAGAAAATAATATAGAAGAATCTAAATTGAAGAAATATCAAAAAATAGCAAATTATTTAAGTGAGATTTCGCCTTTTTTTCAGCAGCTTAAAATTATTTGTGATTATTTGCTAATGCTGTTGATTTTAATCATGCCGGTAGCAATTTTTGCAATATGTATATTGATACCGTGAGTTGAATGAAGAGTTGAAGTGAAGGATCCTGCTGTCCGATTTGCAAATTGAACTATAGCTATAAAATAGAGTCTGTGTTATTATGAATTCGAAAAGTAATATAGGGAGGCTGCAAAATGCGAAAATTAATCAGGCATTTACATATTTATCAACTTTTGCTCTCACTGGTACTAGGGTGTATTTTCTTCATAAATACAGGAATTCAGACGCATGCGGCAGAAAAATCAGGTTCCTGCGGCGAAAATCTGACATGGACATTGTCTGAAAATACCCTGACAATTTCCGGTTCGGGAGATATGACAGATTATGCGGATGGTTCCCTTGCCCCATGGTTTGGCTTGGCAGATCAGATTTGTGTGATTAGTCTTCCCGATGAGATGACTTCTATCGGAGATTATGCCTTTTTTGGATGCAAAAATGTGACCAGCATTACCATTCCAGCCTCTGTGAAAGAGATTGGAGAATGGGCGTTTGCACAATGTAAAAGCCTTTTACATATTGATTTTGGAACCGGTGTACAGATTCTCGGGGAAGGTGCGTTTCAGGAGTGTGAATCTCTGCGGGAACTTATTTTTCCGGAAAGTTTGACAGAGATTGGAGAAAAAGCTTTTTTCCGTTGTTTTCGTCTCCGGACAGTGACAGTACCGGATACAGTAATGACCATAGGTGCATCTGCATTTTCTTACTGCACCAATCTGGTTAGAGCAACAATCAATGCACCGATTTCAGAGCTGCCAGGCTGGACATTTTATGGATGTACAAGCTTAGCGGATGTCTCATTGGCATCCAGTATTGTTTCAGCGGGAGAATATGCCTTTTTATTTTGCGACAGTTTGAACGGAATTTATACTCAGGGCGGAAATATAAATACCATTCATGCATTGGAAAAGAGTATTTATGAAAAGGACGGAGCACCGAAAGAAGGGCTTATAAAAGGTTTTGAGATGCCGGATTCTTCTACAGCTGTAACAGATGATGGAAAAATCTACACACAGATAACTGTAAGTGAAAATGAACATGGGATGATTTCAGTAAAAAACAAAACTGATTATTCCAGTGGACAGAATGTAACAAGCACAGTAATAGAGGCTTTTATAAAAAATGCAGAGGGCTGGACAGAAACATCAGAAGCGGTAAAAAAGGAGTTGAGCAATGGAAATATAAAGTCATTGGCGCTCGATATATATCCGCACAGCGCAACGATTGAGAGTGAATCGCTGGAATTGTTTGTAGGAAAACCAGTGGTTTTACAGATTGTCTCAGATACAGGCAATGTTTGGAAGATTGATATGCCGCAGACAAACTTAAAAAGTTTTACTGGCCGGTATGATTTGAATGAGATGGCAATAACACCTTTTGAAGATGGAGACGTGACTGCATCTCAGGCAATTGAGGTTATGGGGGAAGATGGGGCTAAAGACAATAACAATACAGCAGATGAAACAGATGATTCTGTTATTACCTATGTGCCGTATGATGCGGATGCAGCTCAAACAGATGTGATGGCTGAAGAATCACATTTGACAGATGATGAAGGAACGACCTATTATGTGACAAAGCGTTCTTCCAAATGGGGTATTACAGCGAAACAGTTTACAGTTTATGTTGCTCTCTGGATTGCTTCTGCGGTTTTGATTGTGGCAGTGATCATGCTTTCTTTGAATCAAAAGAAAAAATCTCAGGAACAGTACGAAGAACTGATCCGACAGGGAGAAGCAGAGGATGCAGCAGCGGAAGAGGCGCTTCAGGTGGAGCTTTTAAAAGAAATGTTGAATAAAAAATAGTAAAAAGATTAGTAGAACAGTAAGGATATATTTATCAGACAGTGAGAAGCTGAAAAATAGATATATCCTTTTTTATTTGTTCCATTTATAAAAAATAGTAATCGACAATCTTTTTTACCAAGTCCATACTTAATGGGTATTCTTTTGTTTCAAAGGTGGTAATTAATTGAATTCCAGGGAGAATGCCGTGAGAAGTATACAAGTCAAGCTTGGAAATCATATTTTTCTGATATTCAGCCTGATCTACAAGTCCAAAATGTTCCCAGTAGAAGAATTGTCCGGTTTCAGGATGTCGGATTGTAAAATCCGGATAGAGAGTAATATGATCCAATTGCAAAGGGGCTTCATAGTGGTAAGGGATTTTATTTGTATATAGAAACATATCAATGATAACTTCTGACTTGGAACGAACCATTTTGCCGGAAGAAGCTTTATGAATTAATTGTTCAGGATATTTTGGATTTGCTTGAAAAGGTTGTTGGCTCCAGTTTTGAAGAACTTCTGATTTTGGCGTAAAATAAGGAGAAATCAAAGTTTTGTATTCGAGACAATCAAGAAGCATTTCTCTGGAGTGCCTAAGGCTGGAATGATGTCTTAGATAAAATTCAATTGCCATTTTTTCATGAATCAGATCTTCGACAAGAAGAGAAAGGTACTTTTTTGTGGCCAGTTTTTCTGCAAGAGGTCGCATCTTTTTAGGAAGATATGTCTGAGTTTTGCCATCAGTAATGTACCATTTGAAATATTGTCTGTTTTTGGTACAGAAGAGCTTTCCTTTCGGGAATTGCCTGAGTTGGGTTTGAAGCTCTTGAATCTCGGAATCGAGGCGATTGCGTTCAGCGAGCATTCGTTCATAGAACATGATAGATACCTCCGTATTTGATTTGTTATATATGATTTAAACACATGTTTCTTGGTGTGTAAAGTAGTGAAAATGCCCAAAATTTAAGGGATATTGCATGAAAATATGCGTGGTGGGCGTATGGAAAAAAAGCTCGTTGTACTGGACAGGAAATTTATGAAAAAGTTTGTTTTTTGGGCGTATACGAAGAACGTGTGCTGTGCTGGAGAAATTTGAGCAGCAAATCTCTTTGGGAAACATGAAATATTATGTACGCCCACAAGTTTAAGAAAGTGTGGCGAGTGTAGGAAGATTTTTGAACCTACGCCCACGCAGGGCAGTAAAGTTTCAGAAAGAGTAAAAATTTTGGCGAGCGTAGGAAGTTTTTTGAACCTACGCCCACGCGGAGAACCGGAAGTGCCGCGCAGAGAACCGGAAGTGCCACGCGGAGAACCGGAAGTGCCGCGGGGGCAACTAAAAGTCCCTGCGCAGTAACAAAAACTTCCTTCTACATTGAAAACCCTGAAAAATTGTGTTAAAATCAAAAAAACTTTGTCAATATTAAGGAGGACTTAACATATGGAACAGTACAAGAGCGAGTTTATCCAGTTTATGGTAGACAGCAAAGTGCTTAAATTTGGTGAATTTACATTAAAGAGCGGACGTAAATCCCCATTCTTCATGAATGCAGGGGGATACGTAACAGGCTCACAGTTAAAAAAATTAGGTGAATACTACGCAAAAGCAATCCATGATAAATATGGTGATGATTTTGATGTGTTGTTTGGACCAGCTTACAAAGGAATTCCTCTTGCGGTTGTAACAGCGATGGCATACAGCGAATTATTCGGAAAAGAAGTACGTTACTGCTCAGACCGTAAGGAAGAAAAGGATCACGGTGCAGACAAAGGAAGCTTCCTTGGCAGTAAATTACAGGATGGCGACAGAGTGATCATGATTGAAGACGTTACTACATCCGGTAAATCCATGGAAGAAACAGTACCAAAGGTAAAAGGCGCTGCAGATGTAACTATCGTAGGTCTGATGGTTTCTTTAAACCGTATGGAAGTCGGCAAAGGCGGAGAAAAATGCGCTTTAGATGAAGTGAAAGACTTATACGGATTCGAAACTGCTGCAATCGTTGACATGAACGAGGTTGTAGAATGCCTCTACAACAAAGAAGTAAACGGAGAAGTTCTCATTGACGATACATTAAAAGCAGCAATTGATGCATACTATGAACAGTACGGTGCAAAATAGGAGGCCCCTTTCATGAATGAAAAGTTATATAAAATGATGGGCGTTAGCGGTGCAGGCAACATTACAATCGGGATTGTTTCTATTGTAACAGGCATTGTCGGCGGAGTTTTATTGATTATCACTGGAGCAGGACTTTTAAAGAAAAGATCTGAGATTATGTTTTAATGAAAAAAGATGCGAAACAGTTGAAGTACGCATTATGGGGAGGGAGAGTCCTGTTTTTGATTTATCTGGCAGGACTCTGCTATTTCCTGTTTTTTGCGGAAAATTATGGAAGAATTTTTGGACAGGAAAATTATCGGTACAATCTGGTACCGTTCAGAGAAATAGAGAGATTTTGGACCTATCGTAGAGAACTTGGGATTCACTCCTTTTACAATCTTGCAGGCAATATTCTGGGATTTGTGCCGGCAGGATTTTTTATTCCGATATTGTGGAAGAACCGGAGAGGATTTCTGTTCACGGTATGTATTACATTTCAGATGAGCCTTTTGGTGGAAATTTTGCAGCTCATATTCAGAGTAGGCAGTTTTGACGTGGATGATCTTCTGCTTAATACTCTGGGTGGAATATTGGGCTATTGTTTGCTGACACTGATAGGAAGATGGAGGAACCATGAGAAGATATAGGTCATATAAATTTACAGACAAACACCACTCAAAAGGTGGAATCCGTTCAAGCATTGCAGGGGCGGCAGCTCTTGTGTGTACCGGAATTGACGTGTATGTTGCCTATGCTTCCAAGGGAAATGCAGGTGCATATGCTGCATTGTTTGGAATGGCAGCAATTTTCTGCTGTGGTTATGGTACTTTTGTGGGAAGCCAGAGTTTTAAGGAAGAAGAATGTTATTACCTTTTCTCCAGACTGGGTACAACAGTCAATTTATTGCTTTTGATTTTCTGGATTGCAGTATTTGGCATGGGATTTTTGATGTAGAGAGGTGTCGGAATGAAATGCAGAGAAATTTATAGAGAAGAAAATGAAACGGCAGCAGAACGTTTTGAACTTTCTATGGAAAGAATCGGGCAAATTTGCACCGAAGAAATGAATGATAAGAGCTTTGAGGAATATTTTCATAGAACCGCAAAGTTTATTTGTCATATTGAAACATTATTGAAAAAAATTGAAAATGACTGGTTAAAAACTGCTTCAGAGGAAGAATTAAGAGAAGAAAACAAGGCTCTTTATGAGGATATTTTACCGGAAAATTATGACAAGAGCTTTGCAAATCCAGACTATGCGGTAGAAAAGCTTGGAAAAGATTACGGTCAGCTGCTCTGCTTTGTGTATACAGAAATTCGAGGAATGATTGTCTATGCTTTTGAAGAAAGAAAGTCAGACATTACGATTCTTTGTGAACTGTTTTTGCAGCTTTATACATGGTTTGGAGAAGAAATTCCTGCCTATGAGGAGTTAAAAGACATCGTATACTGGTACATGAGTGACTATTGTGATGTGAAACTGGAACAGAGAGTCAGAGACATGGTGGATCCGGAGATGGGTTTTGCAAGGGATATCATCATGGAAGAAGATTTATCCGGTACCAGATATTTATATCTTTTTGGAGAATATATTTCAGACAGTGAGTTAAAGACAGTGGAGTTTTTAAATACGCTTCCGAATGCGCAGATTGAAAAACTTGCAAGAACCTTTACAGAAGGTTATCGAATGGGCTTTGAGTCCGCAGGCATTGATTTGTCAAAGAAGAAAACGGTAAATATCCGTTACAGTCTTGGATTTGAGAGAATTATCAAAGAAGCAGTCCGCATGTTTGAAGAAATGGGATTGCAGAGTGTGATCTATCGTTCGGCAGTTGCTTCTGTAAATAAAAAACAGGCGTTGAAAATAGGTTATTACGGATGCGTTGCAAATCCACAGTATGAATATGACCATCGTGCAGACGCGGCACTTTATACCGACAAGGCATTTGTGGAAAGAAAACTGGGTGCGCTTCGCCATGCTTACGACCTCTATAAAGACTGGTCAAAAGTGCATGCAGGTCCTGCGGTACTGGAAATCTTTGGAGAAGTGCCGTTTGCGCCGACGGCAAAAGAAACCGCCTATACGCTAAATGAAAAGCAGCAGAAGATTCAGGTTTATTATCAGAATACTGCAGGTCAGATTGTAAACGAATACATTCCGGGGGATGAAAGAAGCTTTACGATTATGGCACTTCCGGTTCCGGCTGTGGGAGAAAAATTTGCTGAAATTTTCGAAGAAACCGTGAAGATTAATACACTGGATTACAAATTATATGAGGGAATCCAGCAGAACATCATTCATGCATTGGATCAGGGGGGTTCTGTACACATTTTAGGGAAAGGCAGCAACTGTACGGATTTGACGATCAATCTTCATCGTTTAGGCAATCCTGAAAAAGAAACGATTTTTGAAAACTGTGTTGCTGACGTGAACATTCCTGTGGGAGAGGTTTTTACTTCCCCTGTGCTGGAAGGAACCAATGGGATTTTGCATGTCAGTGAAGTGTTCTTAAATGATTTAAAATATGTGGATTTGAAAATTGAATTAAAAGATGGTATGGTATCGGATTATTCCTGCGGCAATTTTGATTCGCCGGAAAAAGGAAAGAAATATATTCTTGAAAATGTGCTGTATCACCACGATACACTGCCGATTGGAGAATTTGCCATCGGAACGAACACAACAGCTTATGTAATGGCTGAAAAATACGGGATTGCCTCAAAATTACCAATTCTCATTGCGGAAAAAATGGGGCCTCACTTTGCATTGGGAGATACATGTTACAGCTTCAGTGAAGACCAGAAGATTTACAATCCTGATGGGAAAGAAATTGTAGCAAAAGACAACAGTTATTCTGCTCTCAGAAAAGAAGATATGTCAAAGGCGTATTTTAACTGTCATACAGACATTACTATTCCATACAGCGAGCTGGAGCTTATTGAAGTGATACATGAAGATGGCAGCAGAGTAGAAATTATTCGTGACGGAAGATTTGTACTTTCCGGAACGGAAGAGCTGAATCGTCCGTTTGAAAAATAGAGGGATTACTTATCAATAGTTATGAGTAAAACTACATTGACATTAACCGGCCAAATATGTAAACTAAAATTATAAGTGATACTTTGCTTATAAGAAAAAATTATACAAAGAGCAGATACGGAAACGTACTTCTCATATACAATTCATAAGACAAATTTTTATTATGGAGGAAATGTTATGGATTACAAGAACGCAGGTGTTGATATTGAAGCCGGATACAAGTCCGTGGAACTGATGAAAAAACACGTAAAAGAAACAATGAGACCGGAAGTTTTAGGCGGCCTCGGCGGATTCTCTGGAGCATTCTCCATGAGCGCATTCAAGGATATGGAAAAACCTACCCTTGTTTCCGGTACAGACGGTGTTGGTACAAAATTAAAACTTGCATTTATTTTAGATAAACATAATACAGTAGGTATTGACTGTGTAGCAATGTGTGTAAATGATATCGCTTGCGCAGGCGGCGAACCTTTATTCTTCTTAGACTACATTGCATGTGGAAAGAACGAACCTGAAAAGATCGCTGATATCGTTAGCGGTGTAGCAGAAGGCTGCAAACAGGCAGGCGCAGCATTAATCGGTGGTGAAACAGCTGAAATGCCAGGTTTTTACCCAATCGACGAATATGACCTTGCAGGTTTTGCAGTAGGTATCGTTGATGAAAAAGACCTGATCACAGGTGCAAACATTAAACCAGGCGATGTATTAGTTGGTATGGCATCTTCAGGTGTACACAGCAACGGTTTCTCTTTAGTACGTAAAGTATTCTCTATGACAGAAGAAAACTTAAATACATACTATGAATGCTTAGGAACAACTCTTGGAGAAGCATTAATTGCTCCTACAAAGATTTATGTAAAAGCATTAAAAGCAGTAAAAGAAGCTGGCGTAACAATCAAAGGCTGCAGCCATATCACAGGCGGTGGTTTCTATGAAAACATCCCAAGAATGCTTCCGGACGGAGTTCGCGCAGTTGTAGAAAAAGGCAGCTACCCAATTCCACCAATCTTCAAAATGCTTCAGGAAGATGGAGATATCGCTGAAGAAATGATGTACAATACATACAACATGGGTATCGGTATGATGCTCGCATTAGATCCAGCCGATGTAGACAAAGCGATGGAAGCTATGAAAGCAGCAGGCGAAGAACCATACATCGTAGGTAAGATCGAAGCAGGTGAAAAAGGAGTTACTTTATGCTAAAAGTAGCAGTTCTGGTTTCCGGCGGCGGAACCAATTTACAGGCGATCATCGATGCTGTGAATGATGGAAAGATCACAAACGCAGAAATTTCCCTCGTAATCAGCAATAACAAAAATGCATATGCCTTAGAGCGTGCGAAAAATGCAGGAATTTCTGCAATGTGCATTTCTCCGAAGGAATATGAGACAAGAGAAAACTTTCATGTGGCACTGACAGAGACCCTGAAAAACGCAGGTGTTGATCTGGTAGTTTTAGCCGGTTATCTGGTATCCATTCCGGAAATGCTGGTGAAAGCGTTCCCGAATAAGATCATTAACATCCATCCATCTCTCATTCCGTCTTTCTGCGGTGTGGGATATTATGGATTAAAAGTACACGAAGCAGCACTGGCACGTGGCGTGAAAGTGACAGGAGCCACAGTTCACTTTGTAGACTGCGGTATGGACACTGGCCCGATCATTTTACAGAAGGCTGTAGAAATCGAAGAAGGCGATACACCGGAAGTGCTTCAGAGACGTGTCATGGAACAGGCAGAATGGGTGATCCTGCCGCGTGCCATTGATATGATTGCAAACGGAAAAATTACTATAAAATAGTCAAGGGATGAGTCCGGCCTTGCCGGGCTCATTTGTGGTATAGAGAAAGGAAGATACGATATGAAAATTTTAGTAGTTGGAAGCGGCGGAAGAGAACATGCACTGTGCTGGAAAATCGCACAGAGTGAAAAAGTGGATAAAATTTACTGTGCGCCGGGAAACGCAGGAATTGCAGAAGTTGCAGAATGTGTAGCCATCGGTGCCATGGAATTTGAAAAACTGGCAGATTTTGCACAGGAAAAGAAAATTGATCTCACAGTCATCGGTATGGACGATCCATTGGTTGGCGGTGTAGTAGATGTTTTTGAAGAAAGAGGACTTAAGATTTTTGGACCTCGTAAAAATGCTGCGATCCTTGAAGGAAGCAAGGCATTCTCCAAAGATTTAATGAAAAAATACAACATTCCAACAGCAGCATATGAAAACTTTGACGATCCTGAAAAGGCACTTGCATATCTTGAAACAGCAAGCATGCCAATTGTATTAAAAGCAGACGGTCTTGCACTTGGAAAAGGTGTATTGATCTGCAATACACTGGAAGAAGCAAAGGAAGGCGTAAAATCCATCATGATGGATAAACAGTTCGGAAGTGCCGGAAACCAGATGGTTATTGAAGAATTTATGACAGGACGCGAAGTATCTGTTTTAAGCTTTGTAGATGGAAAAACAATTAAGATCATGACTTCCGCACAGGACCACAAACGTGCTTTAGACGGGGATCAGGGCTTAAATACAGGCGGTATGGGAACCTTCTCACCAAGCCCATTTTATACAGCAGAAGTAGATGAATTCTGTAAAAAATATATCTATCAGGCAACTGTAGATGCCATGAAAGCAGAAGGAAGAGAATTTAAGGGAATTATTTTCTTCGGATTAATGTTGACAGATAAGGGGCCAAGAGTGTTAGAATATAATGCCAGATTTGGTGATCCTGAAACACAGGTCGTTCTGCCAAGAATGAAAAATGATATCGTAGAAGTATTTGAAGCCTGTGTAGATGGAACTTTAGATCAGATCGATCTGGAATTTGAAGACAATGCAGCAGTCTGTGTCGTACTTGCAAGCGAAGGATACCCTGTAAAATACGAAAAAGGACTTCCAATTTCCGGACTGGATGCTTTCAAAGACAAAGACAGCTACTTTGTATTCCATGCAGGAACCAAATTTGACAATGAGGGAACAATTGTTACGAATGGCGGACGTGTATTAGGCGTGACAGCGACTGGAGCTACTTTAAAAGAAGCCAGAGCCAATGCATACGAAGCAACAAAATGGGTTACATTTGATAATAAATATTGCAGAAGCGACATTGGCAAGGCAATTGACGAAGCGTAAAGCTGGAATAGAAAGGAATGTTGCCCCTATGAAAAACAAAATGATGAAGAATTTCATGCTGGTAATGTTAGCAGTATTGATGTTCTGCACTTCCGCGGTGCCGGTGCATGCCACACAGGCAGAGGAAACAGCGGAAGAAGCGACCCAGGAAGGGACAGAACGCGAAGCGACAGATCTGACCTTTGAAATCGCAATCTATACTTATGAGATCATTCCGGATGCCACACAGGAAGATATGCCGACAGGTTTTACTCTTGGCGACTGGGAATATAACGGTGTTGCAGTGAAAGCAGGATTCACAGAAAACTCAGATATGGTCTGTGTGCTGGGTGAAGACTGGGAGACAGGTTATAAATATCGTTTTATTTATGACCCGGATCATGAGATGTTCGTACCATATTTTGGTACGGAGATTAAAAATGGATATGTTTACACAATTCCAATGTATGAGGACGCAGAAGTTCCTTACGGATTTGTGGACGCGTATTTCGTAATTCAGACAGTTCCGATGTTTGTTTACATGCGTGAAGATGCAGAGCTGACACAGGAAGAAATCGCAGTAGGTTCTCTTTCAGAAGATAACTATCTTGTATTCTTAATGATGGACGAAAACGGAAAAGAAGTTCATTATACCTATGATTTAATTGACAGAACTTTCCAGAGATCACTTCTTCAGGAAAAGGATGCGGAAAAGGTTACAGAATTGAATGAGACCATTGATAAGCTTTCTGAGGAAATCGGTATCTTAAATGCAAATCATGCAGAGCGAATGAATAAGAGACTGACAATCATTGGAGTTTTGATTGCAGCAATTGTCATCATGGCAGGTATCATGATCAATCTGTGGATGAAAATTTCCAGACTGCAGAAGAATGAAGCTCCTGCAAGCGAAGTTGAAGAGAAAGACGAAGTGGATGAAGATGAGGATCTGGAGGATGACTTTGAAGATTCCGGAGAGGAAGATGAAGAGGAAATCGACGATGAAGAGCCTGTAAACGGCTCCGACGATGATCTGGAAATTCTTGACTTGGACTTAGAAGATTTATAGGAAACGTAAGAGGCTGCGGCTTAAGATGCCGCAGCCTTTTTGCGTCATCTTGCAAAAAGCAGGTGAAAATGGTAACATTAAAAAATTAGGAGGCATGAAGGTATGAAAGAATTATATACAGACAAGGCGAAACAGGTCTTAAAATATGCCAAAAAGATATCAAAATCTCTGGGACACTCCTATACAGGAACGGAACATATTCTTCTGGGTCTGATCAGACAGAAGGAATCCTTAGCCGGTACAGTGTTAGAAGGGTTCCAGGTGGATGAAAATAAAGTATTGGATTATATTGATCAGCTTATCGCACCGGTGGAACTGACAACTTTAGAACAGCAGTCAGAATATACCCCGAGAGCGGAAAAAATCCTGGAGGATGCAAGGGGAGAGGCGGACAGATTTCATAGGAAAAAAATCGGTACAGAGCATCTGCTCATTGCAATCTTAAAAGATTTTGAATGTATTGCAGCAAAGCTTTTAAAAACCTTAAATGTCAGTGCAAGAGACGTTTACATGGAGGTGTTGAACTCCATGGGAGAAGAAGGGGAAGCATATAAAGAGGAGCTTGCCAGGGAAAATCAGATGAAGGAAAAAGGGGCTTCTCTGGAGCGCTACAGCAGGGATCTTACGGAACTTGCAGGGATGCATAAGCTGGATCCGGTAATCGGAAGAACACAGGAAATCAAGCGCCTCATTCAGATCCTGAGCAGAAGAACGAAGAACAATCCGTGTCTGGTGGGAGAACCAGGGGTAGGAAAGAGTGCCATCGTAGAGGGGCTTGCGCAGGCAATTGCAGCAGGAAGTGTGCCGGACAGCATGCGGAATAAGCGTCTGATCATGCTTGACCTTACGTCCATGGTAGCGGGAACAAAATACCGCGGAGAATTTGAAGAACGTATTAAAAATGTGATCGATGAGGTGCGCTTAAATGGAAATTTACTGCTCTTTATCGATGAAATTCATACAATGATTGGTGCAGGCGGCGCAGAGGGTGCCATGGATGCATCCAATATCTTAAAACCGTATCTCTCCCGAGGAGAGATTCAGTTGATCGGTGCCACTACGATTGCAGAGTATCGCAAATATATTGAAAAGGATCCTGCACTGGAGAGAAGATTCCAACCGGTCTCTGTAGAAGAGCCTACAGAAGAAATGACGGTGAAGATTTTAGAAGGGCTTCGTCCGGCATTTGAGGCACATCATCAGGTGACAATTTCTGATGAAGCGTTAGAAGCTGCAGCAAAACTTTCAGAAAGATATATCAATGACAGATTTTTGCCGGATAAGGCCATCGATGTCATCGATGAGGCTGCGGCAAAAGTACGTCTTGGAAGCATTAAAAATCAGGCAAATGACCAGACTGCCGAGGAACGGTTAAATGAGTTATATGAGCTTCGCGAGGAGAAGATTTTCGCGGAGGATTATGAAATGGCCAAGACTCTGAAAGAAGAGATCGCTGCACTGGAAGAGAAGCTTGAAAAAGAGAAAAAGTCTCTCACAAAAGGCAGAAAAAATCTTCAGGTCATGGTAAGCGACGTAGAGGCAGTGATTTCCGGCTGGACGAAGATTCCGGTAGAAAAGCTTGCCGCAAAAGAATCAGAAAGATTGAAGAATTTAGAGACGATTCTGCACCGAAGAGTGGTAGGTCAGGAAGAAGCAGTTACAGCTGTTTCCAAAGCAGTCAAACGTGGGCGTATCGGCTTAAAAGACCCGAAACGACCAATTGGTTCCTTTTTATTCCTGGGACCGACAGGTGTTGGAAAAACAGAGCTTTCCAAAGCATTGGCGGAGGTGCTCTTTGGCAGTGAAAATTCCATGATTCGTGTAGATATGTCTGAGTATATGGAAAAGCACAGCGTTTCCAAAATGATTGGTTCTCCGCCAGGATATGTAGGTCATGACGATGGCGGTCAGCTGAGCGAAAAGGTACGCCGGAATCCATACTCTGTCATTTTATTTGATGAGATTGAAAAGGCTCATCCGGATGTGTTTAACATTTTATTACAGGTGCTTGATGATGGAAGAATCACAGATTCCCAGGGACGTGTGGTTGATTTTAAAAATACAGTGATCATCATGACCTCTAATGCAGGGGCGAATGCGATCATTTCTCCGAAAAAGCTTGGATTTGGTGCAAAAGAGGATGCAAAGGCAGATTATGAGCGCATGAAATCAGGTGTAATGGAAGAAGTGAAACGTATTTTCAAACCGGAATTTTTGAACCGAATTGACGATATGATTGTATTCCACACGTTAAAAGAAGATCATTTAAAGAAAATTGTGGGTCTGCTTCAAAAAGAATTAAGCAAACGATGCAAGGAACAGATGGGCATTGAGCTGATCTTTAGAAGTACCGTGAAGAACCTGATCGTGGAAGAAGGCAAAGATGAAAAATACGGTGCAAGACCGTTGAAACGTGCAATGCAGACGAAAGTAGAAGATGCATTGACAGATGAAATCTTAAGCGGAAATGTGAAGTCCGGAGATACCGTTTTTGTAGGTGTGAAAAATAAAAAGTGTGTATTTTCGGTAAAAGAGTAAGAGGTAACTATGGCAAAGGCAAAAACAAATGTATTTTTTTGTCAGGAATGCGGCTATGAGTCTGCAAAATGGATGGGCCAGTGTCCGGGATGCCGGGCCTGGAACAGCTTTGTGGAAGAACCAGTGGTAAAAGCAGCTTCCGGCAAAGCGTCCATGCGCGTATCCGGGAATGCAGCAAAACCAGTGACTTTGGAAGAAATCGAGACCTCAGAGACGGAGCGTATCAGCTCCGGAATGGCTGAGCTTGACAGAGTGCTGGGCGGCGGCATTGTGCCGGGCTCTCTGGTGTTGGTAGGAGGAGATCCGGGAATTGGTAAATCCACCATTCTGTTACAAGTATGTAAAAATTTAGCGGCAGCAGGTGTATCGACACTTTATGTTTCCGGGGAAGAATCCTTAAAGCAGATTAAAATGCGTGCAGCAAGAATTGGAACATTTACCAATGATGTGAGATTTATGTGCGAAACGAGTCTTACAGAAATTGAAAATACCATTACGAAGGAAAACCCCAAGGTAGCGGTCATTGACTCCATTCAGACCATGTGCAATGAGGAGATTTCTTCTGCACCGGGCAGTGTATCTCAGGTGCGTGAATCAACATCAGTGCTGATGCAGCTTGCCAAAAAGCAGGGAGTCATGATCTTTATTGTCGGTCACGTGACAAAAGAGGGGACGGTTGCAGGGCCTCGTGTTCTGGAACACATGGTAGATACCGTGCTGTATTTTGAAGGCGACCGCCATGCGGCTTACAGAATCCTTCGCGGTGTGAAAAACCGTTTTGGCTCCACAAATGAGATCGGGGTTTTTGAAATGCGGGAAGATGGGCTTGCGGAGGTAGCGAATCCATCAGAATATATGCTAAGCGGAAGACCGGAGAATGCTTCCGGCTCGGTTGTAGCATGCTCGATGGAAGGAACCCGCCCGATTCTTGTAGAGATTCAGTCGCTCGTTTGCAGAACCAGCTTTGGGATTCCAAGAAGAACTGCTGCAGGAACTGATTTTAACCGTGTGAATTTACTTCTGGCAGTATTGGAAAAGCGTTTAAATATGCCATTATCCTCCTGTGATGCTTACATAAACATAGCAGGTGGTATCCGCATGAATGAACCCGCAATTGACCTGGCAATGGTTCTTGCCATCATTTCCAGCTATCAGGATAAGCCAATCGATGAAAAGACCATTGTATTTGGGGAAGTGGGACTTAGCGGGGAAGTGCGTGCAGTCAGCATGGCACGCCAGCGAGTTATGGAAGCGAAAAAGCTTGGCTTCCGCAGAGTGATCTTACCGAAGGTGTCAGCAGATTCCATGGAGGCGGTAGATGGAATTCAATTGATTGGGGTTGCCACTGTGCTGGATGCGATGCGCAGCATTTCTTAACAAACTTCAAAGTTTTTTAATAAGAAAAACACAGATTCGTCACAAAACACTGCTAGACTAAAACCATCAAAAAGCAGAAGGAGGAATCTTTCATGGGCGAATATAGATTTACAGGACCATTTTATAATGATAATGAAGAGTCCGTTTATGAAAGCAGTTATAAAGAAGTACAGCAGGAGCCGGTGACACCGCCCCCTGCAGAAAAACCAAAAAAGAAAAAAGGTGGATTTGGAAAGACTATCTTAAAGACCATATGTATTGCACTGATAGCAGGTGCAGTAGGCGCAGGTGCGTTCCTGGGTGTGGTATCCGCAGGATTTAACATATTTGGTATTGGGAAAGTACAGCAAACAGTTACTGAGATTCAGAAATCAGATACAAGTCAGGCAATCCAGGCGACTGTAAACAACAGTATTGACGTATCCACCATTGCTGAAAAATGTATGCCATCGGTTGTATCTATTACAAACAAGGGTGTGCAGGAAATCAGAAGCTGGTTCGGTACTTATCAGCAGGAAACAAGCGGCAGCGGTTCCGGTATTATCATTGGTGAAAATGACACGGAGCTCCTGATCGTTACAAACTACCATGTAGTATCTGATTCTCAGGAATTAAGTGTGTATTTCAGCTTTGAAGAAAACACTGAAGGTGAAGAAGAAAACGTAGTCAGTGCAAAGATCAAGGGATATGATTCCCAGAAGGATCTTGCTGTGATTTCTGTAAAGAAAGATGACATTCCAGAGGAAACGAAAGCACAGATCGTGATTGCCAGCATAGGAGATTCTTCTGAGCTGCAGGTTGGTGAACAGGTAGTTGCCATTGGTAATGCATTGGGTTATGGACAGTCCGTAACAACAGGCATCGTAAGTGCCTTGAACCGCGAAGTATCATTAACAGGAACAAATGGTGAAACCATTACAAACCAGCTGATTCAGACAGATGCAGCAATTAATCCAGGTAACAGTGGAGGTGCTCTTCTGAATATGAAAGGCGAAGTTGTAGGTATCAACTCTGCAAAATTAGCATCCGAAGAAGTAGAAGGTATGGGATATGCAATCCCGATCACAGCAGTGGAATCTATCATTGGTGATCTGATGAACAAAGAAACCCGTGATAAGGTAGATTCAGAAGAAGCAGGTTATCTTGGCATCGAATGTATCGGTGTAACTTCTGATGTTGCACAGACTTATGACCTTCCAGTTGGTGTTTATGTAAAGAGTGTCGTTAAAGGCGGTGCTGCTGAACAAGCAGGAATTCAGGCCGGTGATGTCATCGTGAAACTGGATGGCAGCAGTGTTTCAGGAGATTCAGAGCTTGTAGATGCACTTAGCTATTATAAAGCAGGAGAAACGATTGATATCGTGGTAAAAACGAGAGAGTCCGGCTATCAGGAGCAGACCTTCTCAGTAACGCTTGGAAGCAGAAAAGCAGCAGGATTAGATTAATCGTTAAAAAAAGTATAAAAGATTTATGAAGAATTCAAAGAGGTATAGGCATCTATACCTCTTTTGTGTTAAGATAAATGCTAGATTTACAGAGAGGTAGTTTAGTATGGAAATCAAAAATGAAGATTTTAGAGAAATTGTAGATAGTGATGCAGCAGATAAGAATGGGTCGGAGGACGAATATGAAAAATATTGTTTCGTGTGCAGACGTCCTGAAAGTAAAACAGGGAAAATGATCAAAATGATGGACGGAATGTACATCTGCCCGGACTGTATGCAAAAGACAATGGATGCAGTTAGTGCAAGCCCGTTAAATCTTGACAAATATACAGAAAAAAGTGATGATCTGGAGATACCAAAAGGGCCAAATATCAGTATGATCAATCTGGCAGACCTTCAGGGGCTTATGTCACCAAGAAAAAAAGTGAAAAAGAAAAAGGCAGATAAAAAGCCTGCCATTGATTTAAAGGATATCCCGGCGCCACATAAGATCAAAGCGCAGCTGGATGAATATATTATCGGACAGGAACATGCGAAAAAGGCAATTTCTGTAGCAGTTTATAATCATTATAAACGTGTTGCTACCAATACGATGGACAGTATTGAAATCGAAAAGTCCAATATATTAATGATCGGTCCCACAGGCTGCGGAAAAACTTATCTTGTAAAGACTCTTGCAAGACTGTTGGATGTACCGTTGGCGATTGCAGATGCTACCACACTGACAGAAGCCGGATATATTGGCGATGATATTGAAAGTGTTGTATCAAAGCTTTTGGCTGCGGCCGACAATGATGTGGAAAAGGCAGAGCGGGGCATTATTTTCATTGACGAAATTGATAAGATTGGAAAGAAGAAAAATCAGAATCAGCGAGACGTGAATGGTGAAGCAGTTCAGCAGGGGCTTTTAAAATTGCTGGAAGGTGCTGAGGTAGATGTTCCGGTGGGCTCTAACAGCAAAAACGGCATGGTTCCGATGGAAACAGTGGATACAAGAAACATTCTCTTTATCTGCGGCGGTGCATTCCCGGGACTGGAAGATATCATCAAAGAACGATTAAACAAACAGTCCTCCATCGGCTTTAATGCGGATTTAAAGGACAAATATGACCATGACAGAAACATTTTACAGAAGGTGACCGTAGAAGATGTGAAAAGCTTTGGAATGATTCCGGAATTTATCGGACGTCTTCCGGTATTATTGTCCTTAGAAGCACTGACAAAGGATATGCTGGTGCAAATCTTAAGAGAGCCGAAAAATGCGATCTTAAAGCAATATAAGAAGCTTTTGGAGCTGGATGAAGTAGAGCTCTTATTTAATGAGGATTCTTTGGAAGCGATTGCAGAAAAGGCATTGGAAAAAGATACAGGGGCCAGAGCCCTTCGCGCCATCATTGAGGAATTTATGCTGGATATTATGTATGAAATTCCAAAGGATGACAATATTGGAAAAGTAACCATTACAAGAGAATACATTGAACATACTGGAGGACCGATTATCGAAATGCGCGGGACAAAGGTATTGGAAGGGAGAATACAATGAAATTTACAAAAATGCACGGAATTGGAAATGATTATGTATATGTGAACTGTTTTAAAGAAACAGTGGAAAATCCAAGTGAGGTTTCAAAATTTGTCAGTGACAGACATTTTGGAATCGGTTCTGACGGATTGATCCTGATCAAGCCATCAGAAGTGGCTGACTGCTATATGGAAATGTATAATGCGGATGGCTCTCGTTCAGCAATGTGTGGAAACGGAATTCGATGTGTAGCAAAATATATTTATGATTATGGTCTTACTGATAAAACAGAAGTAGATGTGGAAACTGCAGCTGGAATTAAGCATATTGTACTGACGATTAAGGATGGAAAGGTAGAAAAGGCCCGTGTGGATATGGGGGAACCGATTTTAAAACCGGAGCTTGTGCCTGTAATCGGGGAAGGAGATATGCTGGTGAATGAACCAATCATGGTGGATGGCACAGAATACCGCATGACCTGTGTTTCCATGGGAAATCCTCATGCAGTTGTTTTTTTAGATGAAGATGTAAAGAATCTGGAGATTGAAAAGATTGGGCCGAAATTTGAAAATCATGAGCGTTTTCCTGAACGCGTGAATACAGAATTTATGTATGTCCTTGACCGTAATACAATGAATCTGCGCGTGTGGGAACGCGGTTCGGGGGAAACCTGGGCTTGCGGAACAGGAACTTGTGCATCTGTAGTGGCATCTGTATTAAATGGTCTGACAGAGCGCAATGTTTTGGTACATTTACTCGGTGGTGATCTGGAAATCTTATGGGATGAGAAAGATAATCATGTTTATATGACAGGTCCTGCAGCGACAGTATTTGATGGTGAGATCGAGCTGCCATAAATGATAGGTAAATAGTTTTCAATAAGAAAATGCAAGGAATGCCTCGAGGCTTTTCCTTGCATTTTTTAATCATAGATGATGCATGTGATTTACAGCAGTTTGATTCCGCGGTATTCTGCTTCTTCGCGCATATCATCTGGCCAGATAGAACACTGGACTTCACCGATATGTGCTTTTCTTAAATAGAACATACAGAGACGGGACTGGCCGATACCACCGCCAACAGTGTATGGAAGTTCTCCTTTAATTACGGATTTCTGGAATGGAAGCTCTGCACGTTCCTCACATCCGGAAATTTTTAACTGGCTCATTAAAGAGTCTTTATCTACACGGATACCCATGGAAGAGAGTTCTAATGCGCGGTTTAAAACCGGATACCATACAATAATATCACCGTTTAAGTTCCAGTCATCATAGTCCGGCGCACGTCCGTCATGGCGTTCACCGTTAGAGAGTTCGTGACCGATACCCATGATAAATACGGCACCTTTTAATTTGGCAATCTTATCTTCACGTTCCTTTGGTGTGTAACCTGGATACATTTCGGCAAGCTCTTCAGAGGTAATAAAGAAAATATCCTTTGGAAGAATTTCTTCAATGTAATCGTAACGGATGGACATATATTTTTCTGTCTTTTTGATTGCTTTATAAACTTTGCGGACAACTTCTTTTAAGGTGTCTATATTGCGCTGTTCTTTTAAAATGATCTTTTCCCAGTCCCACTGGTCAACGAAAATAGAGTGAATGTTGTCGGCAACTTCATCTCTACGAATTGCGTTCATATCTGTATAAAGACCTTCTCCCGGATGGAAACCGTATTTTTTCAGTGCATAACGTTTCCACTTTGCAAGAGACTGAACGATTTCTGCTGTTTTTCCGTCCTGTTCCTTGATATCGAATTCAACAGGACGTTCTACACCGTTTAAGTTATCGTTCAGACCGGACTGTGGTGTAACGAATAATGGTGCCGTGACACGAAGGAGCGTCAGCTGTTCGGACAGTGCCTGCTGGAAAAAGTCTTTGATTGTTTTGATTGCTTCCTGTGTTTCGTACAGATTTAATTCTGAACGATAGTTTGCAGGGATTACTAAATGTTCCATAATATTTCTCCTAATACGCCTAAAAGTATTATCTGTATTTTTTGATTATAACACTATATTCCAAAATAACAAGAAAAAATTCCCCGTTTGCATCGGAAAAAGTACATAAAATGCTTGTGAAATGTGTTTGACCGTACTTTATAACTGTGCTAAACTGAACTCATGTATGGGCGGTATTTGGGGAGTCTGTACATAGAACTTTTTTAGGAGGGTACCGTAATGAATAAAGGTACAGTTAAATGGTTTAACAACCAGAAAGGATACGGATTCATTTCTGACGAAGCAGGAAATGATGTATTCGTACACTACACAGGATTAAACATGGAGGGCTTTAAGACATTAGAAGAAGGCCAGGCGGTTGAATTTGAAGTAGTTAACGGAGCAAAGGGTCCACAGGCTACAAATGTAACAAAGCTCTAAATTTGTTATAGATGTAAGAAAATGCTGCACTTCTGTAAAGAGGTGCAGCATTTTTTTGCTCAAGATCATTCACTGATTTTATAAATGACATATCCAAGAGAATCATCGTAGCTGTAGGAAAGCGTGTATGGGCTGTCTATCACTGCCTCGAAGAGCACATTTTGTACAGCCGGATCCTCAAAATAAAAGGCAGTTTCTGCTCCGTTGAAAGAGAAGATGGCTGTGTGGTTATCTTCCAGTCCTTCGAAGATTCCGGTCACATCCTCTACGTTTTCTGCATTGGCGGCCTTCTGGTCAGCAATGATTTCTTCCTCAGCAGCTTCTGCCACTGCAAAGCTTTCTTCTGTGATAGGGGCTTGCGCCGGCTCCGCTGCTTCCCCTGCAGCAGCCTCCTCTGTAGCAGCCGCATCTCCTACCGTCGCTGCGGCTGACTCTGATTCTGCTGAGTTATCAGAACTTCCACATCCGATACATATAAATAAAACTTGAAGTAATAAAAGTATAAATACAATACTTTGTCGCTTCATTTGATACCTCCATAAAATTTATCCCTTAATAACAACTGTTTTATAAAAGGTTTCATGACTTTATCTTATAAAATAATTATGAAAAGAACAAGAGGAAAAGATTTAAGATTTTATGAATGTTTTGATTATTACCCTGTTTCATGGTATAGTTTTTATAAATATTTGCATTGTAGGAGTGAAGTGGGAATGCAAAAACAAAAAAAGCATTTAAAAATGTCTCATGTACAGATTATTGCACTGGGATTTTTTCTGATTATTATGGCTGGAACGCTTCTTCTTATGCTTCCGGCAGCTACGAAAAATGGACAGGGCGCAAGCTTTTTGGATGCACTGTTCACTGCAACGTCAGCTTCCTGCGTGACAGGGCTGGTTGTGCAGGATACATCGACCTATTGGAGCGGATTTGGCCAGGCAGCTATTTTATTGATGATTCAGATTGGCGGCCTCGGTTTTATGACGATCGCCACCATGTTTTTTATGCTTCTGAAAAGAAGGGTGCATCTGCGGGGCAGAGAATTGCTTACTGAGAGCATAAACGGCAATCAGGTGGGCGGAATCATGAAACTGACTAAAAAGATTCTCATAGGCACATTTTTGATTGAAGGAATCGGGGCGATGATTTTGATGATTCGCTTTGTGCCTCTTTATGGAAAACAGGGAGTCTGGATGTCGGTATTTCATTCGGTATCGGCTTTTTGTAATGGAGGGTTTGATTTGATGGGAGAACACACGGGTGTGTATTCTTCATTGACTGCGTTCGCGGATGACTGGCTGGTGAACAGTGTTATTATGTTTTTGATCGTCATTGGAGGTGTAGGATTCGTCGTGTGGGATGATATGCTGACACATAAGTGGCATTTGAAACGTTATCATCTGCACAGTAAAATTGTCCTTTATATGACAAATGTGTTGATTTTTGGCGGCGCATTGCTGTTCTATTTTGTTGAAAGAAATGCAACGGGAGCAGGAATGTCTGCAGGAAATCAGATCTTGACTTCATTATTTGATTCGATAACTGCGAGAACTGCCGGATTTAATACCGTAGATACAGCCGCTCTTTCCGATGCAGGAAAGTTGATTACAATCGCTCTGATGTTTATCGGCGGGAGTCCCGGGTCAACTGCCGGTGGTGTAAAGACCACCACAATTATGGTGCTGATGCTGTATTCCTTTTCTTATATGAGAAAGGACAGTGTAACCTCTGTTTTTGGAAGGAGTCTGGAGGAAGACGCCCTTCGAAAAGCCAGTGCAGTGTTTTTTACCAATTTAATGCTTGCCCTCGGAGTAACCATTATCATAAGCAGTATCCAGAGTTTTCCTATGCTGGATTTAATGTTTGAGACATTTTCTGCCATTGGTACGGTAGGAATGTCTACGGGGCTGACAAGGGAACTTCATGATATTTCCAGGGTTCTGATCATATTTTTAATGTATTGTGGGCGTGTGGGAAGTCTTTCCTTTGCCAATGCATTGGCAGGAAGAAGAAAAACTGTGCCGGTGAAGGACGCAGTGGAGAAAATTACAATTGGATAGGAGTTTAGGCGGATGAAATCATTTTTAATTATAGGAATGGGAAAATTCGGTCATCATATGTGCAATAATCTTGCACAATTAGGGAATGAGCTGATGGTTGTGGATGAAATTGAAGAAAAAGTAGAGGATGTGGTGGATATTGTCACAAGTGCAAAAGTGGGTGACTGTACCAAACTGGATGTTCTTCGCACCTTTGGAGTGGCAAATTTCGATACCAGCTTTGTATGTATAGGAGATGATTTCCAGAGCAGTCTGGAGATTACGTATAACCTGTCTGAGCTTGGAGCAAAAAATATCATCAGTTTGGCAAGCACGGACATTCAGGCAAAGTTCCTGCTGCGAAATGGTGCGGATCATGTGATTTATCCGGAAAGAGATATGGCGAGCCGATTGGCAGTCTCCATCAGCAATGACAGCATCTTTGATTACATCAAGCTGAGTGATGAATATTCTATTGTGGAGATTACAACAGCGAAGGAATGGGTTGGAAAAAACATCATTCAGGCAAACATTCGTGCGAAGCACCATATCAATGTGCTTGCCGTCAAGGATGATAATGGAAAAATCAGCATGCCGGGGGCAGAGTATATTTTCAATAAAGAAGACCATGTAATCGTTATGGGGCTCCAGGAAGATATCAATCGACTGGTAAAATAGGAGAACTATTGGAGAAAGATATTCCTATGATGGCAGCACATGCGGATTGGAGTTAATTTATGAGTACACAGAATATTGATGAAATTTTGGAGAATCAGCGGAAATACTTTCAGAGCGGTGTCACCCTTCCGATAGATTTCCGTATTGAAATGTTAAAGAAGCTGTATCAGACAATTAAGAAATATGGAACAGAGATTGAGGATGCATTGACAAAAGACCTTGGAAAGAGTGAGTTTGAAGGCTTTATGTGTGAGGAGGGGCTTGCCCTGACCGAAATCAGCGATATGATCAAACATACCCGAAAATATGCTGCTGAAAAGACAGTGCGGACACCATTGGCACAGTTTGCATCCAGAAGTTATAAGAAACCATCGCCGTATGGCAATACATTGATCATGAGCCCGTGGAACTATCCGTTCCTGCTGACTATTGATCCATTGGCGGATGCTATTGCAGCAGGAAATACAGCAATCGTAAAACCGAGTGCCTATTCACCTGCTACCAGTGAAATCGTGAGGAAAATCATTGAAGAATGCTTTGAACCGGAATATGTGGCAGTTGTGACTGGCGGAAGAAAAGAAAATGCGGCCTTGTTAGAGAAGAAATTTGATTTTATTTTCTTCACCGGAAGTTCCAGTGTGGGCAAAGAGGTGCTTCGGAACGCGGCAGAGCATTTGACACCGGCGGTTTTGGAGCTTGGAGGAAAGAGCCCTTGCATCATCGACAGCAGTGCAAAGATCAAGCTTGCGGCAAAGCGCGTGGTATTTGGAAAATATTTAAACTGCGGACAGACTTGTGTGGCACCAGACTACATTTTATGCCACAGCAGCGTGAAGGACGCATTTTTAAAAGAAGTCTGCGCACAGATTAAGAAGCAGTACGGAGAAAATCCGTTAGAGAATCCAGATTATGGAAAGATCATTAATGAGAAGCATTTTGAACGTGTAGCAGGTCTGATCGATCAGAACAAGGTCGTTCTTGGCGGACAGGTCAATGGGAAGACTCATCAGATCGCACCGACAGTCATGGACAATGTGACATGGGAGGATGTAGTGATGCAGGAAGAAATTTTCGGTCCGATCATGCCGATTCTGACATTTGACAGTCTGGAAGAACTGTATGCGCTTCTGGCGGATAAACCAAAGCCACTGGCGCTGTATTTCTTCTCTGAGGACAGAAATCGAATTAGAGAAGTGACAGAACGATGCTCCTATGGTGGAGGCTGCATCAATGATGTGGTTATTCATCTGGCAACCAGTGAGATGGGGTTTGGCGGCGTCGGAGAGAGCGGCATGGGAAGCTATCACGGAAAGACAGGATTTGATGCGTTTTCCCATACGAAGAGTATTGTGGATAAGAAGACGTGGATGGATCTTCCGATGAGATACCAGCCTTATAATCGCGGAATTTACGGAAAATTACTTCATATGTTCTTAAAATAAAAATAAGCTGGCCTGATGGTCAGCTTATTTTTTGAGCCATAATCTTTCAAACAACGATGATTCAAAAAAACTATGATACAACTACATCGGCGTAGTTAAGGCGTATCACTTTTTCCAGGTCTTTGGCATTCATCTCGACCTGATAGCCAATCTTTCCGGCACTAAAAACAATGGTATCGAAGTCCTTGGCAGTCTCATGAACGGTGGTCTTTAAAGCCTTTTTCATGCCGATCGGAGAGCAGCCGCCATGAACATACCCGGTCAGTGGCAGAAGTTCTTTAGATTTGATCATTTCAATGGATTTTTCTCCCACAGCCTTTGCGGCTTTTTTTAAATCCAGTTCTTCAGCAACAGGGATAACAAAAACATAGTTAGTCTTCGTTTTTCCTACAGTGACCAATGTCTTAAATACCTGCTCAGGATTCTGTCCTAACATGGCTGCCATCTCTACACCGCTGATGGCTTCGGTAGTATCTAAATGATGACTTTGAAATTTGATCTTTTTCTGTTCCAGCAGACGCATTACATTTGTTTTTTCTTCCATAAATAAACTCCTTGCAAAATGTACTGCCTTTAGTGTAGCATGGAAAAAGGATTTATACAAAAGATTTTCCCGGAGGCGTAAAAATGCTTGGAGAATGTCATGCACATGTGATCATGGATGGAAAAAATTATAAAGAGGCGGTTTCACTCCACAAAAATGGTGTGGTGGATAAAGTGATTCACGATTGCTTTTCAAAATACCGGGAGGCGGGAATTACTTTTATCCGTGATGGAGGCGATTCTTACGGTGTTTCGAAACGCGCCAAAGAGATTGCACCAGAATATGGCATTACCTATCTGACTCCAATTTTTGCCATTCATCAGAAAGGGCATTATGGCGGCATTGTAGGATGTGCTTTCGAGAATCTGGAAGAATATCATAGGCTGGTGAAAGAAGTCAAAGCATCAGGTGGTGATTTTATAAAGATTATGGTCAGTGGTCTGATCGATTTTAGTCAGTATGGAGTGTTGACGGAAGAAGGCGTGGAGCCGGAGCTGATAGGAAAAATGATTTCCATTGCCCATGAAGAAGGTATGGCGGTCATGGCACACTGTAATGGTGCAAGGACCATGGAAGCGGCTGCGAAGGCAGGTGTTGACAGCATCGAGCATGGGGCTTACAGTGATGAACAGGCATTACTGGCAATGGTGGAAAATGGAGTAATCTGGACGCCGACGGTTTCTCCTGTGGGAAATTTAAAGGGCGGCGGAAGATTTGATGATGCTGTGACAGAAAAGATTACGGAACATCATATGGAAATGATTCGAAGATTTGCAGAGCTTGGCGGAAACATTGCTCTGGGCAGTGATGCAGGTGCATGGAGAGTGCCTCATGTGGAAGGTCTGTGGACAGAAATCGAATATTTGAAAAAAATTGTGGATGAATCACATTTGGAAAATACGGAAAAACTGATAAGAGAAAAATTTTGTGCAGGAAATGTAAAATAGTTATTATGGAGAATAGAAAAGGACTTTATCTATGATGCAGGAACAGTTATCCAGAACGGAGCTGCTGATTGGCAGTGAAGGGCTGGAAAAATTAAAAAATGCGAAAGTTGCGGTATTTGGTATTGGCGGCGTTGGCGGATATGTTGTAGAAGCACTGGCAAGAAGCGGTGTGGGTGCTTTTGACCTGATAGATAGCGATACAGTTGCGCTGTCAAATTTGAACCGTCAGATCATTGCGACCCGTGAAACGTTGGGAAAATATAAGACAGAAGTGATGCGCGAGCGCATCCATTCTATTTGTCCGGATACAAAGGTGGAGGTGCATAACTGCTTTTATTTGCCGGAGACAAGGGAACAGTTTGATTTTGCCCAGTATGATTATGTGGTGGATGCAGTGGATACGGTCACTGCAAAGATTGACCTGATTATGAGTGCGAAAGAGGCAGGCGTGCCGGTAATCAGCAGCATGGGTGCCGGTAATAAAATGAATCCGGCCATGTTTGAAGTGGCGGATATTTACAAGACCAGCGTATGCCCCCTTGCAAAGGTCATGAGAAGAGAGTTGAAAAAACGAGGGGTAGATCATTTGAAGGTGGTCTATTCCAAAGAAGAAGCGATTAAAAGAGAAACTGACGAGAGAAAACCGGTACCGGGAAGCATTGCGTTTGTGCCTTCGGTGGCAGGACTCATTATCGCCAGTGAAGTAGTGAAGGATATTATCGGATGGAAAAAATATTAGAACCATATCAGGAGATAGAGAGAGCCCTGATTAAGAAATTTAGAAAGCCAATCTGGAGAAAATTTACTCAGGCCATTAATGATTATGATCTGATTCAGGAAGGAGATAAGATTGCAGTATGTATCTCTGGCGGCAAGGATTCTATGCTTTTGGCAAAGCTGATGCAGGAACTGCAGCGTCATGGAAAATTCCCATTTGAGCTGGTATTTCTTGTGATGGACCCGGGATATAATCCAAGGAACCGTCAGAAAATCGAGGATAACGCGAAGTTATTAAATATTCCAATTACAGTATTTGAAAGCCCGATCTTTAACTCAGTAGTAGATATCAAGGATAATCCATGTTATCTTTGCGCCCGTATGAGACGCGGTTATTTATATAGCAATGCAAAGAAGCTTGGCTGTAATAAGATTGCGCTGGGACACCATTTTGATGATGTGGTGGAGACAATCCTTATGGGAATGATCTACGGAGCGCAGATTCAGACCATGATGCCAAAGCTTCACAGCACCAATTTCGAGGGCATGGAGTTGATCCGTCCAATGTATCTGATCAAGGAAGAGGACATTCTGGCATGGAGAGATTATCATGGCCTGGAATTTTTACAGTGTGCCTGCCGATTTACGGAAAAGATTTCAGAAGCAGAGGATGGTATCGGGGAATCCAAGCGTCAGGAAATGAAGATGCTGATGAAACAGTTCCGTGAGACCAGCAAACATATTGAGATGAATATTTTCCGAAGTGTGGAAAATGTAAATTTAAGCACCATCATTGCCTATAAAAAGGATGGGGTAGAACATCATTTTCTTGAAACCTATGACAGAGGCAGACGATTTAGAAAAACGGAATATGCGGACATTCCTGCGGTCATGAGAATGATTCTTCAGGCACAGGAATATATGAAAGAGCAGGGCATTGACCAGTGGCAGAATGGCTATCCAAATGAAGGTGCGATTGCGATGGATATTGCGCATGATTATAGCTATGTATTAGAAGAAAATGGAAAGATTGTCGGAACTATGGCTGTAATTTTTGATGGAGAGCCAACCTATGATAAGATTTATGAAGGTTCGTGGAAAACAACAGACGAGCCATATGCAGCCATTCACAGAGTCGCTGTGGATGCAGAGTGCAAGGGCAGAGGCATTGCAGGGGCAATGGTAGAGGAAGTTGTGAAAATGTGCCGCGAGCGTGGCATTCGCAGCATTAAAAATGATACCCACAAAGATAACAAATCCATGCAGCGCATGCAGGCGAAGAATGGATTTGAGTATTGCGGTATCATTTACTTAGAAGATGGTGCAGAGCGTATCGCATTTGAAAAGCTTATAGAATTGTAAAATTGCTTTTTTGACATTCAATCAGCCCTTCTTTTCGAAGCTTGCCAATCTCGGCAGACATGGCGCTTCGCTCGACGCCCAGGTAATCTGCCAGTGCCTGGCGGTCGTAAGGAATGGTAAAGGAGTTCGATTGTTCCTGTTTGGCAACAGAAAGTAAATAAGTCATAATTTTTTCGCGGGTAGTGCGTTTGGAAGTAATCTCGATTTTCTGATGAAAGTCGAGATTTTTTCGTGCCACCAAATGTAAAAGGTTAAAGATGACCTGTTTATGAAAAGAACAGGCATTACAGCAGGTGTTGGTAATGCGGCTGCAGTCAATGAGCATGAATTCACCTCTTTTTGAAGCGGCAAAGCTTACTGGAAGATTTGAAATTCCGGCACAGGCAAAGGATTCTCCGAAAATTCCACCAGTTTCAATTTGAGTCACAATGGTTCGATTGCCGTAGAAGTCATCCTGTACCATCTGAACAGAACCGGACAGAACCAGACCAATGTACTTTGCAGGGCTTCCCTCACCGAAAATAGTCATTCCTTTTTCCATAGAAAATACTTTTGCCCCAAGGCATCCTAACATGGCAATGAGATTTTCTTCTTCAATTTCTTCGAATAATCCACTGGTTTTTAAAACAGGAATATATTTTTTCATTTTTGCTCCTTTTGTTGGATTTCCAACATACTTATTATGTGCAGTATATTAAAATACAAACACAAAGTCAAACAGAGGACAACTTTCAGGGAGGTAGAAACGATGTTACGAAAGATTATTAAGATAGATGAAGAAAAATGTGTGGGCTGCGGTCTGTGCGCGGATGCCTGTCACGAAGGTGCCATCGGTATGGTGGATGGAAAAGCAAAATTGCTCCGTGAGGACTACTGCGACGGTTTAGGGGATTGTCTTCCGGCCTGTCCGGTGGATGCTATCAGTTTTGAGATGAGAGAAGCACCTGCTTATGATGAAGCAGCGGTATTAAAAGCCAAGGCAGAAAAAGAGAAACGACAGAAAGCTCAGCAAATGGATGTAAAGGTGGAAACTCAGCTGCTGCAGTGGCCGGTACAGATTAAATTGATGCCGATTCAGTCAGCGTTTTATCAGGGCGCCAATCTGTTGATCGCGGCTGACTGCTGTGCTTATGCATATGGAAATTTACACAATGATTTTATGAAGAATCACATTACCATCATCGGATGTCCGAAGCTGGATATGGGAGATTATACAGAAAAGCTGACACAGATCATTCAAAATAATGATATCAAGAGTGTTAAGATTGCCCGTATGACCGTGCCATGCTGTGGAAGACTGGAGCAGGCTGCAAAACGTGCGATTCAGAACAGTGGAAAATTTATTCCATGGGGAGTAGTTTCCATCACACCAGACGGTGAAATCAAAGAATAGAGGAGAAAGATACGATATGGAAAAGAAGATGTTTTGCTTTCAGTGTGAACAGACTGCGGGATGCAGTGCATGTACAGGTGCAACCGGTGTTTGTGGAAAAAAGGCAGATATTGCAAAATTACAGGACCGATTGACAGGAGCCCTCATTGGGCTTGCCCGTTCAAGAGAAGGAAATGAGCACCTGATTACAGCGGAAATTGATAAGCTGGTGATAGAAAGCTTATTTGCCACATTGACCAATGTGAATTTTAACGAAGAAATATTGACGGAACTGCTGAAAAGAGTTCAGGATGCAAAGGAATCTCTGGTACCTGACTGCAGCAGATGCGTTAATGCCTGCGGAAGATGTGATGATTATGATTTGGAGCTTCTATGGGAAGAACAGGAAGACATCCGTTCTTTAAAATCACTTATTTTATTTGGGATTCGTGGCCTTGCAGCCTATGCGTACCATGCAGAGGTACTGGGATACCGTGATCAGGAAATCAATGAATTTTTCTATAAAGCATTGTTCTATATTGGTATGGAATGGGAAGCAGAAGCGCTTCTTCCGGTAGTTTTGGAAGTTGGAAAAATCAATTTCAAATGTATGGAGCTGCTTGACTGTGCAAACACAAAGACCTTTGGAACTCCGACACCGACGGAAGTACCGCTTACCATTGAAAAGGGGCCGTTTATCGTGATTTCCGGACATGATTTATACGATTTAAAATGCCTTTTAGAACAGACTGAGGGGAAAGACATCAATATTTATACCCACGGGGAAATGCTTCCGGCACATGCCTACCCGGAATTGAAAAAATACAGTCATTTAAAAGGAAACTTTGGTACGGCATGGCAGAATCAGCAGAAAGAATTTGTGGACATTCCTGCACCGGTGGTGTTTACCACGAACTGTCTGATGCCGCCAAAGGCTTCTTATGCAGACCGTATTTTTACAACTGCGGTGGTTTCCTATCCGGAAATGCAGCATATTGGGGAACAAAAAGATTTTACACCAGTGATTAAAAAGGCTTTGGCGCTTGGAGGCTACGACGAAGAACGTCTGATGACAGGAATCAATGGCGGAAATAAAGTAACGACAGGATTCGGACATGGAACAGTGCTTTCCGTAGCAGATCAGGTGATCGAAGCGGTGAAAAAAGGAGAAATCAAACATTTCTACCTGGTCGGTGGATGTGATGGCGCAAGGGCAGGACGTAATTATTACACAGATCTTGTGAAGGCTGTGCCGGAGGACAGTATTGTTCTGACACTTGCCTGTGGAAAATACCGGTTCAATGATCTGGAGCTGGGTACCATTGCTGGCTTGCCGAGGCTGATGGATATGGGTCAGTGTAATGATGCGTACAGTGCAATCAGGGTAGCTGTGGCACTGGCGGAAGCTTTTGGCTGTTCTGTCAATGAACTGCCACTGTCGATCATTCTTTCCTGGTATGAGCAGAAGGCGGTATGTATTTTATTGACCCTGTTATATCTCGGAATCAAGAACATCAAGCTTGGACCATCGTTGCCGGCGTTTGTTTCACCGAATGTGTTGAATTATCTGGTGGAGAATTATAACATTGCTCCGATTTCAACGGTGGAAGAGGATTTGGCATAATACATTGATTAGAGGGGAACTTTAAAATAGTTCCCCTCTGACTTTTTCTTAGAATCTATTGAAACGCATTTTCTGCGTAACCTGTTGTAACAAGCTGTTCATATGGAACTCTTGTATCTAATTCGCCTGCTTCAATTAGAATATCCTGCAGAAGATCAAAAGCATCCTGTTCAAACACAAGGTTTTCTTTCCAGGTATCCTGTTCATAGTAACGTGTTACGATGGTCGTGATCTGTGAAAGATCAGTTTCTGCAAACTGCGGCTGAATGATTTCTGCGATTTCCTCCGGTGTATGACTGTTTACATAGTCCATTCCTTTCTGAAGGGCATTTGTAAACTGCTGAATAATTTCAGGGTATGTTGCGAGGTAACTCTTTTTAGCAGAAAAAGCGGTGTATGGAACATAACCGGAAGCTTCTCCCACAGAAGCTACAACATAGCCTGCTCCTTCTGTTTCCAGAGCAGTTGCCGATGGCTCAAACTCTACCGTGAAATCCCCTTTTCCGCCTGAAAATGCAGCAGCAGTGCTTCCAAAATCAATGCTCTGATCGATGGTCAGGTCTGTTTCCGGGTCGATGCCATTTTTCTTTAAGACATATTCAAAGACCATCTGCGGCATGCCGCCTGTCGTTCGCTACATCATGTAAATCCTGTGCATATGATGAGATGGTTTTATTATCAGCAAGATTTTTGCTGTAAAATATATTCATCATTTCCTCTAATTCTATCTTAGATTTGATGATTGTATATGGTTTCAATGAGTTACCGCTTGTCTCCACAATTCCCATATCCATCATAAGCCCGATATAGGTTAGCACACTTTTCTTAGATTTTGGATAGCCCAAATCGGTAAGTGCTTTTGACAAATATTTTGCAGATGTGTAACCTCGTTCTTCTTCATAAATCAGTCGCATGGTCTGGTAAATGATTTCATTTTCTCGACGATTCATTTCCTGTGCTGGACTATACTGAATTAATCCAGATAACCCATATTTTAATTCAATTTCCGGAAGTCCTTCGTCATCCACTTCAATGCGTTCGATCAAGATTTCGATATCCTTGCGATCAAGAACTCCCTTTTCAATGATTTTATCCACCACCTGTAGTGCGTTTTCCAGTTTTTCTTTCACATCTTCATTTTCCAGACTGGTATCATTCAGTTCTTTTAACTGCAATTCCAATCCGTGAATCTGTGAAAGAATATCTTGCTGCAGGGCATCATAGGTTTCGTTTACGATATCTTCATTCCCATGAGCATTGGATAAATCTTTGACTTTTTGTGTAAAAAGAACTTTTAACTGTTTCTTTCGCTCATTAATCTGATTTTGGATTTCAGAACGTTTTTCTTCAATCGTTCTTTTCTCGGAATCAAAATCCTTCATATCATAAGTAGCAATGACTTCTGCTAACGAATTTCGGCAAAGTTTAATGTAAGTTACAACGTCTTCCATCAAATCATCTTCTTCGATAAGATGGGCCTTCGAACAGTAGCGTTTCCCCTTTGTATTGTAGGTGGTACAGATGTAATACTTACGTTCTCTGCTGGAGGTGGTTCTCTTAATTGGAGTTAAACGACATCCACAGTCCTTACAGAACAGACAACTTCCAAATGGATTCGGTATTTCGGAGCCAATCCATTGTCCACGGCTCCCACGATAATTGTTTTTTACACGTTTTTCTTTCATTTCCTGAATCAGGTCAAAAGAAGCTTTATCAATGATTGCAGGATGATGGTTTTCAAAAACATATTGCTCATCCTTTGGTACACGCTTGTCTTTTCCATGAACAGTAGAACGTGCTCTTTTCTTCAAGCGAAGTGTGCCGATATAAAAATCATTTCCAAGCATATCTTTTACCATAGAATCAGACCATTCGGTAGCAATCTGACGTTTGGTAACTTTTCCTTCTTCCAGTTCTCGTTCGTGACGGACCATGGAAGGTGTTGGAACGTTGTTTTCTGTAAGATAGTTGGCAATCATACGATAGCCGGAACCTTTCAGATAAAGGTCATAGACCATTTTTACATATTCCGCTTCCTTCGGAACAATTTCTATGATGGATTTGTCTTTTTCATTTCTTTTATATCCAAATGGTGGCTGTGTCATCAGTGTTCCCTCTTTTTGACGAGCTCCAAGAGCACGTTTTATTTTTTTACTGGTATCTTTTACATATCTTTCATTATACCACGTAGTGATACCTATTGTGTCATCATCTGGCTGCATAGAATCATAATTATCATCTATTACAATCAGTTGTTTTCCTCGCTCCTGAAAATCATCGAGAAGAAGAAGCACTTTGGCATTGTGACGCCCGAGACGTGAAAAATCTTTGACAAATACTCGATCAACATCCTTATCTAAATCTTCGATTAATTGATTGAAGCCTGGGCGGTCAAATTTATATCCAGACACCCCATCGTCCTCATACCAGCGATCGATAACCATGTTACATTCTGACGCAAATTGACTAATGATTAATTTCTGATTTTCGATAGAAACATAATTTCGCTTGTCATCATCTCTTGATAGACGTACATATCCAACGTTCATAGATTCACTTCCTTTCTTTATATGAAATATAATAACATGAATAATGTAAATATTAAATATATTTTAAAAGAAAATGTATCAACTGCTGATAGAGCCATAGTGATTACTGATAACTGCCTTTAATCCATCGTGAATATCTTTAGTGTTATGTCCATCCAGATATGTGACAACTCGAAATCCCAGTTTCCTATATTTATCCTTTGCTGTTTCATATTCTTCTTTTGATGAAAAATCGTTTTTCCAAAGATAATAGGTTGGTTTACTCAAGTGTTATCACATCCCCTCTGCCTTACCGCTATTGTATGAATTATAATTTCTATTGTTGCAAGTCCCATTTGCAGCTTTATCGCTTAGCCGAGATTCCAGTTTCTTTGGTGAACGGTCTTTCACGTTCCTCTTATGGAGTTATCCATAACTCGCCGTTTTAGTGCCGAGCCTCCCCGATCGTCTATCTTAGAAGTGAGTGTCATTATATGCTTACCGCCGATTCCGGTTTCTCTAATTGTCAAGGTTCGAGAGCTTTTTTGCTCTTTTGATAAGGCGAGGATAACATGGATTTTGGAAGTGCCTTGCATATTCACGGCGATTGCAATTTGACAATGAATGTGGGGTGAAAAATTGCAAATTTGCAATTGTGATAAAGTATTAGTACGAGAATAATGAAGGAAATAAGGAATATTGGGAGGAATTGTTGTGACAATGAAATTATTGTTTCAAGCAATCACAAAGTTCATATTAGGGGCTGTATTGGTTGGATTATTGATATTTCTTTCTGCCGGTACACTATCATTCTTTAATGGATGGTTATTTATGGGAATACTCTTTATTCCTATGTTTCTTGCAGAAATTTTACTGATGCTCAAAAATCCCGAGTTATTAGGAAAAAGACTAAATGCCAAAGAAAAACAAGAAGATCAGAGCATGGTTGTAAAATTGAGTGGACTTATGTTTATAATTGGATTTGTTCTTGCAGGACTTGGAGTTCGGTTGGATTGGTATATCTTACCTAAAAGTGTTGTATTTGTAGCTGCTGTGTTATTTTTGGCGGCATACCTTCTTTATGCAGAAGTGCTTCAAGAGAATACCTATCTTAGCCGTACGATAGAAGTACAAGAAAACCAGAAAGTCATTGATACAGGATTATATGGGATTGTCAGACATCCAATGTATAGTGCAACAGTGCTTCTGTTTTTATCAATGCCATTGGTATTAGGTTCCGTTTATTCATTTATCATTTTTCTTGCCTATCCGTTGATAATTGCTAAGAGAATTAAGGGAGAAGAAGAATTTCTTGAAAAGGAACTTACCGGTTACAAAGAATACAAACAAAAGGTAAAGTATAGACTACTTCCATTTATATGGTAAATAGCCTATTGTTTTGAAAGGATGATAATATGAAATCACTACCAGCGGATAATATCCATCAACGTCTGTGCGATCTTCGTAATGGAACTGGGAAATCACAGAAAGAAGTTGCTGATGAATTGAATATCCAGGCATCTGTATTAAGTCGTATCGAGCGTGGTGAAACTAAAGCCGTCAGTCATGATTTGGTCATAAAATTTGCAGAATATTATAATGTTTCGACGGATTATTTGCTTTGTATATCGGATATTCGTATTAGAAGAAATGTGGAACTGGAAGAATTGGGCTTAACAAATAAGGCTCTTCTCCAATTGTTACAAGGAAATGTGAACGGAGATATCCTAAGCAGATTATTAGAACATCGTCATTTTCCACAGCTTCTTGATACAGTTAATTCCTATTTTACGGAAGAACATAATGCTGGATTCGCAAACAGAAATGCTGTCATAGATATGGGAACTGTAAGTTTAAAAGAACTTATCAAAGAAAATCCGGATTGCAAAAAGGAAACTCAGCATGGAATTCGTGAAATCAATGCTCAAAAGATTACTGGAACAGAGGCGGACATAGAGAAAATAAAAAGTATTTTTCTCATTATCTTAAAAGATATCAAGAAAGAATTTGATATTCCATTATCGGATGTTAGCACGGAAGAATTGCAAAAGCAGCTGGCAAATATGCGGAAACAGGCATTATTTCAGAAAAAGAAGAATCCAAGGTTTAATGAAACGGATATGGCGAAACTTGTTATGAATATGTTTCAAAATATAGGAATGGATTTGGACGAGTATGAGCAGGAATTGTTCCAAAAGATGATGGTGCATATGTTTCAACGTAAAAGATAGGATAATTTGTTTTGAATTATGATTAATACATAGAAAGGATTATAGAAATGAAAAAAATATTTGTACTTGCTTCATTTGTTATATGTATTTTGACATGTGTAGCTTGCGGAAAAAATGAAAATGTAAATACAGATGTTCAAGAAACAACTGAAGGCAAAATTAAAACAAGCGATTTCAATTCAGAAATGAATCAAACAATAATCTGGGGAGAATATCAATTTGAAATTCCTCAGGACTGGAAATGTGAATTTGATGAAACTGAGGCTGGAGTATATTTATATCCGGATAAAGAACAACCACCAATTTTTACTATTGGTACAGTTGATACACCAGAAAAATATGACTTTTCGGAACCAACAATACAAGAGCAAGTAGCCAAGGCATTAGCAAAATCATATGCAACACAAATTGGTGATTGTAATTTACTCAATTATGAAGTGCCAATGACATATCTTGAATCAAATGATGGGAGTAAGATGGATGTTACTGGAAGATATGAACTGTATATAGGATGTAATGGCACAATAAATGAAAAATCATATACGGGATATGCGATAGCGTTTTATTTGAGAGATATACTTTATAATTTCTGTTTGTTCCAATATGATGACTCTAAGTATGATTTTTTTGACGACTTATGTGATATTGCAGGAAGCATTAAACTTGTAGACGATATGAGTACGGACGAGAGTAATGAATCTGGTAGTGACATAAAAGATGCTGCTTTAGAGGCTACAAACGAAGAATTAGAGCAAATTGAAGTGACTTTTGTAAAGGACTATGTAGATGGAGAAAGATTACATCTTAAGGTTTATGTGAAGAATAATTCCAGCAAGTCTTTTACGGGGGATGTGCATCTTTTCTTTTACTCAAGAGACGGAGTAGATAGATTAGGATCTGATATGATTATTGTAGAAGATTTAGCGCCTGGACGTGAAAGTTGGTCAAATGTAACTATAGATAAATATAATGATACTCCAAAGCTGGAATTAGAGTTTACCAATCCAATATTTACAGAAGTTGAAGAAATTGTCGCAGAAATAGATAAAGATGCGACGGAAAAGACACAAAACAGCTACAAACTAAACTTTGAAGGTGTTAGTTGGTATACGGATATTACAGATATAGTAGTTTACGACGATGGAAGTTGTGTGGTTACCATTGTCAACGATTCAAAGGAAAATGGACAATTTTATGCTTCAACAATATGGCAGTGTGGAAGTGATTACGGAGTTGATACAGTCCAGGTTGTAGATTCAGATGGTAATATTAAATCAGTGTATCCGTAAAAAACTGAATCATGATGAATACAATTTTTGAAAAGGAATATAATTAATAATACCCTACAGCTAAAAAGCAATTGACATTTCTGTGTCTTTTCTGTATATTATCTGTAGTGGTTGTGCTGTGGAATCTTGAGATGCCCACAGCCCAGGGAGCTCATGCGTGGGCTCCCTTTTTGCAACTAAAGACAAGATTGGAGAGATGCAGCTATGCCGAAGACATTCTTTACATACGAGCAACAATTGAATAAATTGCAGAATGAAAAGCAGCTTACGATAACAAATCCGGCATATGCTGAGGAAATCCTTGAAAAGCTAAGCTATTATTCCTTGATCGGTGGATATAAAAATCTTTTTAAACATCCGGCATCAGGTAATTATCTTTACGGAGTTACATTCGAAGAAATCGTGGCATTTTACTATTTTGATGAAGAACTCCGAACACTATTTTTGAAATATATTCTTCATGTAGAACGGCATATGAAGTCTATGATTTCATATTATTTCTGTGAAAAGTACGGAGAGAATCAGTCCGCATATTTGGACGAACACAATTACAATCTTTCAAAGAAAAATGCACATGAAGTAAAGCGACTTGTAAATTCGCTCTCCAAATCAATTTCTGTTCCAAGTAGCTATGCATACATAACACATCATGCAAGTACATATGGAAATGTACCACTTTGGGTTGCTATGAATGCCCTTACGTTCGGTCAGGTATCCAAGATGTATCAGTATGCCCCTACCGATATCAGAACGAAAATCAGCAAACGCTTTGGTGGATTGACAGAAAAACAATTACATCAATTGATTACGATTGTAGCTAGATGCCGTAATGTGTGTGCGCATGGAGAACGTCTATATTCATTTAAGACTCGTGATACAATTCCAGATATGCCGCTTCATACTAAACTTAAGATCACCAAAAGAAAAGGTCAGTTTGTAATTGGTAAGAGTGATTTGTTTGCAGTGGTGATTGCATTACGATATTTGATTGGGAATGAAGATTTCAAAAAGTTCAAACGTGATTTACTTCGTTTGATCAATGATACTTTAAAGAAATGCCCACATATTTCTAAAGAACAATTATTGAAAAATATGGGATTTCCAGCAAATTGGGACAAAATATTAAGATATAAAAAGTAATCTTTGATTATTTCTTGGATTATGATAGAATTAGTAGTAATTGGGGTATGTGTTTGCGGACGCATACTTGGAGGAGTCGGAGAAATCTGGCTCCTCTTTTGCGTACCAAGAAGTATTACTATGGATATTGATTTTTACAATTTAAAGTAGTATGATTATTCATACAAATCATACTTTTGGAGGCGCATATGGAAGTTAATAATGGAAAATACGCATGGATGGTTAAAATCGGTGAAAAAGGACAGTTTGTTATACCGAAAGAAGCAAGACAATTATTTGATCTTCAGCCAGGGATGGAAATCTTAGTGTTAGGTGATGAAAAACGAGGTTTAGCTATCTTGCCAAAGGAAATGCAAAAGGAATATATTACAAGAATCTTTTCTGAAATGGATTCCTAAAGGATGGTGATATTCTATGAGCAAAATAGTTTTCTTTTGCATTCCTGCACATGGGCATACAAATCCTACATTAGGTGTTGTACGTGAACTTATCAGCAGAGGTCACGAAGTTTTCTACTATTCCTATAATGTTATGCGTGAGAAGATTGAAACTACAGGGGCAACGTTTATTTCTTGTGATGAATATGATCAGGAACAACGATTAGATGAGAAAGACGCAGTTCGTGTAGGAAAAGATTTGGCTTTTTCCACACAGATATTGGTGGATACTACATTAGCATTGGATGATGTAGTGTGCGAACATATGAAAGAGTTAAAACCTGATTGCATTGTTGCAGATTCCATGGCTATATGGGGGAAAGCTGTGGCACTAAAATTTGGAATTCCATTTGTTTCTTCAACGACAACATTTGCTTTTAATCAATATTCAGCTAAAATAATGAAGCAAAGCACAGGACAGATATTCAGTATGATTTTTTCAATGTCTAAAATCAATAAAAGCATCAAACGTTTACAAGATAAAGCATATCCAGTAAAGAGTGTCCTGGATATTATCCAGAACGATAACAATACAGATACGATTGTATATACTTCTCCGGAATTTCAACCATACTCCGAAACATTTTCAGATAAATATGTTTTTGTTGGTCCGTCTATACGACCTGTTGAAAATGTATTTGAGAAGAAGCAGGATAAATTAATTTACTCAAACTTCCCACACCGATAGGTGTGATGAACCTTGAAAAATCAATACTTTAACGCATAAAAAAGGCATAAACCGTTTGTTAGTGGTATAATTGAATTGACTAGAAACAATTAATCACAAAGGAGATTTATGCCATG
>JAGAQG010000045.1 GCA_017622875.1 Lachnospiraceae bacterium
TCAGGAATGGTGCTGGATAATGCATCTCCGGCAGTGTTAGGACATTTAAGTAAAAATATCCGTATTGCTGTTTTAAAGACACCGCTTGTAGATGAGGATGTGGGTGTTGCAGCTTCGATTCGAATCGTAAATCCACAGAGAATGAATAAACAGGACTTTGTAAAAGGAGAAACAGCAACAGAATCAATGCTGGATTTTTTGGCAGAGTGCTTGAGATATGGAATCAGCGTCTGTGTTGCCGGTTCGACAAGTTCAGGAAAGACAACGCTTGCAGGCTGGCTGCTTACAACGATTCCAGATGGTAAGAGAATCTTTACTATCGAGAACGGGAGCAGAGAACTTGCACTGGTAAGAGAAAAGAACGGAAGAGTATCAAATAGTGTAATCCATACACTGACCAGATTTAGTGAAAATGAAAAGCAGAACATTGATCAGGACATGCTCCTTGATATGGCACTTTGTTTTAATCCGGAAATCATTTGTGTCGGCGAGATGCGAGGGGCAGAAGCCTATACAGCACAGGAGGCAGCCAGAACCGGACATACTGTGTTAACGACTATTCACAGCAATAGCTGCGAAGCTACATATAGCAGAATGTGCACTTTGTGCAAAAGAAAATACGATATGGACGAAGAAGTGCTGATGGATATGGTAACAGAAGCCTTTCCAATCATTGTGTTCACGAAGCAGCTTGAGAACAAGAAACGAAAAGTCATGGAAATCATGGAATGTGAAATCTGTTCTGATGGAAAGCGAAGATTCAACACACTGTTTCGGTATGAGATCGATGAGAACCGTATGGAAGACGGAGAATTTATTATTCATGGTGTTCATAAGAGTGAAGCAGGCATTTCGGAAAAGTTGAAGAAAAGACTGCTTGAAAACGGGATGCCGAATGATGTGTTTGAAAGAATTATAAAAGGAGGTGGGAAAGTATGCTGACGTTGCAGGTAATCGGGTGCATTGGAATCATCATAGGCTTGTTTTTAATATTGGGAATTGGGATTTATGATTTTACGGGAAATATCTTTCAGAGTCTTATGGGAGGTACCAAGAGTATTAAAGAAGAAATCCTGGAAGAAACCCACAGAAGAAAAAAATCCTTTATCAGAAAAGAACTGGAAGAGGTGCAAAGCATCTTAAAAGCAACTGACAGAGAGAGTACGTTCCCATTCCTTTGCACGGCATCATTGCTCTTGTTTGCGGCAGGAGCCAGCGTTGCAGTCATGGCAGGGAATTTTTTTATGATTCCGGTTGCTGCCATTGGGATGATGTTCATTCCTTTCTGGTACATTAAGCTGACTGCTTCGCACTTTAAGAAAGATGTGTCTGCAGAACTTGAAACAGCACTGTCAATTATTACGACAGCTTATCTTAGAAACGAAGACATTTTGACTTCGGTGGAAGAAAATCTGAATCATTTAAATCCACCAGTAAAGAACATATTTCAGGATTTTGTATCAAGAATCAGACTGGTCGATCCAGACTTGGAAGCAGCATTGGAAGAATTAAAAGGAAGGCTCAATGATGAGGTGTTTGCGGAGTGGGTAGACGCATTAAAGGCATGCCTTTATGATCGTTCTTTAAAAACTACTTTGACACCGATCGTATCAAAATTATCTGACATGAGAATCGTAAATGCGGAACTGGAATACATGGTATTTGAACCAAGAAAAGAATTTATTACCATGGTCATTTTAGTCCTTGGAAATATACCGATGCTTTATTTTTTGAATCAGAACTGGTATGACACACTGATGAATACGATTGTTGGACAGATAATGCTTAGCATCACAGTATTTATCATTTTCTTTTCAACAGCAAGAGTCATCAGACTGACAAAACCAATCGAGTACAGGGCATAAAGGAGGAAGCAGAATGAAATTGATTTTATTATATGTGTTTATCTCATTCTCAGCAGGTCTTTTTCTGCTGCTCTCCGGAGTGCTGCGATTGCCGACACTTCGAACCAGTAAGATCATGATGGACAGCGGAAAAGAAGGAAAAGGTTTATCAAAGGCAGTGGATGCCATGCTGTTAGATGGCGCAGTCAGATTGTCCGGCTATATACGAATGAATGATTATAAAAGAAGCCGTATGAAAAATGTTTTAAAAGCGGCAGGACTTGGAACAACACCGGAGGTGTATACAGCTTACGCTATATTAAAAGCTGCCTGTGTGTTTGTAATGATCATTCCGGCACTATACATCTTTCCTTTATTAGCTGTATTCATCGTTTTGCTTGGAATCATGGTATACAGTAAAGAGATACAGAAAGCAGATGAGATGCTTCGGGAAAAGAGAGAACAGATTGAGGGTGAATTATACAGATTTGTATCAACAATCTCGCAGGAACTAAAGAGCAGCAGGGATGTTCTTTCCATGCTGGAGCATTATAAGAAAAATGCAGGAGAAGCCTTTCGGAAAGAACTGGATATTGTGTGTGCGGATATGAGATCCGGAAGTTATGAGGCAGCCCTGACCAGATTTGAGGCAAGGCTGAACTCTCCACAGTTATCCGATATCGTAAGGGGACTCATCGGTGTACTCCGAGGAGATGACGGAGCAGTTTATTTCCAGATGCTGACACATGACTTTAAACAGGCAGAACTCCAGAGACTTAAAACAAAATCAGCTAAAATTCCACCAAAGATCCGGGTTTATTCTTTTGCAATGCTGATGTGCTTTTTATTTACCTATTTTGCAATCATCGGATATGAGATCATCAAATCGATGGGGACCTTGTTCTAGGAGGAATTCATGAGAAAGTGTTTGAGAATTATGAAGGATAAAAAAGGTGAAGGATATATTGATGTGGCTGTTCTTATCATCTGTATGATGCTGGTCATTGCCTTGGGGGTAAAATTGTTTCCGATATACGTTACCAAGCTTCAGGCAGATAACTTTGCCGATGAGCTTGTCAGAGAAGCAGAAATCAGCGGAAGAGTGGGAAGTGAAACCTCCAGCAGACAAAGAACCCTGGAAGAAAAAACTGGGTTGCACCCTTCTGTGCAATGGTCGAAATCAGGAAAGATACAGCTGAATGAAGAAGTAACCGTAACAGTGACCGTGCAGGAAAATCTTGGATTGTTCGGTGACTTTGGCTCATTTCCAATAACGATTCGTGCCAGAGCCTCCGGAAAGAGCGAGGTGTATTGGAAATGAGAAAGTGCTTAAGAAAAATCAGATATCTGCTTGGTGACCATAAAGGAAATATGTTTCCCCTTGTGGTCGCAGTGACGATCGCGA
>JAGAQG010000046.1 GCA_017622875.1 Lachnospiraceae bacterium
CGAGTAGCCAAGTCGGGAAGGGATGAACGCTGAAGGCATCTAAGCGTGAAGCCCCCCTCAAGATGAGATATCCCATACGAAAGTAGTAAGACCCCTTGAAGACGACGAGGTTGATAGGGCAGAGGTGGAAGCACGGTAACGTGTGGAGCTGACTGTCACTAATAGGTCGAGGGCTTAACCAAGAGGCTGGTTGATAGGTAAAAGAGGAGTTATTCCAAGAGATGTTAAAAGAGATTGTGTAGATTTCAATGTGAAGTTTTGAATGTATAGAATACATGGGGATGATACGAAAGTATCATCCTTTTTTTGCATTAGTGGATAAGATGTGATATGATAAAACATAGTTTGAATTTGAGGTGTACATTTATGAAAAAAGAAAAAAAGAAAAAGTCAATAAAGCAAAATATTATTTTCATTGTTCTGCAAATCATTTTTGTATTCATATTTTTATTTGCAGCATTTCAGTTGTATTCAATTTATCAGGATTATCATAAGGCAACTGAAGAATACGATACTTTATCAGAACAGGTTGTGACCGTAGAAGAGCCAGAGGCGGAAGAAAGCGAAGAAGAAAGTATACTGGATTTACCATATGATTACGAAGTGCCGATTTATGAAGTGGATTTAGCTGCTGTAAAGGCACAGAATCCAGATACTGTTGGTTGGATTATTTTGCCAGACAGCAGAATAAATTATCCAATCGTGAAATCAAAGGATAATACAGAATATTTGACAAGGACCTTTGAAGGCCAGACAGCAAATTCTGGTGCAATCTTTATGGATATGTATTGTGCTGATGATTACAGTAGTCAAAATACGATCATTTATGGTCACAACATGAAAAACGGTTCCATGTTCAGAGCTCTTAACAATATGACGGATAAGGAATATTTCTGGAGACACCATATTTTCTGCATTAATACTGGAAATGGATTTGAAAATTATGAAGTGATTTCCTGTTATGAGACCGTAGAAACCGACCTTTCTTCATGGCAGATCAGTTTTGAATCCCAGGCAGCTTATGAATCTTGGCTGCAGAGTATAGTAAAGCGATGCAAATACGATTGTGTAGATTATGATGTAAATAAGAATACAATTACACTTTCTACCTGTAGAGGACAAAGCGGTGGAACAGGTAGATTTGTCGTACATTTACAGAAAAAATAGATTGGAGAATAATAATGTTTGAAAAACTTTTAACTGACTTAAAGCAGTCAAAATGTGTTTTGGTAGGTTTGGGAGAATCCTTTACGCTGAAGAGTCCGGAGGATGAATTGAAATATATTCAGTTTTATAAGACATTGAAGGAAAAACTGGGCGCAAGAGATTATTACATAGTTACACAGGCAGAGGATGATCTGATTTTTCAATGTGGATTTGATAAAAAGCATGTGGCAGCACCGTTTGTTTATCCTGAGGATGAAGAAAATTGGAATAACTATATGAAGTGGCTTAGTTTTACATTAAATCGCCAGTTATTAGTGTTGGAACTGGGGGTAGGATTTGGAAATCCGATGGTCATTCGTTTCCCATTTGAAAAAACAGTATTTTTAAATCAGAAATCTAAGATGTACCGCGTGCATCCGTCATTGCCGCAGGTAACTGCAGAAATCGGAGAGAGAGGAACAGCGGTAAAAGCAAATCCGTTAGACTTATTTTTGGAGGCATAATAGATGATTGCAATGATTGATTACGATGCTGGAAATATCAAAAGCGTCGAAAAAGCATTGAAAACTCTTGGGCAGGAAGTGATCGTGACAAGAGATCCTGATACAATTTTAAACGCAGAAAAGGTTATTTTGCCAGGTGTGGGGTCTTTTGGGGATGCGATGGAAAAGCTTCATTCCTACGGTTTGGTAGAAGTGATTCATAAAGTTGTAGAAAAAAAGACTCCATTTTTAGGGATATGTCTTGGATTACAGCTTTTATTCGAGAGCAGCGAGGAAACTCCAGGCGTGGAAGGCTTAGGCATTTTAAAAGGCAGGATTGTAAAGATTCCGGACAATGGTGAGTTGAAAATCCCACACATGGGATGGAATTCCCTGCATTTTCAGAACAGTGGCCGTTTATTTGAGAATCTTCCACAGGATTCCTACGTATATTTCGTACATTCCTATTATTTACAGGCAGAGGACGAAAACATTGTAAAGGCAACAACAGATTATAGTACCTGTATTCATGCATCGGTTGAGAAGGACAATGTGTTTGCATGTCAATTCCATCCTGAGAAGAGCAGTGATGTGGGACTTACAATTTTGAAGAACTTCTGTGCTTTATAGAAGAAATCAGGAGAATTTTTTCGTTAAAATGCAGCGAAGATTGGAGTTTGAATATGTTTACGAAAAGAATTATTCCTTGTTTGGATGTACATAATGGACGCGTCGTAAAAGGCGTAAATTTTGTGAATTTGAGAGATGCCGGTGACCCGGTGGAGATTGCAAAGGCGTATGATAAAGCAGGTGCGGATGAGGTTGTTTTTCTGGATATTACAGCTTCTTCAGATGCACGAAATACTGTAGTAGATATGGTTCGTAAGGTTGCGGAAAATGTGTTTATTCCGTTTACTGTGGGCGGTGGTATCCGTACAGTGGATGATTTTAAAATGCTGCTGCGTGAAGGCGCAGATAAGATTTCTGTAAATTCAGCGGCAATTATGAGGCCAGAGCTGCTTAGTGAAGCTGCAGATAAATTTGGCAGTCAGTGTGTAGTACTTGCGATTGATGCGAAAAAGCGTGCTGATGGAAGTGGTTGGAACGTATATAAGAACGGAGGCCGTGTCGATATGGGCATGGATGCAGTCGAATGGGCCATGGATGCAGAAAGACGCGGTGCAGGAGAAATACTCCTCACCAGCATGGATTGTGATGGTACTAAGGCAGGATTTGACCTGGAACTCACCAGAACAATTGCTGAAAATGTAAAGATTCCTGTCATTGCATCAGGCGGTGCAGGAAATCTGGAACATTTCCACGAAGCATTGACGGTAGGAAAGGCAGATGCCGCATTGGCAGCGTCTCTGTTTCATTATAAGGAGCTGGAAATTAAGCAGGTGAAAGAATACTTAAGAGAAAAAGGCGTTTCAGTACGTCTGTAGGAGGGAATATGGGAGCGATTCAGAATGATTGGCTGACACCGTTATCACCAGAGTTTAAGAAGCCATATTATGCGAAATTATATAAGACGATCAGAGAAGAATACAGTACCCGTCAGATTTTTCCGCCTGCGGATGAAATTTTTACAGCATTTGAGCTGACCCCATTGTCAGAAGTAAAAGTTGTCATTATTGGACAGGATCCGTACCATGGGGATGGACAGGCACATGGTCTTTGTTTTTCGGTAAAACCGGATATTGAAACACCACCTTCGTTAGTCAATATTTATAAGGAATTAAGTACAGATTTAGGCTGTTATATTCCAAATAATGGATATTTGACAAAGTGGGCGAAACAGGGCGTGTTACTTCTGAACACTGTCTTGACTGTGCGCGCACATCAGGCAAATTCGCACAGAGGAATCGGTTGGGAAGAGTTTACCGACGCAGCGATTAGAATTTTAAATGAACAGGACAGACCAATTGTTTATTTGCTTTGGGGTAAGCCAGCGCAGATGAAGAAGAGTATGTTAAATAATCCAAAGCATTTGATTTTGGAAGCACCACATCCAAGTCCATTGTCGGCATACAGAGGATTTTTCGGATGTCAGCATTTCAGTAAGACAAATGAATTTTTAAAAGAAAATGGATTAGCTCCAATCGACTGGCAGATAGAGAATATATAGGAAGAAAACATGGTGTTGTTGCATAATGTGACAGTACCATGTTTTTTTATTGAGATAATCTATTCAACAAGTTGTTGAAAATGCCGAAAAAGATTGCAATGTATTAGTTAATGTGATAAGATTTACAAAAGTAAATGAATAACAAACATAAACCAAAGGAGATGGACAAAATGGGCGATCATACATTATCAGATAGTGAACTTTTTATAATGAAGGTAATCTGGCGGAGTGAAGAAAGTTTGTCTTTGCAGGACATCGCAGCGCGTGTGAACAAAATCTATAGAAGGAATTGGAAATCGCAGACGGTATCCGTATTCCTTGGCAGAATTGTGAAGAAAAATATTTTGACCAGCAAACGTCAGGGAAGACAGTTCTATTATTACCCAACGATTACAGAAGAGGAATATTGTCAAAAAGAAGCAGTCAAGTGTGTAGACGCTTTAGGGGATGGCAAAGCAGACGTGTTCTTTGCCGCATTAGCGCAGGCAAGAAATCTGACAGAAGAGGAAAAAGAAAAGATCAGAGGAATTTTAAATGAGCTGGATTGATCTGGGCATCAGGGGACAAAGATTATTTTTTTATGGGCTGACGGCGGCGGCAGCAGGCAGCGTATTTGTGGTCCTATTATTGCTGATCGAGCTTGTTTCAAAATGGAAGTATAGTCGTTTGAAAATTTGGTGGATAAAGGCAGCAATGCTTTTCTACTTAATTCCGATTGCTTCGGTGTTTGTAATCGGCACCAGAACCATTATTTTACCTCATGGAGGTATTGCATGGGTCAGCGATTTTTGGATGTGCTCTACCTTGCCAATGAAAAAAGTATATTTTGTGGCAGGAAGCATTTGGTTGTTTGGAATGATTCTCGGAATTGGCTTTCGTATCGTACAGTATTGGAAACTAAAAAATATTTTAAAAGGAAATATACCGCTGGAGGATGACTTGTGCGAGAGGCTGATTAAAGAATATAAAGAAAAAAATCAGCGTGAATCTATAGAATTTTATCAGAATGATTCTATCTGTTTTCCAATGACGGTAGGAAGTGTCCGTTCTAAAATTATATTGCCTGTGAAAAGGTATACGGAAAAAGAGTTACATATGGTGCTGGAACATGAGTTGAATCATGTAAAGCGTCATGATCTGCTATGGAAGAAAGCCGGCCTGCTGATCACATTTCTTCATTGGTGGAATCCGCTTTCCTATATTCTTTTGGAAAAGCTGATCTTGCAGGAAGAAATTGAGTGTGATATCAGAACCTGTGAAAACAATGAGCATTTTACAATGAAAGAATATGGTCTATATCTGGCAGGGATGCCGGACGATAACAATGATATGATTTTTGCATCTGCGTTATGCAAATCTAAAAAGGATTTATTCAGGAGGTTAGAAAGTATGGTAAGAGGAAAGAAGCACAAAAAAAGAACTGTGGCAGCAAGTTGTCTGATTTTATCAATGTTGGCGGTAATTCCGTCTTATGCAGCATCAGAGGGTGTAGCGAGAATGAATGAAAAATGGATTGCAGAGACAGAGGTGGCTACGGAGGTAGAAGCAGTTGATTATCATGCATTGGAAAAAACAGCGAAAGCGTCAGAGGATGAAAGCGTTGAAGAAATTGATCTGACATTGGAAGGTGAAGTGATACCAGTTAGTACAGAGGTAACGCTGGATTATACGATAAAGGCGAATACACGTGTGCTGTATAGTTGGTGGGAGTTAAAAGAAGGCGCCAGAGTGTATGTAGATACAAAATCGAGCGATAGTAGTATCACTTATCGGATTGGCATTAAGGATGGTTCAGGAAATATGACTTATAAAGAGGGAAATGGAAATATGAACCATATCTTTACGATTCCATCAGCTGGGAAATATGCTGTTTATGTGGAAAACAGAAGTAATACTTCTATGCAGGTGACTGGTTGGGCACGATATTCAGACTAATAAAAAAGGGAAAATGGTGGAAAACCATTTTTCTTTAATGCAAATAATTTACATATGTAAAATTAAAAAAGAGGTGATTCCAGTGGGAAGGGATATTTGAGTTTTAGAAATCTTAGTTATAGTGTTTTTGGAATAAGCCCAGAAAGGATGATAATTATATGAAGAGAATAATGACTTTTATGTTGACATTTAGTTTACTGTTTGCAAATTTCACAACAGTTAACGCAGCACAGTCAACCACTACAACTGTTTTTGAACGCAGACAACAAGCACAGCAAGAACTTAATTCTTTAGTTCCAGAAGAAGTAATGGAAAAGGTAAAATCCAGTAATTCAACTTTATCAAGTTATGATTATAAAATCAATGAATATGACTTGGCTAAAGAATTATCTGCACTGTCGGAAGTCGATTTATCTGCTGCAGGGTATGACGAATACACAATTGAAGTTATTAAAAATTATGATGAAGCATTTGAAAATCAAATGGCTGTTTTTTCTACATTAGATTCGAATATTCTCAGGCAGTTTAATTACTCAGAAGAGCAAATTAATATAATAAAAAATTATCAAGGTACAGAATCTGAAAGGTCTCTTACAGCTGCTACTTGTAATGTTACAGTCGAGATTTCAAAATGTGAATACGATTCATCAACAGATAGAACATATAGTCAGGTTACCACATCATTCGTATGGACAGGAGTTCCTGTGATCAAACTTAAAGATGCATTAATGAGTGGTTGGGACAGTTGGGTTTTATCAGGAAAAGTAGCAAGTATCAAGTATACTCATATTAATAATGGTACATACCAGTGGAAAACGCCTACTTTTATTACTGCAAGTAACGGTGGAACTTCCCTTGGTTGCGGCTATACATTTAACTCAGCGATTGAGGATAATAATTATTATGCTTCTGAAGGATATGAAACTTTCACAATGGATGCATCAGGGAAAAAAGATATGCATGCAACTGGTCTATATGCTGATAGATCTGTATCGGTTACTCCAACTATATCGTTTTCTTTATCAGGTACCTCTGTTTCAATTTCAGTTTCTAACACATCAACAGAATATGTGGATGCAGCTGATGCAAGAGTAACTATAAAATAACATTTAAGGTGCCTGCTTTACTAATTAGTAGTTTTCTTGGTTGTCTGCGAAGGAGCATATTAAATTAATTATGAAATCTAAGAAATTGATTTTTGTATATATTATTCTTTATACAGCCTTTATAATATTTTGGGTTAAGTTCAATCATGTCAGAGATTCCATATGCACTGATCCATTAAAACCAAATTATGAATTTGATACCATGTATAGGACTCCTTCCCAAGTTCCAGCAGAGCATTTGGATTTTTATGATAATGCCCGATATATGGCGTTTAGATCACCTGTTATAGACGGGGACCGTTATGAACTTGATTTTACAGATATACCATTCAACAGCCTTAAAGGATATCCCGAAGAATACAGGTACTATATTGATCAAGGAAATGTCTATGAAAAATGTTCTGCTAATAAAAATTATGGGAAATATACAGCACTTTTAGTCCTTGTGGAAAAAACAAAACTTTTCAATCAAGAAATACAAATTCAGTTTGATTGTTCTGAGGGGCAACTTTACGGAGCCTATGCAAAATTGGTATATTTATCTTTAGATGGTAATAAAACAATCAAATTTGTTCCACTTGAGCCAAGTGAAAATCAGATTGCCCTAAATATCAATAGCAACTTAAATTCGGGATTTTTAAAAGCAATCTATATTTTCTATGTTACAAAAGAAGAGTCAAACATACATGCTGTGCTTAAGGATCACACTTGCAGTATACAGATGCATTAATGCATTGTTAGATGATTTTGTAATTGAGCAGTTAGAAGAGATTGTTAAGCCATAATATCTGTGCGAGGATAAGAGAATGAAAATGATAAGAAAAATGAAACCATATTATCTGCTGGTCATGGCTATAATGCTTGTACTTGCTGTTTGTTTTTTTACAGGCAGAGAAGGAAATCAATATTCAGGAGAAACAGAGTATACCAATGGTTCAAAATCCATCAAAATACTGGACATTCCTGAGTCAGAAGCGGAAGAAACGGTTCTATTCAGCTTTATCTATGAAATCCAAGCAGATTTTGAAAAGCTATCAGATGTATATGCATCTACAGAAGAATATAAAATTTTACTCAATAATTTGAAAGAAAATGAACAACAGGAATATTATATTCAAAAGTATGAAATTATGAATCTGGAATCTGCCAAGATACAAAGCAGTGAAGATACTTACATACAGGCAGAGATTGAAAAAAAGGAATATGATAAATATAGTCTGGTAACGGTTGAATATTCTATGAAATGGTCTCAAGCTGCTTTAGAAAAATCTCCACAGTACGACAGTGGTACTTATCAACGTGATTTCTTATGTGGATTTAAAGATGGCGAGTGGAGAATCTGCGAAATAGGAGATATGTTGCATTCCGAAGTGCAAAAGGTGACGATCGCTCATCAGGAAAACATTGCCCAGATTCAGTTAAATACCATAAGAATCAGCGCACAGGATTATCCCTCTGCGAAGTTGGATTCTCTTTTGAAATGTATCCAGGATGCGGACCCGATAGAACAGGGAAAAAGCTTGCAGAGAAATGAAGATTTTATGTCTGTTTTGTTTATTTACGAGGACGGAAGCAAGGAAGACTTTTATTTCTTCGAGGATGACGGAGCATGGTACATGGAAGCAGATGATGGAAAATTCTATGAGAATGCCGGATTCATTGAGGACTATGTGAACCATGAAAAAGCAGAGGTAACAGCAGCTGTCACGATATCTAAGGATATGCTGGGTATTTATCTGGAGCTTTTGAAGGACGAAAAGGCTTCTGATCTGGAAACAGAGATTTCTTATCATGTGGCTGCATATCAAAAGTCGGGAGATTCACTGGAAGAAGCATTAGAAAAAACTGAACAGATGCTGATAAAACGCTGGAAACTTTTTAATTATGCAGAAGAAGAGGGATTTTTCTTATCTGAGGAGGAACAGGCAGAGTTAATGGAAAATTATCTTTCTGCAATAAAGTCGGCAGATGATCATGAGGAATATGAAACTCTTTGCAGTCAGGCAGGTACTTCTTTGGAAAATGTTATTTCCAAAATGAAATATTCCATTTTGGAAAATGAAGTAAGTAATCGGTTTTATGCTGCGAGAAGATTGGAGTTTATGGAAGGAAATGACACTGTGGAAGGTCAGGTATATAACAATCTGAAGGAATACCACAATGCTTTTCTGCAGCAATATGTTTATGAGAAAGAGCAGGAGAGTGAAAAATATAAAAGCTTTATCAAGGAACTTGAAGAAGCTGAAAGTATGATTGCATTATCCTATGAATGATAATCAGGGGCTGGCGCGTATGCGTCGGCCCCTGATTGATTTATAGCGGTAAAAAAACTTATTCTTTTTCCAGATTTTTAAATGCTGTAGAAAGCATTAATTTAATTCGGTTCAGCTGATTTACTTCACTTGCGCCCGGATCATAGTCGATGGCAACGATATTTGCCTGTGGATACTTGGAGCGAAGTGACTTAATAACACCTTTACCAACAATATGGTTTGGAAGACAAGCAAACGGCTGAGTACAAATAATATTTGGTGTACCGTTTTCGATAAGTTCTAACATTTCACCAGTCAAGAACCATCCCTCACCAGTCTGGTTACCCTGAGAAACGAATTCGTCAGCCATATGTGCCATATGATCGATATCTCCCTGAGGAATGAAATGCTTACTCTTTTCCAGTGCCTTACGGGCTGGTTTTCGAAGGGTTTCAATGAACCAGATACCGATACGTCCTACTGTCTTTGTGGATTTCTTCTTACCAAACTTGGAAACTTTATATTCGCCATTTTTGAAGCAGTAGAGCAGGAAGTCTAAAAGGTCAGGCATGACAGCTTCAGCGCCCTCTGCTTCCAGTAAATCTACCAGATCATTGTTTGCAACCGGAGAGAATTTTACGAGAATTTCTCCAACGATACCAACCTTTGGTTTCTTCACATTTTTTCTTGGCAGTTCGTCAAATTCGCGAATGATATCTTCACACATTCTCTTGAATTTGAATGGGTTCGGGAAACCTTTGGAACAAAATTCAATACAGCGGCGTTTCCATTTTTCGTGCAGCGCATTTGCGGAGCCTGGAACAGCTTCGTAAGGTCTTGTTGCATAAAGAACACGCATGAAAATATCACCAAATACTGCACCAAACACACCGCGGACAGCCAGTGGAAGGTTAATTTTAAATCCAGGATTTGCTTCCAGACCACTTAAGTTGACGGAAATTACCGGAACTTCAGGATGTCCTGCCTTTTCCAATGCACGTCTGATAAATGCAATGTAGTTTGTTGCACGACAGCCGCCTCCTGTCTGGGAAATTAAAAGGGCAGTTCTGGAAACATCATATTTACCTGACATTAATGCATTCATCAACTGACCAACAACGATCAGGGAAGGGTAGCACGCATCATTGTTTACATATTTTAATCCCATGTCGAGAGATTCTTTTTTCTTATCCGGAAGAACTACCAAATCATAGCCGGCGGCTCTGAATGCCGGTTCCAGAATTTCGAAATGAATCGGGCTCATATTTGGACAAAGGATTGTATAATTCTTTCTCATTTCCTCTGTGAAAACAACACGTTCATAAGCAGAGGTTTTGATGGTTCTGCAGATATTCTGTTTTTCACGTACCTTGATGGCAGCGATAAGAGAACGGATACGGATTCTTGCAGCTCCCAGATTATTTACCTCGTCAATCTTCAAACAAGTATAAATTTTACCGGAGTCTCCTAAAATATCGTTTACCTGATCAGTCGTAACTGCATCCAGACCGCAGCCGAAAGAGTTTAACTGAATAAGATCAAGGTCATCTCTGGTTTTTACGAAGTTTGCAGCAGCGTAAAGTCTGGAATGATACATCCACTGATCCATAACAAGAAGAGGTCTTTCCACTTTGTGCAAGTGAGAAACAGAATCTTCTGTCAGAACCGCAATATTATAGGAGTTGATCAGCTCCGGAATACCATGATTGATTTCTTCATCCAGATGATATGGACGGCCGGCAAGAACAATACCGCGGATATGGTTTTCTTCCATATATTTTAATGTTTCTTCCCCTTTTCTGCGGATGTCTGCACGTTCTCTGGCCATTTCTTTCCAGGCTTCTTCTGCAGCTAAGGCTACCTGATCAGCAGAAAGATTAAATTCCGGAGTGGTAAATTCTTCAACCAGTCGGTTCGTGATGATTTCCATGCTTTCAAAAGAAAGGAATTGATTCATGAACTTAATATCCGGATTATTTAAGCCTTCTACGTTGTTTTTAATATTTTCAGCGTAAGAAGTAACGATTGGACAGTTGTAGTGGTTGCCTGCATCTGGGAATTCCTTACGTTCAAATGCGACACATGGATAGAAAATGAATTTCACCCCTTCACGAAGAAGCCATTCAATGTGTCCATGAGCTAATTTTGCCGGGTAGCATTCAGATTCACTAGGAATGGATTCGATACCCATTTCATAAATCTTATGAGTAGAAGCAGGAGAGAGCACCACGCGGAATCCAAGTTTTGTAAAGAAGGTGTGCCAGAACGGATAGTTCTCGTACATATTCAGTACACGTGGAATACCAACTGTACCTTTTGTCGCTTCCTCTTCAGATAATGATTCATAACCAAAAAGACGTTCACGTTTATATTCGAAAAGGTTTGGTACATTGTTTGCGTTCTTTTCTTTTCCAAGACCACGTTCACAACGGTTACCGGAAACATAGGAACGTCCGCCAGTAAATTTGTTGATGGTCAATCGGCAGTTGTTTGTACAGCCTCGACATTTGGTCATTTTTGTAGTGAACTGCAGATTTAAGATCTCATCCATTGGCAGCATGGAAGTTTTTCTGCCTTCATGACGTTCCCTTGCAATCAGAGCAGCACCGAAGGCACCCATGATGCCTGCAATGTCAGGACGGATCGCTTCACAGTTGGCAATCTTTTCAAAGCTTCGAAGCACCGCATCATTGTAGAAGGTACCACCCTGAACGACGATATTTTCTCCAAGTTCTGTGGCATCAGAAACTTTGATTACTTTAAACAATGCATTTTTAATAACTGAATAAGCAAGACCAGCGGAAATATCAGCAACACTTGCGCCTTCCTTCTGGGCCTGTTTTACTTTTGAATTCATAAATACTGTACAGCGTGTACCTAAATCGATTGGATGCTCTGCAAAAAGAGCTGCTTTTGCGAAATCTTGTACAGAGTAGTTCAATGATTTTGCAAATGTCTCGATAAAGGAACCGCAGCCAGAAGAGCAGGCTTCATTTAACTGTACATTGTCAATGGTACGGTCTTTGATACGAATACATTTCATATCCTGACCACCAATATCCAAGATGCAGTCTACCTGAGGATTAAAGAAGGCTGCTGCATAATAATGAGATACTGTTTCAACCTCTCCTTCATCCAGCTGCAGCGCAGATTTAATCAAAGCTTCACCGTAACCAGTAGAGCAGGAGTAAGCAATTTTTGCGTTCTTTGGAAGTAACTGATGAATTTCCTTCATAGCACGGATGGTTGTATAAAGCGGGCTTCCGTTATTATTTGAATAGAAGGAATAAAGTAAGGAACCATCCTCCGCAACCAGAGCGACTTTTGTGGTAGTGGAACCTGCATCAATACCGAGGTAGCAGTTTCCTTCATAAGATGCAAGTTCACGTGTATGTACTTTGTGCTGTGCATGACGCGCAGTAAAATCTTCATATGCCTTTTCTGTAGCAAAGAGAGGTTCCATACGGTCTACTTCGAAATCCAGATGAATATGAGCTTCCAGACGTTTTCTCATATGAGATACGGAAACGGAAGTTTCACATTTACTGTTCATAGCAGAGCCTGCCGCTGCAAAAAGATGAGAATGTGTCGGTGTAATGGCATGCTCATCATCAAGTTTTAAAGTTCTGATAAAAGCCTGTTTTAATTCAGATAAGAAATGTAATGGACCGCCAAGAAAGGCTACATGTCCACGGATTGGTTTACCGCAGGCAAGACCGGAAATGGTCTGGTTTACCACTGCCTGGAAAATAGAGGCAGCAAGGTCTTCTCTGGTAGCACCTTCATTAATCAATGGCTGAATGTCGGACTTTGCAAATACGCCACAGCGAGCTGCGATTGTGTAAAGTGAGCGATAATCTTTTGCCAGTGTATTTAGACCCGAAGCATCTGTCTGAAGAAGAGAAGCCATCTGGTCAATAAAGGAACCTGTACCACCGGCACAGATACCATTCATACGCTGTTCTACATTTCCGCCTTCAAAATAGATGATCTTAGCGTCTTCACCGCCAAGTTCAATAGCAACATCCGTTTTCGGTTCGTAGGTGTTTAAAGCTGTGGCAACAGCAATAACCTCCTGTACGAATGGAACTTCCAGATGATTTGCCAGTGTCAGACCGCCAGAGCCTGTAATAACAGGATAAACACGAAGAGTCCCAAGGGCGTTTTCCGCTTTTTCTAAAAGCTCTGCCAATGTTTCCTGAATGTTTGCGAAATGTCTCTGGTAATCTGAGAATATAATTTCATTATTGTCGTTTAATACCGCGATTTTTACAGTCGTTGAACCAATGTCAATACCCAAGCGATATATCATTTGTTCGTTCATAATATTCTCCTTTGAAATAAGACGTAGTTTTTAAAACTATGTACAATTATCCAATGATATTTTAGACCCATTATCTCGAAAAATCAAACTATTTTTTGTAAAAGAATTATAAAAAAAGTATGAAGCTTTTGGAATAACTGGACAAAGAGCGAGGGAAAACATATAATTAGACACAGATTGAAGTCTATGGAAAGGAAAAATTTATGAAATTACTGAATAAACTTGAAAAAAAGTTTGGAAAATATGCGATTAAGAACTTAATGTATTACATTATTTTTCTGTATGCATTGGGATTTGTTATTTTGTTAGTGAATCCGGATATTTATTATAACTGGTTATCATTAAATGCGCCAGCCATTCTTAGCGGACAAATCTGGAGAATATTTACCTATATCATTTATCCGCCGAACGGCAATTTGATTACGATTTTGATTTCCCTGTATTTTTATTATACGGTGGGAACATTGTTAGAAAGACAGTGGGGAACTTTTAGATTTAATCTGTATTTCTTTACTGGAGTTTTATTACATGCCATTGCAGCAATTTTCATTTACCTTGTGTGGGGCATGGTGCTTGAAATGGGAACTTATTATCTGAATCTGTCTATGTTCTTTGCATTTGCAGCCATGTTCCCTAATATGCAGGTACTTTTCATGTGGATTATTCCGATTAAGATGAAATGGCTTGCAATCATTGATGGTATCTATTTTGGAGTAACGATTGTGGCAGGATTATTCTCCGAACATCTTTCTTTAGGTATGATGCAGAGATTGTATAGCTTTGGAATCATTGCAAATAAGGCTTATGCCGTGATGGCGCTGGTATCGCTTTTGAACTTCTTAATTTATGCATCTACATTTAGAAGCGTACAGAGGATGACACCAAAAGAAGTTTACAGACGTAAATCTTATGAGCATAAGGTTGCGCAGGCGCAGGCAGCGAAAAATGCACCGAGACATAAATGTGCGATCTGTGGAAGAACAGAAAAGGAATTTCCAGATTTGGAATTCAGATATTGTTCAAAATGTGAGGGCAATTATGAATATTGTCAGGATCACTTATTTACCCATGAACATGTAAAAAAATAATCGAAATGTAATTAAAAGGAGGGATGCTGAAGGAAAGTTCAGCATCCCTAATTCAATGGCTGTTCAGACCGTTAGCAGGTTGTTGTAGTGTCAAATTCAGGGTTCATAATATAGAAGTTATTGCTGTCCAGGTTATCTTGAACAATGCGCAGAGCTTCACCGAAGCGCTGGAAATGAACAATTTCGCGGGCTCTTAAGAAGCGGATTGGGTCACAGATTTCAGGGTCATGAATGGCACGAAGGATATTGTCATAAGTGGTTCTGGCTTTCTGTTCTGCTGCAAGGTCCTCCGTCAGGTCAGTGATTGGATCACCCTTTGATTGGAAGAAAGTGGCTGTGAACGGTGTGCCGCCTGCCGCTTGAGGCCAAAGTGCAAGTGTATGGTCAACATAGTATTTGTCAAAGCCGGATGCTTTGATTTCTTCCATACTAAGATCTTTGGTGAGCTGGTAGATAATAGCACAGATCATTTCCATGTGAGCGAGTTCATCTGAACCGACACGCTATACATAAAGGAAAAGCCCCAGAAATGGGGCTTATTTTAGTTTAGGATATATCCGGATTGTGAAATTGTCAATGTGTCCTCGATTTTCAGGGGTCTTTTCGTATTCTATATGATCAATAACTTCTTTGAGCAGGTCATTTCTGCCTGCGGCAGATTCGATAGAATAGTAGCAGTCCACGATGCTCTGCATTTTCGGCACCAGAGAGAGCTTTTTTTCTGATGAATCAATCAATTCCTGCAGCTTAACATTTAAAGTGTTTAACTGCAGTCTGACGGACTCCATTTCTTGTTTTACTGTGGAATTTCTTTTCAGAAACATTTCTTCAGAATAAATTCCACGTTCCAAAAGATTATAGGTATTTTCATACTGCTTTTCCAATTCGCTTAATTCTTTTTGCAGGACCTCGATATTCGCTTCATAGTGCGATTTTTCCTCGATTTCCGAGGAAATCTCTTCTGGAGAGATTTGGTAGTCTGAAATCCAAATTTTGAGGGCATCCAGTACACGTTTTTCAAGAATATACTGGTATGATGCGACAGTTTTGCATCCTCGTGTTGGACAAAGAATGGACGGAGGCATTTTTACATCTGGTTTACGTCGCATTTGCTTGCCGCAGCAAGAACAATACACTAGGCCGGAGAGAGGATTTTGCAGATCTTTATTTCTGTTTAAGGAAGAATTGGAACGTCCACGGGTATATTTCTGTACACGGTCAAACTGTTCTTCAGAAACAAGCGGTTCATGAAGACCTTTGTACTTTTTACAATCTGCATCACGTGGCCTGGTTATAGTTTCATGTCCATTTATTACCTGCTTTACACATTTGCGTTTACCGTCAACGATATATCCTTTATAAACTTCGTTGACCATAATTGTTGTAACCATTTCCGGAGTCCAGAGCTTCCCGTTTTTACGATATCCATGTTCGTTCAAATAGTCGGCAATTTTTGTGCGCCCCAATCTTTGGCCATTTTCGTCACCGGTATCTGCAAGTTTGAAGATAAGCTGCACAACTTTGCCTTCTTCCGGAATGATTTCCAATGAAAATCCCTTTTGTTTTTTTAATTTTATTTTTTTGTATCCATATGGAGCAATAGATCCAACAAACTTACCTTCGGAACGTGATGCGTGAGAACCACGTATTAAACGACGTTTGATGGTAGCATATTCGCGACGACTCATAAATAAACCGAATTCGAAATATTCTTCATCATATTCGTTCTCCGGATCATAAATTTTATTTGGAGTAACAATTTTTGTGCCAGAATATTTAAAAGTTTTTGCGACCAATCCCTGATCAGAAGTATCACCACGTGAGAGACGTTCAACCTCAACAACGAGAACACCATCGTATTCACCGGTTTCTACCAACTGAAGAAGACGTTGCATCTTTGGTCGTGCTGCGATTGTGTCTCCGGAAACAATTTCCTCAAGTATGATTGTGACATTGATCCTCAAGTGTTTTGCAAGGGCCTGTAGGAGTTTGAAATGCCTGGTAAGCGTATCACCTTCTCCGCGCTGTTCGGCTTCCAGGTCTTTGCGGCTCTTACGTAGGTACATAATATAGTTACCAATACCATAGAGCAACTGCATGCCTTCATATAACATCTGCATCATCCTTTCTTTGTAACTTATGAAATTTTGGGTACAAAAAAGACACCTGCTTGCAAAAACAGGTGTCGGATGATACAATATATTTGCGTTGGTATTGTATCTGGGCACCTGCCCAAGCAGTATCTATAAGAATCGTCTCTGTTGGTAGCAGGGGCGATTTTTATTATTTATTGTTTTTTGTTAAAAACAAATTTGAAATTGGATCCAAGCCAAGCATTGTCTTTATAATATAATTCGATTGTCTTCCAATCGGAAGGAACTTCAAGCCCAAGATATCCATTCAGCTTTTTGCCAGGAGCTATGGAACCGTCAAGTTGTTGAGCGTTAACATCAATTAGAGCCATAAAAGCATTTGAACTATAGTTAAGTTTATAGTCATCGCAGTAAGCTTCGAAACTTGCCATGCTGCTAATAGTGATTTCTTCGTCGGAATTATTAACAATTTCAAGATTGAGAAAAACAAAGGTTTTTCCAGCTTCAGGAGTTGACCATTCGGTTCCGGAAGATTGTTTACACTCCGTAACTGATACTTGAACATTGTTATATTCTGCGATTTCTCCAAGGGAAAATGATTTAATGCTATCTGTGACGGTAGCTGTTTCTTGGATTTCCGAGACATCTGAGGAATCTGCTGTCTCGGAAGAAACTGGAGTAACATTTTTCACTTCTTCATCGCTTCCACAAGATCCAACAATTACGACAAAGACAAACAAAGCCCCAACTACTGCTAGTAATGTTTTTAAAATACCATGTTTTTTCTTAGGTCTACTATCACCCTTGAATTTGGCACGAGGTGCGGTTTTATAATAATCCGTAACTATCTTTTTTGCTTCTGCTTTTGAAATCTTTTTTATAGAAGCATATTCTTCCGCTGCATAGGTTGGAAATTCGGGATACTTTTTATAAAGCTTAGATAGTAATAACAAGTCAATATTATTGTTATTACTATAGGAGCTTTCAAAACTATTGTGTTCAGTACTTTTGCTATTCGATTCAGAATTTGTTCCATTGGTACTTTTTAAGATTTCTTCAATGGGGCATCCGCAATTGGGGCAGCAGGAAGCCTTGTCGGAAACTTCTTTGCCGCATTCGGTACATTTAATTAGTGCCATAATAAATTCTCCTTTGTTTTAATTAGTGATTTTGTATTTTAAGACTCACTTCCAATATCCTTAAAATCAAATATTGTTGCACAGGTGCAACTTTGTAAAACTTTCCAGTAGAATTCAATAATTAAATATTATAAAATACCAATATGAAGATTCTACTGGGCGATATCATGTATGAGAGAAATCTAACAGCCCGGCAAGTCGAAATCATGACTGGTGTTTCAAAATCCACTGTGAGCCGGATTGCGAATAATCAGATTATTCCACGACTTGACACTCTGGAAGAACTTGCCAAAGGGCTAAATATTAAAATTTCTGACCTATATGAATCTGATTTTCAATAAGTGTCCCAGTTCTGGGACAAATTCCAAATTCCTGTAAGTTCATTAATTTCCACTCGTATTCTTTATATAAGACAAATGCGAATAATTGTCAGATTTATTCTTGAAATTACCAAATTCTTATAGTATATTAAATACAAGAAAGAAATCGAACAAATGTTCGCCAAAGAACGGAGGCGGAAACATGAATTACTTAAAGGAAATAAAGGCAATGTTAAAGCAGCTTAACGAGGAAAAATTGAAGTATGTTTACTACTTTATCAAAGCCATGCTGGACTAGACGTGAGTCTAGTCTTTTTTTGTAAAACTGATGGCAAGTTTCTCTAACATTTCCCACTGCTCTACATCCAAATCGGCGAGAGCTTCTACAAACCGCACCCGGTAAGACTCATCTTCTTCTTTCATAAGTTCACCAAGAAAAGAAGCAATTTTTTCGCGCCTGGTTAAAGAAACAAACATTTCACCAGTGCCATTTTTTAACCATTCTTCGGAAACGCTATATTCACGACATATGGAACGTAACATCTGATCGGTAAGATTTCGATTACCAACTTCTATATTAGAGATTGCAGTTTTGCCAACTCCTAATTTTTCTCCAAATTTTTCTAATGTAAGATTAAGCGATTTTCTAATTTCTCTAACTCGTTCGCCTTGAGTCACACTTAGTCACCTCCTAACTTTTTTATAAGCATATCACGTGGAATAATTAAAAGCAAGAAAAAAGTCCACAAAGAATACAAAAAGTTATTGACAAGGTTCACGAAGTGTAATATGATATCCACATAGAAAACAAAAGCATTTACAGAAAGGAGAAGAAATGGAAGAAAGAGAAAAGGAGATTCTAAGAACAATTTCTGATGCTTATCCCAAAATGACGGACTTCCAAAAAGGATATTTGCTGGGAGTGGCAGAAAGTAAAGCAGCAGAAAAGATAGAAATGAAAAAGAAGCAAGATCCTGTAGCAGTCTAAGAAAGGGGGATGATTCCATTGAATATAGAATTTTTCCAAGGTTGGAGGTGTAGTGGTAGATGGAATACGAAAGTATCCAAATGGAAAACGGTAAAATCTTTAGCGGAAAACGTATCGGAGAACTTGTTGAAAATATCATAAACAAATTCTCCGAAGAAAATCTAACCTGTAATGAAGGAAAGATTGTGTTAGCTAAGGCCATAGAAGTAATTGGCGGATACAGTAAAATTCAAAAAATAGATTAAAGGTTTTTACACCATTTTAACCAAAGTCTTCAGGGGTTAACTTGCTACTGACTTCTTGGATGCACTTTTTGCATATATCAGAGTTGTCTATATCTTCGCATCCTTTGCAGCAATAACCACCAAACAGAAGTTGATGACAAAGAACTTTACGTTCTACTGAAGAACGTGGGCAGTATACAGATACAGAAATTTGTAATTTCATAAATAAATCTCCTCATATTTAACATCAGATCATAGCAGTGACCTGTAAAAGAAATTATATGGAGAAAGAAAGGGAAATTCAAGTGAAATGAAGGAGGGAAGTGCACTGATGTACAAGGTTATACAATACATCCTTACGTGGATACAGGTAATTTTAGAGGTATTTTCTATTTACATGTATTGCGAAAGAAAGTGGAAGCCAGAAACCACAACCATAGTGTTAAAAGAGATACATATAATCCTATTACTCTGTTGGATTTTATTGACAATTTGATTCAAAGAGATTTGGAGGTACAGCGATAGATGACAACATATTACAAAAGTTACGGAATGTCAGCAAGTATCACAGAACATAGAAATGGCAGCGTTACGTTGAAAACTTGTTGTGGTAAAAGTAAGACAAAAAAGAAGTACGCCACCAAAAAGTTGGCAGAAAGAGCATGGAATAGGATGTGCTCATGAAAATATGTAAGTGCCCAGATACAACACCAACGCAAACTGTACTGGCATTCCTACATAAATTAAAAGAAAAAAAGGAGTGATTTGTATGGCTATAGCAGCAGAATATAAAATCGGTCAGACTTCGGTAGTCATACATGATGACTACTGTAAGGATCAGACACAGGAAGAAGTTGAGACTATTTTGAACAATATATCTCGTATTGCTTCAAGACATCTGAGAGAAGAGATGTACCGAAAAGAATTAGAGAAACAAAAGGCTATTTAAGAGCCTTTTGCAATATGGCACGAGAAACGGACTCGCGGGAGTCCAAAACTAACCTTTTGTTTGCTGGCATGAGCAAAAGAACTTCCTCTTAATGTTAATGTGAAAAATAATACCTGTTCAAAATCATAAATCCGGTTCGAATCCGGCTCGTGTCATTTTGGCTGTACGCATGCAGCCAAAGCCATAATAAAAGCAATCCTTTTATTTTGTACAACACATGCGAATATTTGTGTCCGCCTGCATCTGGCACAAGGAAGTGGCTATCCAGATGGCCACGGACTGTTTCACGAAAGAATAGATGTAGGGAGCGGGATAAAAGGGGTTTTAAGTGAGAGTCCTCCCCTCCCGCCCATAGAAAAGGAGAAAGACTATGAATGAATATAAGGAAAAACTGAAAATTTTTTTAGAATTTCACGCCAATAAATACGAAGAAGAATCCGTGAAAGAAATGAAAAGTTATGAAAGACACCTGATGATAGGTGCATTGCTTTTTGCAATGAATGCAAAGATTATCACCCCAATAGAAGAGGAGAAATTCAGCCGAATCTATATTAAAAGATAATGCGCATTCGCCGAGCGGCAAGGCAGCAACACTTTTAATGTTGTTATACGTTGGCTCGAATCCAACATGCGCAGCTGATCGTAAGCCACAGGCGGTTAATATTGAAGAAAGGAGAATGACTATGAAAGATTATAAAAAAGAGCTTATGAATTATTGCGACAAGGCTATGGAAAACGAATTTAGAGGAGAAGAAGCGAAGAAAGATGAGAGTTTTGGGGCTATTGAATTTGCGTTTTGGGCAGGTTTGATTACTAAGGAAGAAAGAGAAGAACTGTCTGAAAAATATCGGTTGGTATAACAAAACATTGCGCATTCGCCAAGCGGTAAGGCACAGCACTTTGATTGCTGGATTCCGGGGTTCGAATCCCCGATGCGTAGTTTGTTGTGGCAATACAACAAAAAGCAATTACAGGAAAGTGAGGGAGTTTTGATGATTATTACTTCATGCGGAATAATTGTTTTTCAACTCATCGAATGGATTGCGCCAGACACGAAATCCTTAACAAAGGTCTCTGAGGTAGGTTCTGGAGATAGATCAGCGTTTTCTATACCGGCAATACCGACGAGGCATGAAGTCACGTGTTTGTCGGCAGATAGAGAAGAACATACATGATTGAAACAGATTAAACGCACAAAACTGTCGAGCATCGGTCTGCTGACGTTTACCACCCAAAATCCTCAAAATGTAAAAATATATCAGTTATCGATTACATCGGGCTCATGGTTAGCACATATCCCATGCGCCTGATGTTCCGGACCTTTAGCTCAGTTGGTTAGAGCACCGAGCTCATAACTCGGCGGTCCTGGGTTCGAGTCCCAGAAGGTCCATTTCATGCATGAAAATTTAATAAAGAGGGAGCAAAGGAAGATGAAACGAATCAAGAAATTCCTGAGAGACAACCAGTGGGCAATACTGGGAGCACTTGGGATACTGACATGGATTGCACTTGCATTGGAAGTCGCTGCAAGTGTTGCGGAAACAGTTGGATTTTACATTTTTATGGCAAATTTATAGCGGACTGATAAACAGTCTGCTTTATTTGCACAAAAATCCGGAGGAAGACCATGGATGAACTGGAAAAAGCATGGAAAGAAGCGAATTCAATGATTCCGGGAGACGAACCGGGAGGTCTGATATTCCTCGGAATCAAACCCACAGAGAATGACGACTACTACCTTTACCGTGAAGAGAACACAGAAAATTATTGGTACCAGTCAAAAGGAACGGAAACATTCCATAAGGAAATAAAAGAAAGAGAAAAGGAGAAGAAAGCATGTTCAAAAAGATTAGAGAACACTTTGAGAAAAGCCAGCGCGTAAAGGGCCTTTCAAAAGCTATGTCAATTGTAGATGAATATATGATGCCGGGACTGACTCCAGAAGCATTGGACCGCAACTATGGACAAGCCTATGCAGATATCAGAATGGTGTATATCAATGGCGATATCACTGAGAACGAGATGTGGGCAGCAATCACAACTCTTGATAATCAGTATGATAAGCTTCGGCCAAGAGCTGTAGACGCACAATTATTTGCATAAAAAAAGACTGGCATTCCTGCCAGTCCGGACCTCAAAAGTGAGATACTAAATCGCTAATAAAAGTATAACATGGCAGGTCCGAAAACACAAGGAAAACAGCGGATTTAAGGCCGCTATTAAAACTTGATAAAGATATTAAAGTTAGGACCTGAAGGACGTGATAAAACGAAAAACATACACATTATGCAATGGTGATGTGATAGATGTACATGAATTCTATGATGGCAAGTATGGAGCTCCAGGAAAGAAAAGACAGAAGAAAAAGAAACCAACCAAGGAACAGATGCAGAAGGTCAATAAGGCAAATAAAGAAAGAATATGCCGACAGAAAATGTTGGAGTATTTCGATGCAGGAGATTGGCTATTTACACTCACCTATCAGACGAGATACAGACCGTTGAGCATGAAAGGTGCACTGGATCACTTCCAAAGGTTTGTGAGAAAGATTCGCAGAGGATATAGGAAAAGAGAGTACGAACTATTCTGGATAAGAAATATAGAACTGGGAACAAGGGGAGCGTGGCATATTCATTTGGTTCTTAATGCAATTGAAGATACGCTAAAGCTTGTGAGTGAGGCATGGAAATATGGGTATGTTGATCACATTGAGATTGGGAGAGACACGAGATATGATGAAGATTTCACTCAACTGGCTGCTTATCTGACAAAAGATGAAAATACCAGAGAAATCAAGAAGGATGGAACACTGGCTAAGCCAAAGATAAAGGAATCTAGTTATAACACATCCCGCAATATGCCTTTGCCGGAACCAGATGTGGACAAACTGTACCGCTGGAAGAAAGAGGTAAAACCAAAGAAGGGTTATTATATCGCCAAAAGCCATGAGGGAAATAATCCATACAATGATTGCAAATATAGGCGATACACTATGGTTCGGCTTGGAAGTAAAAAATACAAAGAATTAGAAGAAATGGGGTTGTTATGGAATTCAGCGTGAATATCTACATAGAGACCAGCCGAAGGGGACCGAGTAAAGGTCCGGGAAAGTATATGTATGTTCTGGAATACATTCTGAAGGACGGAACACCGTATACGGTGGACGGGACAGAAAGCTTCGAAGAAACTCGTGAAAACGAGCTTGCTTTAAAGGCGATTATAGCCGCAGGAAAGAGACTGACAAAACCATGTTCCATTCGGATATTTACTGGTTGTGATCACATTTTGAGTACGACACATAATGGATGGTATATCGAATGGCAAAAAAACGGCTGGAAGAAGAAAAACGGGAAAGAAGTAAGGAACGCTGCATTGTGGGAAGAACTGGTAAATGTCATGGATTTGCATGCAGTGACTTATACAAAGGACGAGCATTCCTACAAACGATGGATGCGGGAAGAGTTAAGCAAAGGAGGATAGTTCTTAAACAATTTTTTTAGCAGTTAATCATATTTAGGAGGAATCACAGATGAAAACATTATTAGAAAAGTTAGAGAATTTGATTGCAGAGTATAAAGAAAAACTGCAGGAGTCAGAAAATACAAAAGTGCAGCTGTCGGAACTGAAACCAGGAGATGTGTTCGAAACATCCTTTGGAGATTTGATCGTGCTGGAACATATCGGAGATAAAACAAAAGTGATCACCAAAGGATTTACAAAAGAAAACCAGAGGTTTGACGAAGATTCTCCGAATTTTGCAACCTCAGAGATTTCAGAGTATTTATCAAAAGAAGTTCTTGAAATGTTTGAAAAAGAATTTGGATCAGAAAATGTTGTAGAGCATATTGAGGATGTGTTTTCAGTGGACATGCAGAAATATGATTCCTACATGGGAAAAATAAGATTACTGACTTTTGAGGAAGCAAGAAAATACAATGATCTGATCGTAAATAAAGAATTACCAAGATGGTGGTGGACAATGACACCATGGAGCACAAAGGAACGTGGTTGGGAATATTCAATCACCGTTGTTTCCCCTTCGGGCATCATCAACGGCATTGAATGTGACAATTACTGCGGTGTTCGCCCAGTTTGTATCTTAAAATCTAATATCTTTGTATCTAAGAAAAATGACTAAGGAGGAAAAGGAAAATGAAGAATGGAACAATTGTAGAAATCAATGGACGTAAATGGACAGTACTGGATCAGACAGAAAAAGGTGTGTTCTGCATCTGTGAAGATATCGAAGATATGCGTTTCGATAAAGAATCAAATAATTATGCCAATAGTGCTATCAGAAAATATCTGAATACAGAGTTTTTAACAGATATGGAAAGAGCCGTAGGAGCAGAGAACATTATTGCATTTGAAAGAGATCTGTTTTCTTTAGACGGACAGAAAGAATATGGAAAATGTGAAGATAAAGTGTCTCTGATCAGCGTAGATGAATACAGAAAATACAGAGAATATCTTCCAAATACCAAAAGATGGTGGTGGACGCTGACACCAGATAGTACAAAATGCAATGGTGATGAAATATGGGTAGCCGTTGTTTCCCCTTCGGGCTACATCTGCAGCTATGGATGTTACAATAGCATCGGTGTTCGCCCGGTTTGTATCTTTTCTCCTTCTATCTTTGAATCTGGGGTTTAAAAGAAATTGAGTAATGAGAAGCGACGAAGTACATGAGCAGATTCTGGAACAGATGGAAATGATAGATTTGACGGAGGCGATAGAAGAGTAGCAGTGGATTTAGAACAGAAAGCAATTGAAAGAATAAAAACAGCTTCGGAGATGAGCTTGTTCTACTACAAAAAACCTCTTGTTTGTACATATTCGGGGGGGGAAGGATAGTGATGTAATGTTAGAGCTGTTCAAACGTTCTGGTGTTCCGTTTGAAGTGCATAACAGCCACACAACAGCAGATGCACCGCAGACAGTATATCACATAAGAAAAGTATTCCGGGAGCTGGAACTACAAGGAATCAAATGTGATATTGACTACCATTCGTTGGGAAATGGCAAACGACTTACGATGTGGAACCTGATTCCAGGAAAATTGATGCCACCAACAAGAATAGCTCGCTATTGTTGCTCTGTTTTAAAAGAGACTGGTGGGGCAAATAGAATGATTTCGACGGGGGTGCGCTGGGACGAAAGTAACAGTCGCGCAAATAGACAAGCTTATGAAGTTTTGGGAAGAACCAAAAAGGACGCGATTGGAATTACAGATGAAAAAATGCTTCTTACAGACAATGGCGATATCAGAAAACTATTCGAACAATGCCAGTTAAAAGCAAAGACGGTTGTGAATCCGATTATCGATTGGAGATATTCTGATATCTGGGAGTTTTTAAAGGCAGAGAAGATAAAAACCAATGTTCTGTATGAATGTGGTTATCGTCGGGTTGGCTGCATTGGTTGCCCAATGGCATATAAAGCGCGTTGGAAAGAATTTGCGGACTTTCCGAAGTATAAAGAAGCATATATAAGATCGTTTGACAGAATGCTTGAAGTGAGAAGGGCAAAAGGTAAAGGTAATCAATGGAAGAATGGCCATGATGTATTCCTGTGGTGGATGGAAGATGACAACGTGGAAGGCCAAATGAGCTTTGAAGATTTTCCGGAATTAGTAATGTGAAAATACGAAAAGGACATCCGAAGATGCCCTTTATACGGATGATGGGACTCGAACCCACGACCATGTCTTTATTAGAGACGCGCTCTATCCACTGAGCTACACCAATAGATATTTTAGTTGGAAATATTGAAAATGTCAAGAAAGGAGAGCGGAGCCGCTGCAGCTTAAAGGATATCCTGAGCTCCTTTCAAAGATGGGAATAGGAAAAAACTGGACTAAAGAGGAAGAAGAATATCTGGCAGAAAAATGGGGAACGGTTTCTGTTGGAGCTATCGCAAAAAAACTTGGACGCTCGGAAAATGCGATTATAGTGCGCAAAGAACGCCTTGGTCTTGGCGCGTTTTTAGAAAGCGGAGAATATATCACCTGGAATAAATTAAGCCTGGCACTTGGCAAAGGTACTGTTAGCGCTTATTGCATGACTTCGTGGGTCAAGAATAGAGATTTTCCGGTACATACAAAAAGAGTAAAGCAAAATACATATAAAGTTGTGTATCTGGATGAGTGGTGGGCATGGGCTGAAAAGAACCGGGATATACTGGATTTTTCAACATTTGAAGAAAATGTTCTGGGAAAGGAACCGGAATGGGTAAAAGAAAAGCGTAAACATGATATTGAAAAGAAACAGAAATATATCACAACACCATGGACAGAAGCGGAAGATAGGAAATTAGCACGTCTGGTTGCAAAACAGCAATATACCTATGATGACTTATCAAAGATGCTCCGGAGAACAAATGGAGCCATACAACGAAGATTGTGTGATCTGCAGATAAAAGATAGACCGGTAAAAGCAGATAACCATACCAGATGGACAGAAGAAGATTTTGAACATCTCGGAGAACTGATAAAAGCCGGATACGGATATGATCTGATGGCTGAAAGAATTGGCAAAAGCTCCAAGGCCTGCAGAGGAAGGGTTTACCAGATGTATCTGACCGAGAATCTCGATAAGGTCCGAGAGATTATAGGTACCGGTAAATTTGGAGACAACAGGCCAGAACGAAAAATCAAGCAGTGGAACGTAATGAATACAGAAGAACGCATTGAGGCAAAGGATGAGTTGACCAAGCTGGTAGCAGTCCTGCAATGGAGATTCAAGCAGCAGATCAATGAAACAGAATGGGGAGAATTCTTCCAGAAAGATATGTGTGAGAATTTTGGTAGCAGTTGCCTGCAGACAGAGAGATGTGACTATTGTACAAATTTCAAGAGAATCCAACCGCAGAACTGCAAGATGTGCGGAAAGACATTCTGGGAGAAGAAAGAAAACCTATACTGTTCCACCTGCAGGGATATGAGAAAGAAGCAATGGCTGCGTAAGCGGTTTGTAATGGGAGGTAAAAATGGCAGAAATTAGATGTGAAGAATGCAATTACAAAGCATTCAGAGAAGATAAAGCAGGAGTAAACAGATGGTATTGCAAAAATCCGGCAGCAGAGTTTGCACGGAGTGAATGTGAACCTACTCCGATGATCTGCAGAACAAAGAGGCATTCAAAGGAACTTACAATTAAAACGAGTCCTAAATGGTGTCCATTCAGAAGAAAACATATAAGTAACAAAGAGGAATAAACATGGCATACACAGTAGAAGTAAAAAGCATCAGAGAAGTAGATTTAAGTATACTGCAGTTTCCGCAGGTAGCAGTCTATAACAGACCAGAAGATTATCCGGATAAAGCAGTTGCAAGAGTATTTGACAATGGACAGCCTACAAATATCATCATGGTAGCAGATAATCCAGATGATCTCAGATGGGATATACGTAAGTATACAAATCTTGTGTGGTGCCCAAGAGGAAAAGAGGATGTTCTTTCACTGGTAGGAGTTTATCTGTGAAAAGCATCTTACATAACAAGAATGACCGGACATGCTTTCTGTGCATGCTGCTGTATGACGACGATAGTTATAAGCAGGTCCTGGAAGAACATCATGTATTCTTCGGGAGGGCATTGAGAAAACTTTCGGAGAAATTTGGATTAAAAGTATATCTCTGTATTCCTCATCACCGGTTGAGCAAAGAAGCGGTACACCAAAACGCTCAGGTGAGCGGAATGGTCCAAGCCTATGCACAGAGAACTTTTGAAAAAAAGTTTCCGGAAAAGAACTTCCGAGAGATATTCGGAAAAAATTACATAATGGACGAAATAGAAGAAAATCAAGAAGAATCCGAACCGGTAGCAGGATTTACACCTATATCGGATGGAGTAGAAGGGATGGATTGGTAATATGCCAAAGAAGCTAAATGAAATGCAGAAAAGAAGTGACGATAAATTCTGCAGAAATAGAAAATATGCAGCATATTCGTTTAAAGCATCGGATGAGGTACGGGAAAGATTTAAACGTCCTGCATACGAAAAGAAATAGAATTCATGCAAGTTAATTAATATATCACAACTGTTAGACTATCGCATGATTGTTAGTGGGGTGGGTGGCAGGCAGAAGGAGGTAGCAGATGAAAATTGGAGAAGCATGGTTAGTGTTTAATGATATCAACAATGATAAATATACAGACGAAGAAAAAGGCGAAGCAATAAAGATGATTGCTGATATGCCAACACATAACAGTATTACGAAAGCTAAGATGCTGGATGTAATTAAGTACCTTTGGAATTTGTGTTTTGAAGAAGTGAAGGAGGAATCAGATGCAAGCGCAAGAAGCGATTAAAGAGTTAAGTTATGACAACACAGCATATGGCGGTAAATGTACAAAAGAAGTAAGAGAAACTGCGATTAATGCACTGGAAAAGCAGAACCAAAAGAAACCAGTATATATAGGCGGAGACGGTATCAGATACACGGATTTGTACAGATGCCCAAATTGTGGGCAAGGTTTTACTGGAACCGGAATCGCAGATTATTGCTACCATTGTGGCCAGAAATTAGATTGGAGCGAGTGATATGGAAAGATTAACGATTGAAAAGATTAAGAGCCTTAAAGAAGCCATGAGAAGCAATATGAATGTTTATTTTTATGATGATGTCATGAAAGTGTTTGATGAACTTTTGGAAAAAAGAAATGCCGAAGAACAGGGCTTGCTTCTGAGATTGCCTTGCAGATTAGGTGACATCATCGACAGAATTATATCTCATAACGAGATTGTTACATTGATGTTTGAAACCGAGGTATGTAGTTTTAGAGGTTTACAACGTTTTTGGCATGGAATGGCATGGAATATCCCGAAAGAATATTTGGAACTGCCATTTGTAAAAATTCATGGAGTTGTTCCAGATAAAATCACTGAAGCAGATACTATTTGGATTGAAGTGAGAAAAGAAGCAGAACAGGCACTTGCAAGAATGGAGAAAGAGAATGGCTAGAGAAATTTTATTCAAAGCAAAACGCAAGGATAATGGCGAATGGGTAGAAGGACTACCAGCGATATTTTGGGAAGAATATTATATGTTCAATCCAAATGATAAAAATATGGCATACGGGATAGATATCGATACTCTCTGCCAGTACACCGGACTTACCGACAAGAACGGTAATAAAATTTGGGAGCATGACATTATTAAATGCGGAATAAAAATGTATGTTTTCTGGGATGAACATTTTGCAAGTTGGTGTTTGACTAGAAAAGGATGGCTGTATAAGCATTTCTTTGGAGAGTCTCAGGAACCGGAAGATTGCGAAGTAATCGGAAACATCTTTGATAATCCGGAATTATTGGAGGACGAACATGGGTGAATATAAATGCACAGCTTCCATTGATGGAGTTTGTAGAAACGTGATTGGGAATGGTACGAAATGTAATGGGTTTAGTCAGGTGTGTAGATTGAGACCAACTTATGAAAAGTTGCAACAAATTGAAGAATCTTTGGAAAGTAAAATAAAAAACTGTTTCGGAATAAAAGGGGATGTGTAATATGAGCAGATTAATTGATGCAGATAAAATTGACTTTAACGAAATATTTAAAGGACAATCGGACTTTGCGAAAGATACAAGAGAAGCAGCACAAAGTCTTATCGATGCACAACCAACAGTCGAAGCTGTTCCAGTGGTGCAGCTTGAATCTGTCTTAAAAGAAGCATATTTAGAAATCGCAAATGGATATTCAGTATCGGATTTACAGTCTGATAGTGACAAGGTTGCATGTGTGGCAAGTAAATTTCGCCAGACGGTATTAGATAAATTGCGAACTTCTGCGAAGTAAATGCGGAGTAGAACGGAGTAATGACGGAGTAGAAAGAATGTAGGTGAACAAAATGAGCGAAATAAAACTTCTTAGATGCCCTTTCTGCGGTGGTGAAGCGGAATTATTAAAAGGCCAGTGTGAAATTGATAACTATGTAATGTGCTTAGAGTGCAGAAGCAAGACAAAGCTTTACAACACAAAAGCCAGTGCAATAAAAGCATGGAACACCCGAATCCCAATGCAGAACATTGTGGAACGGTTGGAAGAAAAATCTGACTTTCATGTAAAATTAGCAAACTATGAAATGAATGTCGGAACTATCGTGGAAATGGAAAAACATAAAATGGCTATTGATGTATATTCTAAAGCAATCAAAATCGTAAAAGAAGAAGGTGGAGTATGACAGTAAAAGAATGGTTGGTACATACATTTAAAGAAGTACCTTACGGATTATTAGTTAGAGAACATGCAGTTTGCGAAGACGGATTTGCAATTAGCATTCAGGCGAGTACGGCACATTATTGCGTGCCAAGAAAGACATTGACGAATGGTCAGTATACGTATGTAGAACTCGGATATCCTAATCAGAAAGAAGAACTATTGGAACGGTATAGAGAGGGAATAATATATCCGTACGTACCGATCGATATTGTTGAAAAAGTTGTATCTAATCACGGAGGTATAAGAGGACAACAGATGGCAAGTATGGATAAATCAATATTAATTATTAATACACCAAAGAATTGTGAAGAATGCAGATGCAGTGCAATGGTTCATGGAAAGCTATATTGTCCTGCAAGAGATACTGTAGTAAGAAAAGGCGAACGTGATTGTAGTTGCCCGCTGGTAGCAGTTCCGGAAAGAATGGATCCAGAAAAAGCCAGAGGAGCATATGATGCTACAAGGATAGAAGCCTGGAATAAATGTATTGATAAAATACTTGGAGGTTCAAATGAATAATACAGAACTGGGAAGACGGAACCGTAAGAAAATACTGCAGGCAATCATCAGTTACATAGAAATTCATGGTTATCCACCAACAGTCAGAGAGATTGGTGAAATGGTCGGACTAAAAAGCACATCCAGTGTCTATGCACACCTGCAAAGACTCTTACGGGAAGGAAAAATAGAAACAGATGCCGGACTCGGAGTGCCACGTGCAATCCGGATACCAGGATATAAATTTCAAAAGGAAGCAGAATAATTTATCAGTCACAGTAGAAAGGAATGATTTGAATTGGGAATAGAAAAGAACGTGCTGGAGCAGTATTCCAGCATCGTAGAAGAAATTGCAGATCTGGAAAGAAGAAACAGAAATGACAGGAATGAAATCAAAAAACTCGAAAAGCAGATCATGTCTGATACTGTGACTGGTAGCAGGGATGACCTGACGATAGGGCCAATCATGGTCAAAGGTGTAGCAGAAGGACTTGCAGACAAGAAGAGAGATCAGATTGAAGCCCGCATAATGAAACAAAATCGTTTCAGAAAACGACTTTTAAACATGAAACAGGAAATAGAAGATTATATCCAAAAGATAGAAGACAGCGAGATCAGAAGGATTGCAAGATTTCGGTACATAGACGATTTGGAGTGGCGGCAGGTAGCAGTACGAATGGGAAGAGGATATACAGATACGGCCTGCAGAAAGAAGATGGAAAGATTTTTACAAAAAAATAAAAGTGTCCGCTCGTGACCGCCCTAATTATGTTATAAGTATGATATGAAAAAAGAAAACCGGAGCAAACCTCTGGTTTTCAAAACATCGCGGAGTAGAGCAGCGGAAGCTCGTCGGGCTCATTTAAACGAAAGGAGAAAATAATGAATAGCAATACTATTGGTAATATGACAGAGTGTGTTATTCTAGCGGAGTTTCAGAAACTTGAAATTCCAGTTAGCATCCCTTTTGGAAGAAATGAGCCATATGATTTTATTATCGAAACGAAAGATGGATTTAAGTCCGTACAAGTAAAACATGGTACATATAAGAATGGCTGCGTTGTTTCGGAGATTTGTCACAAGAGAACTTATAAAAAGACTCGCAAGGATTCGTACAAAGGCGTGGTTGATTATATTGCCATCTGGTGCAGTAAATTGGATAAAGCGTATCTTTTAAAGATTGACGAATTCAAGGCAAATAAAGAAGCGTATTTGAGAATTGATCCACCAAAGAACAATTCATGCATCAGTACTATTGTTTGGGCTGATAAGTATGAATTCAGAAAAGTTGCAAGTACATTGTGCAAAGCAAATTAAGTCATATCCCGAAGGTCGTTGGTTCGAATCCTTCCTCCGCAATTGAAGTGTAATTTCTCTTAATAATATTTCCTTTCGAGATGCCCGGCAGAAATGCCGGGTGTTTTGCTATGCAAAGAAAGAAGGTGAGCCTTGTGGCAAAAGGAAAATACGAATATTGGTTGACGCTAGAAGGCTTACTGAAACTGGAAGGATGGGCCAGAGATGGATTGACCGACGAACAAATAGCAAAAAACATGGGAATTTCGAGGTCAACCTTGAATGAATGGCTTAAAAAGTATCCGGACATTTCGGACACCCTAAAAAGGGGAAAAGAAATTGTAGACATTCAAGTAGAAAATGCGCTTCTCAAAAGAGCCCTGGGATATCGTTACAACGAAGATAAATATATCAGCGTACCAATGGATGATGTGGAATACTCCCAAAAACTACATGAATACATGAATAAATACAAATTCGAACATCCGGAAGCAACTGCGGATGAGCTGATGCTTGTTCAAATGAATTTTCCAAAAACGAAACAACAACTTGTCGAGAGGAAAGTGAAAGAAGTTGTTCCGGACACCACCGCACAGATCTTCTGGTTGAAAAACAGAATGCCGGAAAAATGGAGAGATAAACAGGACGTTCAGGTGAAAGGAGATATCAACAACCCGTTCGAAAGTTTAACCACTGAACAACTGCTGAAATTGGCTGGTGATGGTTAATGCTGTCATTAAAGCAGAAAGCCAAGTTCGGAGCAAAGTGTGAGCTGGCCAGAAGATCTTTCTGGTATTACTGCAAGACAAAGGCACCGAACTTTTACAAAGAAGACCGAACCTACCTTGTAACGCTTTGCAATGAATTCCAAAGTTTTTACGAATCAGACGATGAGGTAATGATCATAAACCTGCCGCCGAGACATGGAAAGTCAAGAACGGCGGGTCTGTTTGTTGAGTGGGTCTTGGGAGATGATCAGAATCAGAAAGTAATGACTGGTTCTTACAATGAGACGTTATCCACGACCTTTTCAAAGAATGTCCGGAATGATATTCAGGAAGCAAAAGCGGATGAGAATAAAATCGTGTTCTCTGATATCTTCCCCGGTATCAGTATCAAAAAGGGCGACGGCGCCATGAACTTATGGAGCCTGAAAGATGGATATAACAATTACCTGGCGACCTCCCCAACGGGTACGGCGACTGGATTTGGTGCCTCACTGATGCTCATCGATGATCTGATCAAGAACGCAGAGGAGGCCAATAACGAAACCGTAAAAGAAAAACACTGGGACTGGTTCGCAAATACGATGCTTTCCAGATTAGAGGAAGGCGGTAAGATCATTATCATCATGACCCGATGGGCGAGCGATGATCTGGCCGGTAAAGCCTTGGAGCATTTCAGGAATGAGGGAGCCAAAGTCCGACATGTTTCCATGAAGGCGCTGTTGGATCCGGATACGCATGAAATGCTGTGCCCGGCAGTGTTATCTTATAAGTCTTACATGCGTAAGGTAAAGGCGATGGGAGCGGACATCGCATCTGCGAACTATCAGCAGGAACCTATTGACCTGAAAGGACGCTTGTACAGCAACTTCAAGACATATACGAAGTTACCGATGGATGAGAAAGGCAACAGCCTGCTGGAAGGTATTTACAGCTATACAGATACAGCCGACGAGGGCAACGATTACCTGTGCACAATTATCTGGGGTGCATACAGAAAAGAAGCCTATGTCCTGGATGTGTACTACACTCAGGCGGGTATGGAAGAAACTGAGCCAGAGGTCGCAAGAAGGTTCTTTGAGCACCAGGTTGCGCTGGCTAGAATTGAGAGTAATAACGGTGGCTCTGGATTTGCCAGAAATGTTATTAGGTTATTGATGGAGAATCACCAGAGCAATTATACAGATGTTAGATGGTTCCACCAGAATAAGAACAAGCTGGCGAGAATCCTATCCAATGCCACATGGATTATGAACCATGTGCACTTTCCGGTGAACTGGCGAGACCTGTGGCCGGAATATTATGATTCTATGATTAAGTTCCAGCGCAGCGGCGAGAACAAGCACGATGATGCGCAGGATGCTACCACAGGAGTAGCAGAGACAATGACGATATTAGGAGCGTGAGAAAGTGGGCGTGATACAGAAAATGAGTGAATCAATAAAAAGAGGAATCCGTAGCTGGCTGAATGTGACACCGGCGCAGCCTTATGCGATTCAGATCCAGGAGGTCATGGACTTTGAACTGACCGCCATCCGGAACCGGATCTGGTACCGCGGAGATAGCAATGAGCTGGAGCAGATGTACATGCAGAATCCGGAATGGGCAGATAAATACAAATTCTGGGCCAGCAGATGCACGCCTGGTCTTGAAATGCGAAAGATTCATACCGGTCTTCCAGGACTTATTGTTCGTGTACTCGCTTCGGTTGTACTAAGCGATATGAACGATTTCGAGTTCAACGACAAGGAGGCTCATAAGAAACTTTGGGAAGAGATTGCGAAAGATAATAAGTTCCACAAAAAGATAGAGAAGGCCGTAAAAGAAGCACTGTATATCGGTGATGGAGCTTTTAAGATAAGCATTGACACGGAGGTCAGCGCGTATCCGATTCTGGAATGGTGCCCAGGAGAGCGTATCGAGATTGTGAAGAAGCATGAACGGCTGCATGAAGTTATTTTCAAAACGGCATACAAGGCAAACGGAAAACAGTATGTACTTAACGAGAGATATGGCTATGGCTATATCACGAATGAGTTATATCTGGAAGGGGAGAAGGTGGATTTAAAATCCATCGAAGCCACTATGGAACTCGAGGATTGTACATTTGATAAGTCAGTGATACTGGCGGTTCCTTTTCAAATCTACGAGTCAGCCAAGTACGAAGGGAGAGGAGGTTCCGTTTTTGATGGGAAACTAGATGCCTTCGACGCGTTTGATGAGAGCTGGTCTCAATGGATGGATGCCATCCGGAAGGGAAGAGCAAAAGAGTACATACCAGAGAATCTGATTCCCAAGGATCCTAAGAACGGAGATCTGCTGAAGCCAAATCCATTTGACAATGCGTTTATCAAAGCGAAGAGTACATTTTCGGAGAACGGAGAGTCCAGCATTGACGTTAAGCAGCCGGCAATTCCGCACGATAGTTACATGGCGACTTATTGCACGGCGCTGGACCTTTGCCTGCAGGGAATCATCAGCCCCTCCACTCTGGGAATTGATGTGAAGAAGTTGGATAACGCAGAAGCCCAGCGTGAAAAAGAAAAGACTACGCTGTATACCAGAAATGCCATTATCGAAGCTCTACAGGAAAGCCTGCCGGAGCTGGTACAGGCTTCTATCAATGCCTACAATCTGACGAACAAGAGTGCACTGGAAGAAGTCAATGTAACAATTCCGTTCGGAGAGTACGCGAACCCTTCTTTCGAGAGCCAGGTCGAGACTGTGGCAAAGGGTAAGCAGGGAGGCATTATGAGTATCGAGGCATCTGTGGAAGAACTGTATGGAGATTCCAAAGACGATGAGTGGAAGAAAGAAGAAATTGCCCGTTTGAAGGCAGAACAGGGCATTGCGGAGGTAGCAGAACCGGGAGTTAATATGACTGCCGGCTCTTTTAATGTCTAGATGAAAGGTGGAAATCCTAATGCGAGTGGTAATAATGAATCATGAATATGGAATGAGTCGCGATGAAGTGAAGAAGTTTCTAAAGGTCGCAAGCGAACAGGTACCATTTGGCATCTATGCTGTTGAAAAAGGCAATTACATAGAAATGCGCTGCGATCATTGCAAAAGCATTACCCAGCTGAAGGAGCTGACCAGACAGTTTAAAGCGAAAGGGTTTAAGGTCCATTCGAACGGAGGCAAATGATGCCAAAGATAAATACTGAGTATGATATCGGAAAAGCTTTTGAAGCTATTGAAAATGAACTGATTGCTTCTATGATCCGTAATATGAAAAGTCATAAGCTGGAAGAAATCGATGAAGACAAACAGTGGACCATGTGGCAGGCGGAGCAGCTGAAAGCCCTGGAGAAGTACAAAAAGGAAAATCTGGAGAAATATAAAGATGTATTTAAAGACATCAATTCCCAAATAAAAGCACTGATTTCTATTGCCAAATCTGAAGGCGAGATGTCGCAGGAAATCGCGATATTAAATGCTATTAAAAACGGATTTAAGGCAGAACGGATAGACAGGGGAACATACGGAGAATTCTTTAAGTTAAACGAACGAAAACTGGAAGCACTGATTAAAGCCACTACAGACGATATGGAGAAAGCGGAAACGGCGGTTCTTCGTATGGCGAATGATCAATATCGGAAAGTGATCTATAATGCACAGGTTTATGCGAACACCGGCGCTGGTACATACGAAAAGGCAGTTGACATGGCTACAAAGGATATGCTGTCGGCTGGACTGAATTGTATTGTATATGCAAATGGAGCACGACATACACTTTCTGACTATGCGGATATGGCTATTCGAACAGCTTCGAAACGTGCTTACCTGCAGGGTGAAGGCTTAAAACGTCAGGAATGGAAGATATCAACAGTCATTGTGAATAAACGTGGGAATCCTTGTCCGAAATGCTTACCGTTCTGTGGAAAAGTCCTGATTGATGATGTGTGGTCAGGAGGAAAAGCTTCAGATGGTCCATATCCATTGATGAGCAAAGCAATAGAATATGGTCTTTATCATCCACGATGCAAGGACAGTCACACTACATATTTCCCAGGGATATCTTCGGCTGACGATACTTGGACAGAGAAAGAATTGGAAGCTGTTGGGCTAAAGGCAAAGCAAGAGGCTAAGCAACAGTATGCAAAGCGACAAGAAGATAAGTTTAAAAGATTGGCCAAATATTCTCTGGATCCAGAAAACAGGAAAGAATACGCAAAGAAAGCGAGAGAGTGGAATATAGCGGCCGCTAAACGATTTGATAATTATGATGAACTAGAAAAATACATAAAACAGATATATAATGGCACTGTAGATGAAGATGTGAGAAATTTGGATATCAGACAGGTCAATATATCTTTTGCAGAATTTGAAAAAGTAATTTCCGATTTTCCGGAAATAGAAAAGTATTTTTCTGGATTAAATACAACACCATTGGGAAAAGCAGCATTTGTGCCTAATGGTGAATTGGCTTTTAATCCAGCTCATTACGATAAAATATCTTCAAAGCTATTTGGGACAGGTTTCCATGAAGCGGGACATTTGATCGAACTTTCGTTGATTAAAAAATATAATCCCAATTTGGATGACGAAACGGTTTATCAATTATATGCAGAAGGGATTTTTGCAAAGAATTTGGTAAATGCAGCATATTCGAGAATAGGAAGCTCCAGAACTTTAACAGAATTAAGAAGAGAAATATCGAACTATGCTTTAAAAGATGAGTCAGAAACTCTTGCAGAGGCTGTAAAAGATTATTATTGCAATGGATATTCATCTTCAATTTTATCGAGACAGATTATTAAGATAATAGCGGAGGAATTGAAATGACGGCATTTGAAGATGCGGAGTTCTGGGAGTATGTTACAGTAGATGAGAACGGAAACATGATAGGCGTGCAAGAAGATATGCCAGAAAGTGCATGGCCGGATTACGAAGCATTTCTGGAAGAACAAAAATATGCAAAAGAACATAATGTGAAAATCTAATCAATAACCATTTGGCGTGATGCTGAGTGGTTATTTTTATTTATTTTTTAGAAAGGAGGATGAAAAAACAATGATAAAAGTAAAAGCTCTTAGAGAGTTCTATGATCGTGAAAACAATTTAAAACTCAGAAAAAAAGATGAAGAATTTGAAGTTTCTGAAAAAAGAGCTGAGAAACTGACGGGTCTTGGTTATGTGAAAATGGCTGAGAAAGCAACTGAAAAAGCACAGGAGAAGAAAGGATAAGGTGATCCAGCTATCTCCCTTTGAGGCGCAGGGTTATGCGTCTTATTTTTATGCCCGAAGGCTTAAAACTACGATGAGACACATTGTAATCAACTGTTAGTGCAGACAGCACAGAAAAAACTGTAAGAGAGACACTCATAAAACTGTAAAGGAGAACAAAAAATGGGAAACAATAGATTTTTACCAATGAACCTGCAGATATTTGCTGAACCGGCTCCAGGAGCAGGAGAACCGGCACCACAGCCGACAGATCCGACTCCAACGAATCAACAGGCAACCCCATCGATTGATTACGAAAAAATCGCAAATATGGTAGCAGGAAAGCAGGCGGCAACGGAAGACAGTGTCCTGCGAGGTTATTTTAAACAGCAGGGCTTATCTAAAGAGGAAGCTGACCAAGCTATTGCAACATTCAAGCAGCAGAAGGCGGCAAATCAGCCGGATGTAAATGCGATGCAGACACAGCTTACACAGGCACAGGCGGCAGCCCAGAAGGCTCAGATTGAGGGTAAGGCTGTGATGATCTCTGTTGAGCTGGGAATTGACGCAAAGACCATTCCGTATGTCCTAAAAATGGCGGATTTAAGCCAGGTCGTTGGACAGGACGGAACAATTAACGAAGAAACATTAAAGAATGCCTTAAATAAGGTGCTAGAGGATGTGCCGGCATTAAAACCGCAGGCCGCAGGCACCACCGGCTTTATCAAAGTGGGAACGGCTGGAGGAAACGGCCAGCAGACCCAGATGGCAGATGAAGCACTGAAAAAGGCATTTGGACTTTAAAGAAAGAGAGGTAATACGATATGGCAGTTTATGATTACGCCGAAACTTTTACACAGCTTTTACAGCAGAAGTACGCAAAAGAACTTTGTTCTGATGCACTGGCACAGAGCAACCCTCAGGTAAAATTCCTGAATACACAGACTATCAAGCTTCCGAGAATGACCGTGTCTGGTTATAAGGACCACACCAGAACCATTGGTTTCAATACCGGTACTCTTGGAAACGACTGGGAGGCAAAGAAGCTTGCCCATGACCGTGATATTGAGTTCTGGATTGACCCGATGGATATCGACGAAACCAATCTGACTCTTTCTGTTGCGAATATCCAGAACACATTCGAGACAGAGCAGGCAATTCCGGAGAAGGATTCTTATCGTTTCTCCAAGCTTCATGCAGAGATGACTGCATTCTCCGGCCGCATTAATACCACCGTCATTGATGCTGCGAACTTTCTGGAAGCATTCGACACAGAGATGGCTTACATGGACGAGGCGGGTGTTCCAGAGGAAGGAAGAATCCTCTATGTAACACCTACCATGAGAAAAATCTTAAAGGAGGCAGAAGGCATCCAGCGCACCATGACTGTGATGAGCCCGTCCTCTATCAACAGAAAGGTCCACAGCCTGGATGATGTGACCATCAAGATGGTTCCGGCAGCCAGAATGAAGACGAAGTACGACTTCACAGAAGGCTGTGTAGCAGCTGAGGATGCGAAGCAGATCAACTGGATCCTGATTCATACATCCTGCGTAGTATGCCGTGATAAGTACAGCTACATTAAGCTGTTCACACCGGGCACAGACAGCCGTACAGCAGATGGTTACCTGTACCAGAATCGTAACTATGGCGACTTGTTCCTTCTGGAAAAGAAAATCGAAGGATGCGCTATGAATGTAAGCGCATAAGGAGGGCTTTAGATGAAAGCGGTAAAAGGAAATAAAGAGTATACCATTGATGAGAGCCAGAAGAAGTTCTATCAGGACGGAGGCTTTGACATCAAGGATAACGCCGGAAATGTGATTGCTTACGGACGTGGAAAGACCGTTCCGTATGGCGATTACATGAATGTAATGGCGGAGCTGGCTGCAACTAAGGCAGAGCTTGAAGCTGTGAAGGATAAAGCGGCGGAAGAGAAGAAGTCTAAAGGCGCAAAGGGCGGTGAGTAGTATGTCCTACGAACCATATGTAGACGAAACATACTATAAAAACACCTTCGGCGGAGAAATGATTCCAGATGCTGAACTGGACAGACGTCTCAGAATGGCTTCCAGACATATCGATTCCCTGACCTACAATCGAATTGTAGGCCGGGGCTTTTCTTCTTTAACGGACTTTCAACAGGAAGTAATTAAAGAAGTAGTGTGTCTGCAGGCAGAATTCGAATACGAAAATGCGGATGAAATCGAAACGATTCTTTCGAGTTACAGTATCAATGGTGTATCTGCTCAGTTTGGAAATTCCTGGAATGTGTTTACGGATAAGGGGATTGCAATGAAGCGTGATGTATACACCATGCTCTGCCAGACTGGACTGTGCTGCAGATTAGCGAGGTAAGCCTATGAAATATCCATGTTTGGTTCCGAAACGTCTCTGTAAGACGGAAATCAGCCTCTCGCTTGAACGGGAAGGGCTGGATAAATATGGAGATCCACTTCCAACAATCGAGTATTCTGGAAAATGTAATTACCAGGATAAAGCCAAAACTGTGCTGACGTTTGAAAAGAAACTTGTACAGATCACTGGGAGTGCGCTGTTCCCGGGGGACATTTGTCCGGAACTTCCGCTGATATCCGGAGGAACTGCGGTAATATTCGGTGTTCAGCGTCGAATTTTGCAAGGAACAAAAGCCCGTAATCCGGATGAGAGTGTAAATTATACAGAGGTGCTGCTGATATGATCAAGGTAAACTCAAGTGTAAAGTTGAATATGCCGGCAATCAGAAGATTAACTGAGGCAGCAACAACTGCATTAGAAATGACTGCAGAACATCTCCATACAGAAATAGTACAGGCGCAGGTGGTGCCAAGAGATACTGGAAATTTACAGGGTGAATCTTTTTTTGTAGATGATTCCAAGAGCAAGAATGGAAAAGTGTCTTTGGTACATTCAACGCCTTACGCAAGAAGATTGTATTTTCATCCGGAATACAAATTTTCGAAGATAGAGAACCCTCATGCAAAGGGAAAGTGGTTCGAAGACTGGACAGAAGGCGGAAAGAGGGAAAAAGACGCTATTAAAGCATATGCAGAGTTTTACAGGAGGTTGACCGGAGTATGATGTTATCTGATGTAAGAGATTATATAGAATCCCTAGGAATTGCAGAGCATGTATATTCCGGAAAACTGGACGCTAAAAAGGAAAAATCCATTGGAGTGTACAATTCAAAACACGAGCACGTGTATAAGACTGCTATAGGCGGTCCTGAATTGGAATCCTATGGAACAAAACACATTACATTACTTGTGCATTGGAATAAGTCTCAAAGAGAGACGGAAAAAGCCGCCACAGATTTATTCAAAAAGATTACATTGGTAAGAGAAGAAAAAATAAATGATGTAACTATGAAATTTATTTTGCCAATTTATGACCTGCAGGATGTGGGTACCGTTGAAAACGGTATTTACGAGATGGTCATTGAAGCGGCAGTGATCTATGAAAAGGAGGGCAAATAGATGAAAACAGGAGTATATCCATGCTATGACAATCAGTTCAAGATTAACACAGCGGCATCCGGTGCAGATGCTGTTATGGAAAGTATTGCTGATTGCGATACTTTTGCAGTGTCATTTGATAATGGCGTTGAAGAATGGCATCCGTTTGACACAGAAGGCTGGGTAAGAAGATTAATGACTGCAAAGGGCATTACAATTTCTGTAACAGCCAAAAGAAATGTGGGAGATGCCGGAAATGATGCAGTAGCAGCACTTGCATGGGCCAATGGCCGTGATGCAGAAAAAGACTTCCAGTGGACATTCCCAGATGGAAGCACAGCGTTGTTTAAAGATGCAGTTATCAATGTCAAGAATGTTGGCTCAGGCGATTCCACAGCGGTAGCTCCATTGGAGTTCGACATTATGAGTAATGGAAAACCAACATTCACACCAGCAGTATAAGGAGCAAGTCATGGCAAAAGTAGTAGATATTACGGAAAAACTTAGTTTTGATGAGAATCCAAAGATTAAAATTAGAGATGTTGAAATTGAAGTAAACACTGATGCAGAGGCAATGCTGAAGTTGATGGGGACTTTAACGACAAAAACAGAAGGAGAAGCAACGTTAGAAGCATATGAGCTGCTGTTTAACGAAGAGGATCGAGAAAAAATCTCTAAAATGAAGCTTCCGTTCAAGGATTTCAAAGTATTGATCGAAGAATCGATTAATCTTGTAACAGGAGAAGAAAAGGGAGAGTAGCGACCCGTACTATGATCTGATAGATGATTTTGACTTGGTCATTGCATCTTTTCAGTCACAGTACGGGATTCGTTTGTCCCGAGAATTAAAAGGAATGAAATGGAGCGAATTTTCAGCATTACTTATTGGGCTTGGTCCGGATACACCACTTGGCAGAATCGTATCCATCAGAGCGGAGGATGATGAGGAAATGCTGAAACACTTCACGAAAGACCAGCATAGAATCAGAAATGAATGGAGATCCAAAAGGGCAAAAATGGTTTCCAAAGAAGAAATGGATGCTGTTTTAGAAGGATTTAAGAGAGCGTTCATTTCTATGGCAGGAGGGAATAACAATTGATAAAGTAAAATTGAGATGTCCCTACTGTGGACATAAACAAAAAATACAGTACACCCTGGATGCGAAATGCCGGGGTGTTTTTATTCGATGTCAGGCAAGACATTGTAGAAAAGAATTTGAAATAAAGATTAATCAGGACAAGTAGTGCCATGTGTCGATGTCCTCAGAAAAGAGGCAGGTGATATATATGGCATTAAGTGTTGGCCAGATCGGTCTTGATCTCGTAGTAAATCAAAAAAGTTTTAACAAGCAGATGACAGGTATCACAAGCCTGGCAAAGAAGACGGGAGCGGCACTTGCGACCGCTTTTTCTATAAAAAAACTTGTTGAATTTGGAAGGTCCTGTATTGATTTGGGCTCTGATCTTCAGGAAGTGCAGAATGTAGTTGATGTTACGTTTCCTTCCATGACGGCTCAGGTGGATAAATTTGCACAGAGTGCTGCGACGAATTATGGACTGTCCGAAACAATGGCTAAGCAGTTTAGCGGCACCTTTGGTTCTATGGCCAAAGCTTTTGGTTTTACTGAAAAGCAGGCTTACGATATGGGAACGACGCTGACTGGATTAGCTGGTGATGTAGCGTCGTTCTACAACATTACCCAGGATGAAGCTTATACGAAGTTAAAATCCGTATTTACAGGTGAGACAGAGAGTCTGAAAGATTTAGGCGTTGTAATGACGCAGACTGCACTGGACTCTTATGCACTTGCAAACGGTTTTGGAAAAACAACCAGCGCCATGAGCGAAGCTGAAAAGGTTGCCCTAAGGTACCAATTTGTACAGGATCAGCTGGCGGCTGCACAAGGAGACTTTGCAAGGACTTCTGATGGATGGGCGAATCAGATCCGTATTTTGAATCTGCAGATAGATTCGTTAAAGGCAAACATTGGCCAGGGACTCATTAATTTATTCACGCCAATTCTAAAAATGATTAATACTCTGCTGGGCAAACTATCTACCTTGGCCAGCGCGTTTAAATCATTTACAGAGTTGATTACAGGAAATAAAGCTTCCGACGGGAATATTTCTTCGCTAACTTCTGAAGCCAATTCTGCAGCAAGTGGTTTAAGTTCAGCATCAGATGCTGCAGATAATTTAGCAAGTACAACAACAGCTGTAGGAAACGCTGCTAAAAAAGCGGCCAAAGAAATGAAATCCCTGATGGGATTTGATGAAATAAACAAGCTTTCGAAAAAGGATGAAGATGAGAGTTCTGGAACATCTACAGACGCATCTGGATTAAATATTTCGTCTGCGACAGTTGATTATGGAACGCTTGCAGAAGACACAGGGAATTCATTTCTGGAAAAGCTTCAGGAGAAACTAGGAAATATTGACCTTTCAAGACTTACAAACAGTTTGAAAGCGTTCAAAGAGCAATTATCTGAATTTGGAAGCCATTTAGGAGAAGGACTTAAGTGGATTTACGAGAATGTTCTTGTTCCGCTGGCTAAATGGGTAATCAGCGAGGTTATTCCGAGATTTTTCGAAACACTGGCAAATGTTCTGGGAATATTAAATCCAGTATTGGAAGCACTACAACCGTTATGGCAATGGTTTTGGGAGAATGTCCTAAAGCCTATTACAAGTTGGGCGGCTGGAGCTTTTCTGGATGCATGGGATACGATTAATGAACTTTTAAAGAGATTCGGAGAATGGTGCGAAGAACATCCGGGAACGATCAGAACGATTACAACTGTAATTGCGTCGTTTTTTGCGGCTTGGAAATTTGTAGAGTTTGCAAGCAAGATCGGTGAATTTATTACATCAATTTACAATGTTATAACTTGCGCAAAAAATTTGGAAGATGCAATATCGCTTGTTAAATTTGGGTTTGAAGCGTTGTTTGGCGCTCATTATCCGGTAGTACTTGCTTTGGGAGCTATAGTTGCGGCAGGCGTTCTTTTGTGGCAAAACTGGGACACCATCAAAGAAAAGGCGAAAGAAGTATGGGATTTTGTAAAGGCAAAATTTCAGGAATTTGATGATTTTCTTACCAATATATTTGCGAAGGATTGGAGCGAAGATTTCGGCTTTTTAGGTGAGTGTCTTAATGTGTTCTTAGATTGGGTAGAAGGACGATGGGACGCCATAAAGAATATATTCTCCGGTGTCATAGAGTTTGTATCCGGAGTGTTCACCGGGGACTGGGAAAAGGCTTGGAATGGCGCAAGAAAAATATTTGATGAGTTCGGCATTGATATAGACGGGCTCGTATCAGGGATAGAACAGATTTTTGACGGGCTCACAGATTTTGTGAATGGCGTATTTAGTGGCGACTGGAAAAGAGCATGGGCTGGTGTAAAAACCACCCTTAAAGGTGTTTGGGACTCAATGGTTTCCGTTGTAAAAAATCCTGTAAATTCCATCATTGGAGCCATAAATGGAATGATCAAAGGCGTTGTAAAAGGCATCAATACTGTGATCAATGCTTTGAATAGATTGAAAATCGATATTCCAAGCTGGGTACCGGTATATGGAGGAAAGAAATTTGGTTTTAACATTAAAACGCTGTCAACACCTCAAATACCATATTTAGCTGAAGGCGGTTTTGTAAAACCAAATACACCACAGCTTGCCATGATCGGCGATAACAGACATCAGGGAGAAGTTGTTGCACCTGAAAATAAAATGCAGAATATGGCTGACGAAGCAGCTCTTAAAACAATTGCGGCATTGGAAAATTATATTGCGGCAATGATGGCAGGATTTGAAGCGGTCGTGGAAGCAATTAAAGAAAAAGATACTGATATAGTCATTGGAGATGAACATATCGGAAAAGCCAATGAACGCTATGAAGAAAAACGAGCGGTAATGACAGGAGGTACATGATGCGAACATTGACAAATTTGTTCACGATAAATGGAAAACCAATGTTTGCACCAGATGCAGATGTGGAAGTTCAGTACAATGATGTGGATGCGGCGGATTCCGGGCGAGATGAAAGCGGATTCATGCATCGTATTGTAGTGCGTTACAAACTGGGAACATGGAGCTTTGTATATAGCCATTTGACTGAAGAAGAAAAGAACTATATGGAAAGCTTATTTCCTGATGCTCCGGACTTCGAGTTTGGACATCCGAGCAGAGCAGATGCTTCCGTACGGGAAACTACGACCTGTTATCGCAGTAATTACGGGATTGCATGGCGGACAGCTGGCGGTGACTGGAAAAACTATAAATTCAACATTATTGAATGTTAGGAGGTACATATGCAAAAAAGTATATTAGTGCTTCCAGATGGAACAGAATTATCATCAGGGAGAGGAACTACAAATGCCCTGATGAATGTGCAGTATACAGAATTAGTAAACAGCGATACGGAGCTCACATTGGGCTCCGTTTGCTCGTCTTGCATTGAAGCAACGTTAATTGCTCCAGGTGGAAAATTGAGTATTGCTGCAGGCACGGAAGTAACTGTGTTTGAGGAAGCTGATGATGGGAGCAGAGTACAAACAGGTATTTTTAAACTGGAGAAACCCACCAGAGCGAGTGCAAATGCATACAAGCTAATGGCATATGACAGGATTGTTAATTTCGATATTGATTTGACATCATGGTTGCAGGGATTAAAAGAATCCTTCCCAATGACGTTGCAGACGTTTGTAGAAACTGTTTGTGAAAAATGTGGTGTGACATTAGCAAATACTTATATATCTAATGGGGAGTTGAAAATTGAATATTTTCCAGCAGGTGAAGTTACTGGTCGAAAGCTCATAAAGTGGGCTGCAGAGATAGCAGGAAGCTTTGTAAGAGCCGATACAGAGGGAAAGATTGAGTTTGCATGGTATGGCCAGAACAACGCGGTTACTATAGGACCGTATCAGACTAATGAAGAAAATACAAAACAGATTTCGTACTTCCAAGGATCGTTAAGTTATGAAGATTATGCAGTCAAGGCGATCGAAAAAGTTCAGATCAAGAATACCGATGATGATATTGGTACAGTATGGCCGACAGATCTTGAAGAAGGAAATACATACGTTATTTCTTCTAATATGCTACTTGCAAACAGTTCAGCGGATGATCTGGAATACGTTGCACAATATATTTATCAGAGATTGATGAATACAAGATATGTACCTTGTAAAGTGGATGTAGGACGCAGTTCGGGCATTAGAGCTGGAGATATTGTAACTGTAACCGATGTGAATGGAGTGACATTTACAACATATGTAATGCAGCGCACGATAACAGGCGGAAAAGAAACACTGGAGTGTACTGGAAGCCAAAATAGAGGCAGTACAACGGTTGTAAACAATCGTGATTATAAAGACTTGGAAGGCAGAATCCTTCGGATACAGGCTTCTGTAGAAGGAATTAAAACAGAAGTTAAAGATGCCGAAGAGAACATTACGGAGTTACAGCAGACAGCAGGTCAGGTAAGCGTAAAAGCTTCCAGCGAACAGGGTACACTTGAAACGATAATTAAAAATGATGGTACCTGGAAGTCGGTTTATACAGATGCCAACGGGAATGAATTATCTGGTATAACATTTGATTTCTTACTGCAATCATTTGTTTTCAAAGGTTCTGGAGAATTTACAGGTAAATTAAACATTGGTAATGGAAATTTTGTTGTTGATGAATTCGGAAATCTAGTATCTAAAGGTGCAGCGGAGATTGTTGGCGGCAAATTCTATGCTCTGAATGATGATGGAACGATTGGAGATTGTTTCGAGATTACATCAGACGGATTAACGATGTTTAGAAAAGGATATGATTATCCTGTTTTTTCAATATGTAAAAATGAAGGTGCTGATGGAAATGTATATCCGTATATAAAATTAAATTCAGAAAGCAGTGAAGATGCGCTTTCGAACTTCCCATGCAAAATCCAACGATTTGCAGATGGCCTTTGGATAGGCAATCAATGGATAGGTATGGATGATGCGTGTAATTTACAAACATTTGATATAGATCCGATAAGAAGTAATGGCATCTTTATTTCTCTGGTGGATAAAACAACATATGTAGTAGATGGAAATAATAGAAAAAGTATTTACACAGGCGATACTATTGCGAGATTTGGATAAGAGGAGAGTGACAGATGAATATCGAAACATTACCACTGCTATCTTCGGAATTTCCCACATGGACATGGTGGGGCAGCAATGGAGAAGCAAGTGAATCCGCAGTAAATCTTTCATACCTTGCGCTGGAAAATAAAGATTTGTGTTCGAAATTCATCAGGGAAGTGTGGAATGATTTGGTAAAGCTTCTAAATAATGCGCTGACTACAGCTGGATTCCAATGGAATTCTACATATGGAGACTTAGACAGCACACTATTTGATACTTCATTGAGAATCAACAGAGAATTTAAGGCATCCATGTTTAATGCAGTAGTATTGAATATAAATCAACTTGGGATTTTTCATTGGAATTGGGAAAGAACCAATAATATGCCAGGATTCCTTGGAAGAACCTATATGAGAGGCTATTCAGAGTATGGGAACAGTTCGGATTTTATCTATGGGTGGTATATTTTAGAAATTGCAGAGAAACTCAATGTACTGCTTAACGTATTGAAAAATGAAGGTCCTTTTGGGGAATACGAAGGTTTGATATCAGTAGCTTCATATGCTCCGGCAGAAGTATATTCAACACAAAGCGGTATTTTAGTGTACCAGGATAAAAGCGAAATTATCATAGATTCTTCATTGGCATCAGCTTATGCTGTGGGAACCAAAAGTCAGGAAAAAGCATCGAGCTATGTGGCAGGGAATCTTATTAACGGGCTTCCGAAAAAGATAAACACATCAATAGGGGCTTATACAGATGTAGATGCGAAAGTAACTTTAGCAAAAAGACAGGATATATCAGGACACGGTTTAGGAGAAACATTTTCTGGATCAGAACTTACTGGAATGATATTTGTTCAGAGACTGTTGTATTCATCTGAGATGCAGGCGAAATATACTACAGGATTTGCGGTGCCATATAGTCCGAAGCTTAAATTTGCAGAGGGTATAAGTAGTCACGAATCGGCGAAGATAGTATGCGTTCCGCGTATCTCATGGCTGGAAACAGAAGAAAACAGAAAATCATATTCTGTGGCTGATTTAATGCTGTCAGAAAGCGTTATTATGTCGGCTATACCTGAATCAAACAGCTTTTCAATCAGTGAAATGATTTTGAGAGACAAGCTTCTCATGGACAGCATACGACGCTCGAAATCCTATGTAGAGAGTAGCATGGATTACAAACGTGCGCAGTACATGCGAAGACTGATAGAATCTTTCAGTTATCAAAATAGTGGTATTGATACGAAGATTTCTGTGCCAATGAAGAAGAGCGAAGCTGTATGGAGTTATTACGAAGCAACAGCTGTAGCACGAGCTGTTGAAACGTTGGAAAAGATATTAGAAAGTACTACAGAATATATTGGAAAAGTAAGTCCCGTTTTGAGTAATCCACTAAATGTTCCTGGGAAACAGGAAAAAACGTATGCAAACGGATTTGTGAAATCCATACAGGGAGAATTTGTTGCTACTCAGATAAAATCAGACAGTTATACAGACAGCAGGATTATGGACGGGATTCCAAAATTGATGGAAGGAAATGTGCATGTGCAAGAGTATGACATTTCTGAATTACAAACAAGTCCTTGTGAAGTTGTTGAGTTTAAAGGTGATTCCCATACGTTATATGAGGCAAAATTTGCCAAAGGATTACCTGAAAAATTAAAAGGTAAATATAAATCGAGCACAGCTGTTGTTTGTGCGTTGGAATTTGAATCTACAAAAGAAACATGGTACGACCCAGTGCAAAACGGAACAGACTTGTATATCAGAAATGTATATGTGCAGCATGAAGAGGACGAAAATGTTCATATCGGACATAAATTCTTCGATGCAGAACAGAGTGGAAGCAATCTATATATCAGAAGCACCTATGCGCAGAATCAGAATCAATCAGATGTCAATGTTGGGCTTGTGTATCATGAGCCTGAACAGACAGAAACAAATGTCTATATAAGAAGTGCAGAAAGTTTGAAAGGAGTGTGATGAATATGGCGGAAGTGATTTTAGCGGAGCGGACGCTAAGCGGATTTACTGCTTCTGGGAGCGGTTATATGTGCGCAATGAGCGGGCAACTCGCACCGTTTGTAGAAAACGAAGAATATACAATCGTATGGGATGGAACTGAATACGTTTGTGTTGCAAGTGTGATTGATAGTATTACGGTTGTCGGAAATCAATATTTTGAAAGCACAGACAACGCAGACACAGGCGAACCGTTCTTGTTTGCTTATGTTCCAGAAGAAATATGTGGTACAGAGGGTGGTCAATCGGCAATATTTACATCCGACACTGGCGAATCCCACACTGTAGCAATCTATCAAGGCGAATTAGAGGAAGAATCCCCCGGCATCAGTATCGTTTTGTATGACCGCACAGGCGAACCAGTAACATATGAAGGTGTTGAAACAATTACAACTGACACACCGGATGCGGAAAAAGGCGCAACATTTACTTATGGTGTAGCAGTTGAAAATGCGGAGTATAAACCTAATTTTGCAGAGGGCAATCAGAAAGTAACACTTGAAAAAGGACAACTTCTGAAAGAATTTACATTGGTTAAACCGGAAACGCTTTTGCCGGAATACATTAAAAAGAATGTGGAGGTTGCAGGTGTCTTGGGTGAATTTGCCGGAGATGAGACGGAGAAAACGGTTGACCTTGCTATGACAAACGGAGACCAAGTTATTGAAGCGGATAAAGATACCGTTATGACAAAAGTGACTGTGAAAAAGCCTGCGACGATGTTGGCGGAGAATATAAAGAAAGATGTTGAAATCGGCGGTGTGATAGGGGTATTTGTAGGTGATGGCATTGAAAAAATAGTTTCATTATCAATGACAAACGGAGACCAAGTGGTTGAAGCTGATAAAAACACAGTTTTAAATAAAATCACAATTCTAAAACCCGCCACATTAGTTCCTGCAAACATTGTGAAAGATGTAGAAATTGGTGGTGTTGTCGGCGTATTTGAAGGAAGCGGCAGTTCTAGCGGTGATTACAAGGTAACAGTAATTGACTATGACGGAACTGTAATTGCAGAACAATATTGCAATGAAGGTGATGTGTTCACACTTCCAGATGCACCAACACATGAAAGACTTGTGTTTGATGGTTGGTCTTCTCCCATTGGCATTATTGATAATACTGTTACGGTTAAAGATTATGACATTGCCATTGGTGCAACGTACTACACTGCAAGCGGTGCTACGGAAATTGACGTTAAACTCACCACATATCATGGTTTAACTATAACTTTCAATGATGTATTGACTGGCTGCACATCTATTGATTGGGGAGATGGTACCACGGATAATTCATTAACACATACGTATGCCAATTACGGTGAATACACTATTAAAATTTATGGTATAACTGATATTTCTAGTAGCTCGTATAAAACGGGTTTGTTGTCAACCGGTGATAAAAGTAATTTGCAGGTATTGCGAGTATTTTTGTCTAATAGCATGAAAACTATTGGAAAGTATGCATTTTATCAATTTAAAAGCATGCTATACATTGTATTCCCGTCTAGTATAAAAAGTATTGGTTCAAGTGCTATGTCATACTGTGAGTCATTGAAATTTTTAATATTTCCGTTAAACCTAACTAGCATCAGTTCTGAAATCACATATATGTGTTATTCTACGAAAATTATCGTATTACCGTATACGGTAACTGAAATTTCAGAATCAGCATTTAAAAATAATTATGGTTTAACACACATTGTGATTCCAGATGGTGTAACAACAATTGATAACCGAACATTTTATGGTGATTATAATTTAGAAAAAATCACATTACCTTCAACACTAACTGCATTAGGTTCAGAAGTGTTTTCTACTAATTACAGACTATCTGATATTGCATATCCGGCTAGTTTAAAAAGTATCGGTTCTAGTGTGTTTTCGAATTGCGCTAATATTAAAGTGCATGATTTTTCGAAACTTACATCTGTACCCACACTCGGTTCAGTAATTAACTCGAGTAAATATACTAGCATGAAAATCAAAGTGCCAACGGCACTATATGATGAATGGGTTACAACGGCAAACTGGTCGACAGATGCCGATTGTATCGTAGCAGTTTAAATGAAAGAGGGGGTTCAAATATGCCTTATAATGATTCGTAAACAAACACAATTTTCGCCCCAACATTACGAAAAAACAAAAATTATCATGGGAATTAAAAACAGAATGTTTGGTGAGGGACTGTTGATGGAAACACAGACTTTCGACCAGTGGATAAAGCATATTAAAAACATGTAAAACCAAATAATTCAGAACACTAGAATCGGTTATGAGAAATCATAGGCGGTTCTTTTTATTTCAATTTTTAAGGAGGTAAAACCTATGATTGTAAGAAGTAAAGCGAACGAGCTTTTGCAGCAGCTGTTCTGGAGCACAGCAAACAATGGAACGAAGAACTACTACTATATTGGATTATCGACCACAACACCAAATGAAACAGGAGGAAATTTTACAGAGCCGACGATTCCGGAAGGAGCTGTAGACGATGAAGGAGTTGCAATTACAACTAATGAATATCAGAGAGTGCATCTTGATGGCGTAATGGGTAGCGTATCCAATGGAATCATTAAAAACAATGAGATTATCTTTTTTAATGAGGCAGAACATTACGGTTGGGGAACCATCACACACTTTGGCATTTTTACATCAAAAACAGGCGGAACACCGATATTCTGGGGCGAGGTTCCGGAAACAACAATCAACAAGAACTATATACCGATTTTCCGTAAGGAAAAACTGCAGGTGGGATTAGATAATGATCCGGCAAATCCGACATAAGGAGGAAACTATGGCAAAGTATATTGAAATGGAAGCAAACGTAAAAGCTTCTTTTGAAACGGAAATTGCTGAAGGGAAAAGAGAAACGAAGAAAGAAACTGCTAATCAGGAAAATGAGGAGCAGGAGTAATGGAAGAATTTTTAACACGTGTAGAACACAAAGAATTTGCTCAGAGAATGGAAGACGAACATAAACGTCAGAATCATAGAATTGATAAACTGGAAAAAGAAACGGAGCAGAACAATAAGTTGCTGGTATCTGTAGAACGATTAGCTCTCAGTATGGAAAATATGCAGAAAGAACAAAAAGACCAAGGCGAACGCTTAGAGGTCTTGGAATCGAGAGACGGAGAAATGTGGCGTAAAGTACTTGGATATATAATCTCGGCTGTAATTGGCGGAGTGATTGTATTCATGTTTAAACAGATCGGAATGTAGGAGGAAAAAAGTATGGAATTAATGAACTATTTAATGCAGATCCCGTTACCATTTTTATTGGTATTAGTAGCAATTTTGGCAGTGATTACAGTTGTGATTACATATCAGTGGTTAAAGCAGAGAGGACTTGATGGCATCCGTGCAGAAGTGTACCAGCTTATCCTGAAGGCAGAACATATGTATAAAGAATCAGCCACTGGAAAACAGAAAATGAAATGGGTAGTATCACAGGCAAGAAAGCTTTTGCCGAACTGGCTGCAGACTATATTAAATGAAGAAGCATTAGAGAGAATTATTGAAGTATGGTTTAGAGGAGTTAAAGACCTTCTTGATGATGGCAAGGTCAACGACTCTCAGTAATCAAAAGTATGAGGGCGGTTCATCCGTCCTCTTTTTATTTGTGGAGGATTTAAATGAAAACAAGCAATAAAGGAATCGATTTAATCAAATCATTTGAAGGATGTAGATTAACTGCATATAAATGTCCTGCAGGAGTATGGACCATCGGTTATGGACATACAACGGATGTAAAAGAAGGACAGACAATCACACAGGAGCAGGCAGACCTTTACTTGGCGCTGGATCTTGAAAAGTACGAAGGATACGTAGAAGCGACAAATCTACAGCTAAATCAAAATCAGTTCGATGCATTAGTATCATTTGCATACAACTGCGGATATGGAAATCTGAAGAGCCTGGTTAAGAATAGAACGCTTACCCAGATTGCAGAAGCAATGTTACTTTATAACAAAGCAAATGGAACTGTTCTTTCTGGCTTAGTAAGACGCAGACAAGCGGAACATGATTTATTCGTATCTGAAATGAATTCTGATCAGGAAGAGACGAAAGAAACTTATGTAGGGGACAACCCATATCCAGTACCAACCTATACTCTCTATCGCAGACGTATGGGAATGAGAGAGGACTATGTTAAGTGGTTGCAGTGGGAAGCAAAAGACTTAGGATTCCCTATGGATAATCATGGCGGAATTGATGGCCAGTTCGGAGATTACACAGAAAAAGTAGTAGGAGCTATTCAGGTGCTGCTAGATCTGGAAGATGATAAGAAATGCGGTCCTAAAACGATTGCAGCACTTGTTGCAAGACATCAGTAAATGTAGAGAAAAACTTCTATATAATAATGTATAGCGTGTGTGTACGGATTCTTCTGTACCGATGTCGGTCAAAAGACCAGTGACTTCGCCATAAGGCATGGTGTAGCGCTGTGACAAATATCTCATGGAAGCAGCCAATTCACCGTCGGGTCCACCGAACTGGCTTATGATAATTTGTGCAGCTTTAGGATTGGTCTGCGTGATTTTTATAGGGTACTGTAGTCTTTTTTCATAATTCCACATATCTTAACATTCAACTCCTTCCCAAGGCCAAGGTTCGTTTACCCAACTCCACGGTATTTTATCACTCACAGCATAATCAATGAGGAGCGGTGCATAATATTTTGCATATTCCTGGATTGCTTCCATACGAAGTACGCGATATTTCTGGAAGTAAGCCATTGCATCTGCATCATATGGATGGGTATCCAGAAAGAGTGTTGCCTCATTTACAGCAAAGCTGTATTGATTGATTTTATCCATTAATTCATTTCGTGATGGTTTTTGGGCAGAAGATGCAGCCATGTTTCGATTCATATTTGTTCTATAATCCATTAGTTACGTGCACCTCTCTTTCCACAGAATGGTTTATCAAGTTCTGGGAAAATCGTACCTACACAAAGCGCTTTTGAAAGGTCGTAAGTCTGACCAAAACGCTGCCATGGAACGTATGCCATTGCTAAAGGAAATTGTCCAATGCTATCCATGGAATTATTGATACGGCCATAATTTGGACGTCTGCATTCATTCATAACGTATATTCTCCTTATCTATTCTTTTTATTATTGTATGAAAAGGAACGCAAATTGACACAGGCAAATATTGCAACGATAGATAGGATGAGGTAAAATAGTACCATTGAAAATGAAATGGAAAGAATTTACATGAAAAAACACGCATATCTGATTATGGCTCATACACAGCCGGATCTTTTGAAAAAACTATTGGAGCTCATCGATGATGAACGAAATGATATTTATCTTCATATGGACAGTAAAGCCAAAGATTATCCATTGGAAGAGGTGATCTCTGTACTTCGAAAATCAAAATGCACTTTTACAGAGCGTACAGATGTGAAATGGGGAAGTTATTCCCAAATTAACTGTGAAATGGTGCTTTTAAAAGAAGCAGTGAAAACGGAGCATTCTTACTATCATCTGTTGTCAGGGATGGATCTGCCGATTAAATCTCAGGATGAAATTCATGCATTCTTCGAGAAATATGAAGGCTTGGAATTTGTAGACGAAGATTTGCCGGAAATCAGCGAATCAGCGCTTTCGAGGGTAAAATATTCCCATAAATTTTATGGAAAAGCTGGCAGCATCAAAGATATTTTGGGAGCGTTTGAAACAAAAGGACAGAAGCTTTTCGGTGTGAACAAAACAAAAGCATATGATGATATCATTTTTCAAAAAGGAAGGAACTGGTTTAGCATTACTCATGGTCTTGCAAAATTAACAGTGGACAAGGAATCCTGGATTCAGAAAGTTTTTAGAACATCTGTATGCGGAGATGAGCTGTTTTTACAGACAGTTGCAAGAAACAGTGAATTTGCGAATCAAATCTGCAATGTAAATACGATGCCTGAGATTCCAGATACCAGATATATTGACTGGGAAAGAGGCAGCAATAATAACCCATACGTTTTCAAAGAAGAAGATTATGAGCTATTAAAGGCTGCGAGGGCGCTCTTTGCAAGAAAATTTGATCTGAAAGTTGATAAAAAAATCGTGGAAAAAATCTGTACAGCATTAAAGTAAGCTGTGCGATTGAATTGATAGGATATTTATGAATTATAAAATGTTAATGGATATGGCTGTGAAGGTAGGGGAAACCATGTTAAGTCATGGTGCAGAAGCCCATCGTGTGGAAGATACAGTCTACCGAATTTTAAAGACTGCAAATTTGCAGACAACAGAAGTGTTTGTGATTATGACAGGATTGTTTGCTACACTGGCAGATCCCGCTATTGATACCATCACAGTAACAAAGCGTGTACGAAGCAAAGGAAATAATTTAAAGCAAATCTGCTATGCAAATGAGATTTCCAGACAATATTGTGATGGTGCATTAAGCCTTGAGGAAGCTTATGAACTGATCTCGGAAGGCTGCAGTTGGGAATATACAAGAAAAATGCAGGGAATCGGAAATGTAATGATCGTAACAACCTTTCCGCTGTTGGTCGGAGGTACTTTACTTGACTGTGCAGTGGCATTTTTGGCCAGCTTCGTGGTAGCCACAGGATTTTATTGGTCGGAAAAGGTACATCTGCATCCTTTTTTAAAAGACTTGGCGGTGGCATTTTTTTCTGGTGCCGTGTATCTTTTGTTAAATAAGATTTTGCCGATCCCGGTTCATCAGGATGCGATTATCATTGCGTGCATTATGCCTCTGGTTCCTGGGGTAGCGATTACCAACGCGGTTCGTGACACGTTAAACGGAGATTATGTTTCCGGAGCGGCAAGAGCGCTGGAAGCATTCATCAAAGCATTGGCGATTGCGCTGGGGGTAGGTATCAGTCTGATGCTGTTAGGAGGTGTTCTGACATGATCCTGCAGTTGATTTCAGTATTTATTGGCGTAGTAGGTTTTGCGATTATTTTAGAGGTTCAGAAGAAATATCTGCCTTATTGTGGGATATCAGGGATGGTAGGATGGGCAGTTTACCTGCTCTGCCAGAGATTGTTTCCAGTTGGAAGTATCTTTTTTAGTTCTTTTTGTATTGCGCTGCTTTCTCAGATTTTTGCCAGAAAGCTAAAATGTCCGATTACGGTATTTTTGATTCCGGGGATTTACCCGTTTGTGCCTGGAGCAGGTATTTACAGGACAGTTTATTACCTGATCATGGGAGAAAATTCGTTGGCGGGAAATTATTTATTAGACACGCTTACTACCGCAGGAATGATCGCGCTTGGAATTTATATTGTAGATATTTTGTGGAAACTTCGAAAAGCAAATTGACAACAATTTAGCACTTTAATATAATAGAGAAATCTATAGGGATATTTGAAGGAGAATGAAAAATGAAAAAGACTTTTGTGACAAAAGAACAGGTAGAACAGATTGCGGCAAAATATCCGACACCGTTCCATTTATATGATGAGAAGGGAATCCGTGAAAATGTCAAAGCTTTAAAAGAGGCATTTGCATGGAACAAAGGATATAGAGAATATTTCGCAGTCAAAGCAACTCCAAATCCATATTTAATTAAGATCTTACAGGAATATGACTGTGGATGTGATTGTTCTTCCATGACAGAGTTAATGCTCTCAAAAGCAATCGGTGCAACAGGAGATCATATTATGTTTTCTTCCAATGATACACCGGTAGAAGAGTTTGCTTACGCAAATAAATTAGGCGGAATCATCAACCTGGATGATATTACACATATTGAGGCACTGGAACAGACCTTAGGATATATTCCGGAAACCATTAGCTGCCGTTTTAATCCAGGCGGAGTGTTCAAAATCAGCAATGATATCATGGACAATCCTGGGGATGCAAAATACGGTATGACTACTGAACAGATCTTTGAAGCATTTAAAATCTTAAAAAGTAAAGGTGCAAAGAGATTTGGTATTCATGCATTCCTTGCAAGTAATACAGTTACAAATGAATATTATCCAATGCTTGCGAAGATTCTTTTTGAACTGGCTGTACAGTTAAAAGAAGAAACGGGAGCAGACATCAAATTTATCAATTTATCAGGTGGTATTGGTATTCCTTACAGACCAGATCAGGAACCAAATGATATCAAAGTCATTGGTGAAGGTGTACGTAAAGCTTACGAAGAAGTTTTAACACCTGCAGGAATGGATGATGTTGCAATTTATACAGAACTTGGCCGTTACATGATGGGTCCTTATGGATGCCTTGTTACAAAAGCAATTCATGAAAAACATACTCATAAAGAATATATCGGCGTTGATGCATGTGCAGTAAACTTAATGCGTCCTGCAATGTATGGTGCATATCATCATATTACAGTTCTTGGCAAGGAAAATGAACCATGTGACCACAAATATGATGTGACAGGTTCTCTTTGTGAAAACAATGATAAGTTTGCAATCGACAGAATGTTACCGCAGATTGACAAAGGAGATTACCTTGTAATTCATGATACAGGTGCTCACGGATTTGCCATGGGTTATAATTACAATGGTAAATTAAAATCTGCAGAAATTCTTTTGAAGGAAGATGGAAGCGTACAGCTGATCAGACGTGCAGAAACACCAAAGGATTACTTTGCAACATTCGATTGTTTCGAAGAATTTGATTCATTAACAAAATAAGTGTAAGGAGGCTGTTACAAAATAGTTTTGGGTAATTATTTTGTAACAGTCTTTTTTTTGATACAGGGGGAGAGGGTAATGAAACACATTTTTATTTCCAGTACATTCAGAGATATGCAGGCAGAACGAGATCTGGTACAGGAGCGTGTGCTGCCGGAATTAAAAGAGAAGGCGAGAAAGTATGGAGAAAATGTAGGAGTTATTGATCTGCGTTGGGGTGTTGACACTTCAGAATTGGAAACAGAAGAAGGGTCCAGAAAGGTTCTCTCAGTATGCCTTGATGAAATTGAAAGAAGTCATCCGTATATGCTGATCTTTGTGGGAGAGCGTTATGGGTGGATTCCGGATGCTAAAATGATTCAGAATGCCGTGGAAGAAAAAGCGGATAAAATTATTTTGGATGATTTTGAAAAGAGTATCACTGCTCTGGAAATTGAATTCGGGGCATTGTCGGAATATTATGGAGAGTTAGATAAATGTGTAGTATGCTTTCGTTCGCCGCTGGCTCATTTGATATCTGATGAAGAAGAGAAAAAGATTTATCTGGAAACAAATCCGAATGCTGTAAAGAAACTTCAAACTTTACAGGAACGTATGAAAAAGCTTCTCGGAGGCAGAGTTATTGAATACACAGCAGACTGGAATGAGAAAGAAAAACTGTTTGAAAATTTCAGAACCGTAAATGGGGAGGCACTGGAAGATGCAATTTCCAATGCCTATTTGACAATGTTTCAAAAGAACTGGGAAGATTGCGCAAACCTTACATGGCAGCAGAAGGAGCAGTTAGAGGTTCAGGCTCTTATGGAGAGCAAATTAAAAAGCTTTCGAGGAAGAAAAGCTTTGATAGAACAGTATATTCAGCAAATTGAGAAAACCAATGTTTTGATTCTTCAGGGAAACGTAGGCAGTGGAAAGACAAGTATTCTGTGTAAAATCATGCAGAAACTGGAAAATGATGATAAAAAAGTATTTCGCTTTATATCAGGAAATTCCGCAAGAAGCAGCAGTGCATTTGACCTGTTGAAGCAGATGGTATGGTTTTTAGAAGAACTGCTTGAAGTTCGTGAACATTTTAAAGCAGATGATTCAGAATATCACTTCGAAAACAAAAAACAGGAAAAGAGCAGTAAGTACAAAGAATGGATGAAGAGAATGGAATTGCTTTGTGAGCAGATTCCATCAGAGCTTTCTGTTTATTTCTGCATTGATGCTTTAGATCAGTTAGAACAGGACGAGCATGTGAAAAAAATGGATTTTATACCATTTGAACGTGAAAATATCCATATCATTGCCACGTGTACTCCGGAATTTCAGCTCCCGGTTGCTTTTGAGACCCCTAAAAGATTTGTTGAAAAGGTTCCGCTGCTCTCTGTAGATGATGCAATGGAAGTAATTGCAGGTTTAAGTGCCGGAAGTTATAAAACAGTTTATGAAATCATTAAATCTGTAATGCTTGAGAAAGCGGATGCAGGAAATCCATTATATTTAAGCTTTTTGATGCAGCGATTAAATATGATGAATCAGGAGGAACTTCGAAATGCTGTCAATGAGCAGGAAATTATTGAGATGGGAGTTCAAATCGTTAAAAATATTCCTGAAGATCTGGAATCTGCGGCAGTCCATGTCCTTGACGGGGCGATCAGAAGACTGACAGATACGCCAAAAGCATTGAAAGAGATACAGAACCTTCTGGCAGTTTCCAGAAACGGTCTTCGCGTAGAAGATTTAAAAAATATGGTGGAAGCGGATGGAAACATTTATCAGACGCTGGACATGACACGATTGATGAAATATCTGGAAGATTTCTATGTTTTATATAGTGATGGAAGAATAGATTTTGGGCATAAGATCATCAGAAAAGGATTACGCGAAAAGCTTAGAGATGAAAAAATTTATCAGCAGAAGATCTTAAATTATCTGAAAAAGCTTCCGGAAGAAGATTCTCTGAGAAACAGAGAGGGAATGTATTTTGCCCGTGAGCTGGATGATTTGGAATTTGGAGAAGAACTGCTGATTGAGGCCCGAAAGGAAGGAAAAAAAGAACTTTTAAGAGCAATTGCAGACGAAGCAGTGAAAGATCAGGGAGATTTTTATTGCAGAATTATTCGAAACGTTACAGCGGCTCATGATGAAAACAGAACTGCATATATGAGAGCATTCTTTTTGGAGAATTTTGATGAACTTTTAGACAGTTCTGAGGCAGAACAACAGACTATTGGAAAAATTCTTCATGAAGTAGAATGTTTGTGTAGGGAAAGCTATGAAAAGAGTCAGGCTTTATGGAATCTGCGGCCGCTGGCAATTTGTTGGGGAAAATTGGGATCCTATTATAAGTCTCAGGGAGATTATAAAAATGCTGAGGTTTATTACAAAAAATATGTGTGGGGAATCGAACAGAGTAATCAAGAGACAGGAACTACAATGAGCTTTGAATCTCTTTCCAATGCAAATATGAAATTAGGAGACCTTTATGAAACAAAAGGACTTTATAAGGAAGCAAAGGAATCTTTTGAAAAGGCATTGTCTTATAGTGAACATGGATATGAAAAATCCCGTTGGTTATCAAGCTACTCGTTGATAGCAAAAGCGAATGGAAAACTGGCAAATATTTATATGATGTTGGGAGATTATGAAGAATCAGAAAAATATTGGCTTAGTTTTCATGAAAACAGTAAAAGGCTTTATGAAGAGGCAGGAGATTCAGCTTTGTGGTATTTGATGGCCAGTAATGATGGACTGGGAATCATTTGTGAAGAGAAGAAACAATATGCAAAAGCTGAAGCAAATTATCGGGAAGCATTGGAATATGGCAAAAGAAGATATGAGAAGTTTAAGGATTTAGGAAGCTTGAGTGATTTGGCCTCATTAAGACGAAAAGTTGGAGTAATCTGCGAAAAGCAAAGACGTTTCAAGGAGGCAGAAGTTTTGTATTTTGAAGCTTTGCAGAACAGTAAGCAGCTTCACGAAAAACAGAACAATGTACATAGTCTTCATGAGCTTGGACTCAGCACGGAGTATTTGGGACTTTTATATGATGCACAGGAGCAGTATGAAAAGGCTGAAGAATATTATGTGACATATTTACAATATAACGAAGAACTTTATACTCAATTAAAGTATTTAAAGAGTTTGAAAAGATTAGCAATCGCGAAAGAGCATATGGGATATGTCTGCGAGATGCAGGAACGCTATAACGAAGCAGAAAAGTACTATGGAGAAAGTCTGGAACATTATGAATACATTTACCAGAAGACGAAGAATATTTCTTCACTTAGGGATCTGGCTGTTGGAAATGAAAGAATGGGGTGTGTTTACGAAACTGAAGAGAACTATATAGAAGCAGAAAAATACTTTGCAAATGAATTAAAATACAGCCGTGAGTTATATCAAAAAACAAATTCCTTGAAAGATATTCATATGATGGCAATCGCATGTTCTAATCTGGCTGGAATAAGCAGAACTTATCAAAAATACGAAAGTGCTGAGCAGTATTATAAAGAAGGAATGGGGTATTATGAGCAGATTCATATGAAGGAGAACAGCATAAACAGTCTGGAATCTTTATCAATCTGTTTGGAAAATATGGGTTCACTTTACCGTATGCAGAAGCTTTATGAAGAAGCAGTACAATGTTTTAGAAAAAGCATCGGATACAGTGAAGAAATTGCTGCGAGAATCAGAGATGAATACAGTTTAAAAGATCTGGCACTGGGATATGAAAAGCTTGGAAACACATTTGCAGAGATTAAAAATTTATCGGATGCGAAGGAAAGCTATGAGAAGGCTTTGACTTTATCCAATGAAATTTATGAATTGCATGGTACAGATACAAATAAAAGGCGGATTGAAAGAATCTCTGAAAAACTGGATGAATTAAATACAGCGGAAATAAGGAAAGAGTCAGAAGAGATAGAAACAAAACCTGAAACATTATTTTCAAAATTATTCAGGAGAATAAAGAAAAACCCTTGATTTTTCAAGGGTTTTTTATGCAGGAGATGGGACTTGAACCCACACGCTGTTGCCAGCGTCAGATTTTGAGTCTGATGCGTCTGCCATTCCGCCACTCCTGCGCACTATTTTGCTGACTGAGCTATAGTAACACATTCCAAATAGTTTTGCAAGTGCTTTTTCAAAAAAGAGAGGTTGTGTAAATATGTGGTGGAGTGGTATCATAGGGCTAAGATAACGCCTCAGGGAGGATGAAAGAGATGATTTGGAATATTGGAATTTATTTATCAGGTGCAGTTTTTCTTGTAACAATCGTTATCATTTTATTGACTGCAAGGAAAAACAACAGTATAAAAATAGAAAATAAATTGACTTTTTTAATGGGCGGTATCGCAGTTTCTGCAATATTTTTCTTTTTTCCAATTTGCTACACAATCTATCAGGGTGGTGCAAGTGGACTATTTATCAGTATTTTTGAAACAGTCCACAACGTTCTATTATTGTTTGTAGTTTGTGGTGATCTTGGCTTGATCAGCGAATCAGTGGTGGACTTAGAGCCTGGCTTACGCACTGCATATGAAGTTTTTGGAGCATTTTTCGTAACATTTTCTCCGCTCCTGACTTTTGGAGCAGTGCTGTCTCTGTTTAAGAATGCATTAATGTATCAGAAATTTCTGATGCATTATTTTTCAGATGCTTACATATTTTCAGAATTAAATGAAAAATCACTGGCTCTCGCAGAAAGTTTAAAAGATGCGGATAAAAAATGTCTCCTGATTTTTACGGATGTCTTTGAAAACGAAGAGGAACGCAGCTATGAGCTTGGAAACAATGCCAATGCATTGGGGGCTCTTTGTTTTAAATCGGATATTGCCTCTATAGATTTTAAATTCCACAGTAAAAAAAGTCAGCTTCATTTTATGGTCATGGGTGAGGATGAATCTGAAAATATTTCACAGACACTGACACTTACTCAAAAATATCAGGAATGTGAAAATGTAAGAATTGATGTTTTTGCAAAATCCATAGAAGCCGAACTGCTTCTTAAAACAGTGGAAAAAGGAAAAATAAAAATGATTCGCCGCTTAAACGATGTTCAGTCTTTGATATCAAGAATCCTCTATGAGACTGGTGGAGAGATTTTTGAGCATAGTATTGAAGAAAGTGGTGAAAAACGAATCTCGGCCCTGATTCTTGGTATGGGGCAGTATGGTCTTGAAATGGCAAAAGCACTGACCTGGTTTTGTCAGATGACAGGATATCGTTTTGAAATGAACGTGATTGACAGGAATCCGGATGCAGAAGAAAATTTTGAAATGCTTTGTCCGGAGCTGTTGTCACCGAAATATAATGGCACCTGTATTGATGGGGAACCACAGTATAAAATCAATATTTACTCTGGTATGGATGTAAATACAAGCAGTTTTAGAAAATTGTTGGGACAGATACCTTCTCCGACCTATGTATTTGTATGTCTTGGAAGCGATGCACAGAATGTGAAATCAGCGATAGACATCAGATCTTACTATGCAGAGAATGAGTTTCAGCCAAGAATTCAGGCTGTTCTATATAACAGCAGTGAGAAGGATGCTTTATATAAAGCAAAGTATAATGACAGAAATGATACCGCGGAGTACAAAATTGATTTTGTAGGAGATATTAAAACTTCCTATTCTCAGGAAGTAATTTTAAATTCTGAGGTAGAAAAGAAAGCATTGGAGCGTCATCTGTTGTGGGGTTGCGAAGAGTCTTTTTGGCGATATGAATATAACTATCGCTCTTCTGTAGCATCAGCAATTCATCATAAGATGAAGCAGCTTTGCAATATTCCATATGCAGAGGTTTCGCCAGAGAAACGCCCGGATAAGGAAAGGGATGCACTGCGTAAATTGGAACATTGCAGATGGTCGGCATATGTGCGTTCCGAAGGCTATACATACGGGAAAAAAAGAAATGATTTAGCAAAAAAACATCCTTGTCTGGTTCCTTATGATCAGTTATCAGAAGCAGAGAAAGCGAAGGATGATGTATAAAAATAGAAAACAGGAGTGATTGATAATGCCGGAACAGTTTTATAGAGAAGCATTAAAATTGGGACAGAAAGAAAAACGACATTTAATCAGTAAAGGACATTACCCATACCTTCCAGTTATGGAAGATATGATGTCAAAGGAACGGTTAAATTCCGGTACACGTTTAGGCGTCATGCAGATTCCAGCAGAATTTATTGTCGGAACTAAAACTGAAGGACGTACCAATGCATTTGCAGCAAACTTTATGCCCCTTTTAGACGAAGATACAGAATTTGCCCGCAAATGGAAAAATCTTTGTAAGGCCCATTTGGAAGAAGGAATCCGTGAACCGGTAAAGGTTTATGAATATATGAACCGCTTCTATGTGGAGGAGGGCAACAAAAGAGTCAGCGTACTGAAGTTTTTTGGTGCAGTTTCAATTCCTGCGCAGGTGACAAGAATTCTGCCGCCAAAGGGAGATGCACCGGAATTAAAAATTTATTATGAATTTTTAGACTTTTATAAATACACAAAAATAAATTATATTGAATTTTCTAACGAGGGAGACTATGTGAAACTTCAGAAACTGATGGGAAAGGCTGTAGATGAAGTATGGGATGAAGATGAGGCTGCGAAATTCCGTGCAAATTTCTATTATTTCCGTCAGATGTTCGAGTCTCTGGGAGGCAACGACTTACAGTGTACCACAGGAGATGCATTTTTAAGATACATTAATATTTATGGTTATGTGTCCTTTAAGGAAAAGAGCGGAGCAGAAATAAAGAAAGAGATTCAGAAAATCTGGGAAGAATTTGAGCTTTTACAGGAAAAGGAATCCATTGATATTAAATTAGATCCGGAAGAAGAGCGTAAGAGCAAAAAATCATTGCTTGAAATCATGTTTGGTGAAGAATACCGGGTACTTCATGTTGCTTTTATACATGATAAGACACCAGAGGAGTCTGGATGGACTTATGGACATGAGCTTGGAAGAGAGCATGTTGAAAAAGCATTTGACGGTAAGATCATAACGAAATCTTACAATTATGCCATGGGAGCGCCGGAAGAGGTCATCGAACATGCAATTAAGGAGGGCAGCGAGGTTATTTTTACAACTTCCCCGAAGCTTTTAAATGCCAGTCTGGCAGCAGCAGTAAAGCATCCTGACAAATTGATCTTAAACTGCTCTTTAAATAAGTCACATCGATATATCCGCACTTACTATGCAAGAATGTATGAAGCAAAATTCATCATTGGAGCAATTGCAGGAACTCTGGCTGAAAACGATATGGTGGGCTATCTTGCCGATTATCCGATTTATGGTCAGATTGCCGGAATCAATGCATTTGCCCTTGGCGTTGCGATGGTAAATCCACGGGCAAAAGTTTATCTTGAATGGTCCTGCGTAGATGGTGTTCAAAATGCTCTTAGCAGGCTGAGAGAAAGAGGTATTACGCTGATTTCATCTCAGGACCTTGAAAAGGCAAGTGGTGATGAGAGAAGACCAATCGGACTTTTCAGATTTGATGAAAATGGACGTACAAATCTTGCAATGCCGGTATGGCACTGGGGCGTTTACTATGAAAAACTGATTCAAAGTATTTTAAACAGAACTATGCAGCTTCAGTATGAAACAAGCAATAAAGCGTTAAATTATTACTGGGGAATGTCCGCAGGTGTTGTAGAATTGATTTATTCTAAAAATCTGCCGGAGGGAGTTAAAAAGCTTGCGAAGCTTCTGGAAAACACAATCTGCAGCGGTGTCTATAATCCATTCTGTGGTCCAATTCAGGTACAGTCTGGAGAAATTTTTGACAAAGAGGGACAGGGCGTAAATCTGGAGCAGATTATTACCATGGATTGGCTGTCTGCAAACATTGAGGGTACCATTCCGGAGTACAAAGAGTTAAATTCGGAAGGAAAGGAAACGGTGGAAAGTGCCGGTGCGCCTGCAAAGGCTCAAGGTGAAAACGAATGAGAATTTTGGCGGTAGCCGATGAAGAAGCAAAATATTTTTATGATTTCTACATGCCGGGAAGACTGGATGAGTTCGATCTGATTTTGGCATGTGGGGACTTAAAGGCAAGATATCTGGAATTTTTGGCAACGATGGCACATTGTCCGGTGCTGTATGTGAGAGGAAATCACGATGACAGATTTTCTGTAACGCCGCCGGAAGGGTGTATCTGCATTGAAAATCAGATTTATGAATATAAAGGGGTACGTATTTTAGGACTGGGAGGCTCTTACAGATACCGTGATGGTGAAAATATGTACACAGAAAAACAGATGAAAAATCGTATCCACAGAGTCAGTTTCCAACTATGGAAGAAAAAAGGATTTGACATTTTGCTGACTCATGCGCCGGCGTTTGGTGTGAATGATATGGAGAGTATTTCTCATAGAGGTTTTGAGTGCTTTTTGGATCTTTTAGAGAAATATAAACCAAAGTTATTTATTCATGGACATGTTCATATGAGTTACGACCACAAAATACCGAAAATTTCCAGCTACGGGGAAACGACGGTGGTGAATGCTTATGAATATTGTAAGCTGGATTACAATGTCAATGATTGATTTTTAAGTACAGGTGTTATAAACTAAAAAGATACAAATCCTTTTGATGGGAGATAAGAGATATGGAAAAACAGGCCTACGGAATCGATCTTCACCTTCATACCACAAGCTCTGATGGGACAAGAACTGTGGATGAGACAATTCATGATGCAATGGAATTTGGTCTTGCACATATTGCCATTACAGACCACAACCAGTTTGCCATTGAAGAGCCGATAAATTATCTGGGCCTGGAAATCATTCCCGGGGCAGAGTTTTCCACATCCTATATAACAGATTCGGGAAGACTTTTAGAAGTTCATGTGGTAGGATTGTTTTTCCATGGAGTTCCTAGAACTCTTCAGCAGATTTTTAGAAAAATACCACAACAGAGAAAGCATTATCTGGATGCGATCATTACGAAATTAAATTATCTTGGGATTTCTATTTCTTACGAAGAATTGTTAAATACATTTCCTGATTCAAATCAGATAGGAAGAAGACATATTGCAGAGATTTTAGTAAAGAAAAACTATGCAGACAGTATTACAGACGCATTTGACAGGATCATCGGAAACAGATCTCCTTATTGGGTGGATTCTACAAAATACATGAAATATATGTCGTTGAAAGAGTGTGTGGAAAAAATCTGCAAAAATGGAGGCTTTCCGATTTTAGCACATCCTTACCATTATCATTGTACGGACGAGGAAGTTTTAAAAATTGTGAAAGATTTTAAGGAGTATACCAAAGACTGTCCGGCAGGAATGGAAGTCTATTATTCGAAATACGATGAGGAGCACCGCAAAGAGCTTTTAAAGATTGCAAATGACTTTGGGCTTTATCCAAGTGCGGCCAGTGACAGACATGCACCAAAGGATCCTTTCGAGAGGGGAGAGGAAAATCTCTTGGAGGCTATGAAGGAAGCTGTTTTAAAAGGAAAGAATACGAAATGATTCAGTTTGTTTGCAAAAAACAAAAGAAAAAGTTAACATGCAAGGAAGCAGCGAAAATGGTAGTTCCTTATATTGAAGGCCGGTTAGGTAATAAGGAGCTGCGCAGATTTGTAAATCACATTGAGGAATGTAAGGACTGCAGGGAAGAACTGGAAACTTATTATATTGTATATAAGGGCCTGATGCAGCTGGATGAGAAAGAAGAGCTTCCGATGAACATTATAGAGGCATTGAATGAAGATTTTGCGGTATCAAAACAGCATCTGAAAAATATGTCTCTTTTTTACGTGCTTTCTGAGGTTACGAAATGGCTGGTAAATATCTCGTGCAGCCTGTTTTTGATTGAAAAAATAATGGAATTGATTTTAGGAGTATAGGGATGAGTGAAAAAATTGTTCTCATTGACGGACACAGTATTATTAACCGTGCATTTTATGGAGTGCCGGATCTTACAAATAAAGATGGACTTCATACCAATGGGATTTTTGGTTTTGTAAATATATTACTTAAGATTTTAGAAGAGGAAAAGCCTGATTATCTGACGGTGGCGTTTGATGTGCATCATCCGACCTTCCGTCACGAAATGTATACGGAATATAAAGGTACCAGAAAAGGAATGCCGCAGGAGCTTCATGAACAGGTTCCGGTATTAAAAGAGCTTTTAAAAGCCATGGGAATTAAAATTATGGAATTGCCGGGTTATGAAGCAGACGACCTTTTGGGAACTGTGGCAAAACGAAGCGAAGCAAAAAATATGGATGTTCTGGTGGTTTCCGGTGACAGGGATTTGTTACAGATCGTAACTGATAATATCCGTGTCTGTATCCCAAAAACAAAACGCGGAACTACAGAATACGAAAATTATTACACAAAAGATGTACAGGAAAAATATGGTCTGATGCCGTTACAGATCATTGAATTAAAGGCGTTGATGGGAGATTCTTCCGACAATATTCCGGGTGTTCCTGGAATTGGTGAAAAGACTGCCACTGCAATTTTACAGCAGTATGAGACAGTGGAAAATGCGCATGCTCATCTGGAAGAAATCAAGCCAAAACGTGCAAAAGAAAATCTGGAAGCGCATTACGATATGGCGGTCATGAGCAAAAAGCTTGCGACTATTGAAACGGATGTGCCATATGAATACGACTGGGAAAGCGCCCGCACAGGCAATGTATTTACAAAAGAAGCCTATGAGCTTTGCCAGAAACTGGAATTAAAGAAACTAATGGCGAAATTTGATCTGTCTGAAATTCCACAGGAAGAAGCAGTACAGACAGTGACTGTATCTGATCTTTCAGAAGCAGAGGATATTTTTGCAAAGGCAGAGATGTCAGATTTCACAGCAACTGTTTTAAAGATGGCAGATGGTGCGTTAAACGCAGTAGATATCGTGTTTGACGGAAATATTTATGAAATCATCTGTGAAGGCTTTATGACAGAAGCTTATTTGCGGGATAAGGCAGAGAGACTGCTTACAAATGGCAAAAAGGTAGCAGTCTCCGGATTAAAGGAAATGTTAAAGGTCTTACACGTGGAAGAGCGTACAGGACTTTACGATTTGGATATTGCAAATTATCTGATCAATCCGGTGGTTTCTGTAAAGCCAGGTGAGATTGATGTGCTGACAGTCTGGAAAGAGTTTGCGGATGCGGAAGCGCGTTTAAAAGAGCTTGGCATGTGGGAGCTATATACAGATATGGAAATGCCGCTGGTATTTACACTGGCATCCATGGAAATGGCTGGCATAAAGATGAACGCAGAGGCATTAAAAGAATATGGCAATGCATTGGCAGTGAAGATTGCAGAACTGGAAGAACGCATTTATGAGCAGGCAGGAGAAAAGTTCAATATCAATTCTCCAAAGCAGCTAGGCGTCATTCTTTTTGAAAAAATGCAGCTGCCTGGCAGTAAAAAGACAAAAACAGGCTATTCCACGAGTGCAGATGTTTTAGAAAAGCTTGCACCGGAACAGCCGATCATCAGAGATATTTTAGAATACCGTACGCTGGCAAAATTAAAATCCACTTACGCAGACGGGCTGCTTACCTGCCTTGATGCGGATGGCAGAGTCAGAAGCACATTCCAACAGACAGTGACTGCGACAGGACGTCTTAGCAGTACAGATCCGAACTTACAGAATATTCCAATTCGTATGGAACTTGGAAGACTCATTCGTAAGGTTTTTGTTCCGCAGGATGGATATGTGTTTGTGGATGCCGATTATTCCCAGATTGAACTCCGATTGCTTGCGCATATGTCGGGAGACGAGGTTCTGATTAATGCATATAATGAAGCACAGGATATTCACAGACTGACTGCTTCTCAGGTATTCCACATTCCGTTTGATGAAGTAACGGATTTGCAGCGTAGAAATGCGAAAGCAGTAAACTTTGGAATCGTTTATGGTATCAGTTCCTACGGACTCAGCGAAGATTTGAGCATCAGCCCGAAGGAAGCAAAGAAATATATCGACCATTATTTTGAAACCTATCCAAAGATTAAAGAGTTTTTAGATGGAACTGTAGCGAAGGCAAAGGAAGAGGGCTGTGTCAGAACTCTTTATAACAGAAGACGACCGATACCGGAACTTTCTTCTTCGAATTTCATGCAGCGCTCCTTTGGAGAACGAATTGCTATGAATTCTCCGCTTCAGGGAACAGCAGCTGATATTATGAAGATTGCAATGATTCGTGTGGACAGAAGACTTCGCGGTATGAAATCCAGAATCCTTTTACAGGTACACGATGAACTTCTCATTGAGACAGCACCGGAAGAACTGGAAGCAGTGAAACAGATTCTACAGGAAGAAATGACAGGAGCGGCAGATCTGTCCGTAAAACTGGAAATTGATGTACACGACGGAGCAAACTGGTACGAAGCAAAATAGGTTTCATTTAGAGGAAAATAACATGAAGGTTATCGGAATTACAGGCGGCGTAGGTGCCGGAAAAAGTGAAATATTAAAATATTTAAAGGAAAAACACGGGGCGGTCATCATTGAAGCGGATAAGGTTGGCCATCTTTTGATGGAGCCGGGAGGAGCCTGCTACTACAGCATTGTAGAAAAGTTTGGCAGCAGTATTTTAAATGGAGACCAGACCATTAACCGTGGAAAGCTTGGAAAGATCGTATTTGCGGATGAAACGCTTTTAGGGGAGTTGAATAAGATTATTCATCCGAGAGTAAAGAGTCATATTGTGTCCGAAATCGCAAAAGAAAGAGCTTATCATAGAACAAAATATTTTGTGGTTGAAGCTGCACTTTTGATTGAAGACCACTATGATGTTGTTTGTGATGAGTTATGGTATATTCACACAGATGCAGAAGTGCGTGCAAAGCGTTTGAAAGCAAGCAGGGGATACGATGATGAGAAAATTGCCAGTATTATGGCAAATCAGAAATCTCCGGAGGAATTTCGAAGTGCCTGTCAGGCAGTCATTGATAACAGCGGTGACCTGACAAGTACTTATGAACAAATTGACAGACAGTTAGGAAGATAATATGAATTTATGCAGCATCGCCAGCGGAAGCAGCGGAAACTGTATTTACACAGGAACAGAAAAAACAGGAATTTTAGTTGATGCAGGTATCAGCGCCAAACGAATTGAGCAGGGGCTTGCATCCATTGACAGAGATATTAAGGAAATTAAGGGGATTTTTGTATCTCATGAGCATTCTGATCACATTAAAGGACTTGGAGTGCTTGCAAGAAAACATCATATTCCGATTTATGGGACAAAGGGGACCATCGAGGCAATTAAAAGCACTTCCTGTCTTGGTGCGATTGATGATGATCTGTTTCAGATCATCCGGGCAGACGAAGAGGTGCAGATTGATGATCTGGTGGTGAAACCGTTTAAAATATCCCATGATGCGGCAGAGCCGGTGGCCTATCGCATGGAATGTGGGACAAAATCAGCAGCAATTGCAACAGACCTTGGATTTTATGATCAGGATATTGTAGACAAACTACAGAACCTTGATGTATTATTATTGGAATCCAACCATGATATTCATATGTTAGAGGTGGGAGGATATCCATATCCTTTAAAGAGACGTATTTTGGGAGATAAGGGACATTTGTCTAATGAATCTGCCGGAAAGCTTTTATGTCATCTGTTGCATGATGATTTGAAAGCAGTCTTTTTGGGACATCTGAGCAAGGAAAATAACTATGAAGAGCTTGCTTATGAAACAGTAAAACTGGAAATTGCATTCGGAAGTGAAAAATATAAGCCGGATGATTTTCTGATTGAAGTGGCGAAAAGAGACTCTGTATCGCGAATGATGGAGTTTTGATAAAAAGGAGAAAAGAGATTATGAAAAAAGCGATTATTACGGTAGTAGGAAAAGATACTGTAGGTATTATTGCAAAGGTTTGTGTCTTCCTTGCAGAAAACAATGTGAACATTTTAGACATCAGCCAGACAATCGTTGATGGTTACTTTAACATGATGATGGTTGTTGATGTGACAAATGCAGCATTTGATAAGATCTGTGATGGACTTACAGCAACTGGCGAAGAAATCGGTGTTGTAATCCATTGCCAGAGAGAAGATATTTTTAATAAAATGCATAGAATCTAAGGTGGACATATGATTAATTTTTTTGAAGTAAATGAAACCAATAAAATGATCGAGAAAGAAAATCTCGATGTACGTACCATTACCATGGGTATCAGTCTTTTGGATTGTATTGATTCTGATATCAATAAGGTAAATGAAAATATTTATAATAAGATTAAAAAATATGCAGCAAATCTTGTTCAGACTGGAGATGATATCGCGAAGGAATACGGTATTCCAGTCGTTAATAAACGTATTTCCGTAACCCCGATCGCATTGGTCGGCGGTGCTGCATGCAAGACAATTGATGACTATGTTTCTATCGCACAGACATTGGACAAGGTTGCGACAGAAGTAGGCGTCAACTTTATCGGCGGTTTTTCCGCTCTGGTAAGTAAGGGAATGACTCCAAGTGACGAGCTTTTGATTCGTTCTATTCCAAAGGCACTGGCCACCACAGGACGTGTCTGCAGTTCAGTCAATGTGGGCTCTACAAAGACAGGTATCAATATGGATGCAGTTCGACTGATTGGTGAAATGATCAAAGAAACTGCGGAACTTACAAAAGAAGATGATTCTTTAGGATGCGCAAAATTTGTCGTATTCTGTAATGCACCGGATGATAACCCGTTTATGGCAGGCGCATTCCATGGCGTAACTGAGGCGGATGCAATCATCAATGTTGGTGTCAGCGGACCGGGTGTAGTTCGTAAAGCACTTTCCAAAGTACGCGGTGAAAGTTTCGAAGTGCTTTGCGAAACAATTAAGAAAACTGCATTTAAGGTAACACGAGTTGGACAACTGGTTGCACAGGAAGCTTCCAAACGTCTTGGTGTACCATTTGGTATTGTTGATTTATCTTTAGCTCCAACACCAGCGATTGGTGACAGCGTAGCAGATGTTCTTTGTGAAATCGGTTTAGAGTATGCAGGCGCTCCGGGTACAACAGCAGCTCTTGCATTATTAAATGATCAGGTGAAGAAGGGCGGTGTTATGGCTTCCTCTTACGTAGGCGGACTTAGCGGTGCGTTTATCCCAGTCAGCGAAGACCAGGGTATGATCGATGCAGTTCAGGCGGGTGCTTTGACGATTGAAAAACTAGAAGCAATGACTTGTGTATGCTCTGTAGGTCTTGATATGATCGCAATTCCTGGAGATACAAAGGCAACAACGATTTCCGGTATCATTGCTGATGAAATGGCCATCGGTATGGTGAATCAGAAAACTACAGCAGTTCGTGTTATCCCTGTTGTAGGTAAAGGTGTAGGAGAAATCGTAGAATTCGGTGGCCTTTTAGGATATGCGCCGATCATGCCGGTGAATCAGTTCTCATGCGATGCGTTTGTAAATCGTAAAGGACGTATTCCTGCACCAATTCATAGTTTTAAGAATTAGCCCGTTTGTTATATTGTAAAATCTTTAGGCGGATGTTATACTTGAGAAGTATTCTTGAGGTAGCATCCGCTATTTCATTTCAAGGCGTTTCGCCGAATTTTCCAAACTATCAATAAAAGGTTGTGATTTATATGAGCTAAATAAATAATATGCAATTTTATACTATTGAAAATACACATTTGGTGTGTATAATAAAAGGAGAACTTTGAAAAATGGGTACTGGAGGATTTAAAATGAAAGTCGCATATCCAACTATATTTACAGAAGATGAAAAGAATATATTAATTGAAGTTCCAGACTTGGGAATATTTACAGAAGCAAATGAAGAAGGAAAGAGAAAAGGCACATTAGCAGATGCTATCGAAATGGCACGAGATGCAATTGGACTGCATTGTATTACAATGGAAGGTAATGGAAATGAAATAACAAATCCAAGCAAAATTCAGAAAATTGATATAACTACAAGTACATTCTACGAAAATGGAAAGACATTTATATCAGTTGTAGATGTAGATTTAAAAGTGTACCGTCAGAAAAACGATATGAAAATGGTTCGGAGAAATGTGACTTTACCGAACTGGCTGAATCGTGAAGCAGAAGCGGCACATATTAATGTATCAAGAGTATTGCAGGAAGCACTTATGAGTACGCTGGGATTAGCTAAATAAAAACTGGCCGCATTATACGACCAGCATTTTTCTCTGATATTCATTTTGATATGGAATGCCATATTTTTGGCTTGCGCACATCTGGTAAATCTGATCTGCGCGGATATCAGTTTCGCATAATACAGGTGCAGCTGAAAGATTTGTGATCAGTGGTATTTCCGGAATGTCTGAGAACTCTTTTAATAATCCCGCCGCCTCTTTTCGGAAACCTAATACACGAATATAATCGACACAGCCACGTTTGGTAACTGCCTGTACATCAGCTGCTTTTACATCCAGTAAAATGTGCAATAATGCGCGATTAATGGCAGTTCTTGTAATATTTTTTGTCTTTAAAAGCTCTGCAAAGGAAGAGAAGCTTTCATAATCATTCAGATGCTTATAAATTCGATTTGATAATTCTTTATTTACCCCGAAATATTCTGTCAGATGAGCACGGTTTTCAGTGATCAGTTTATAGCGAAGCAGCATTGATAAATCGTCTTCTGTTAATGGCGCATGTTCAAAATGATCATTTAATAATTCGTAAGCCGCAGGAGCTAGCTGGGATTCTAGAATCCGCTTGTTTTCTTCGGATTCCACACCGAAAAGTTTACGGATACCGGTAGCAGATGCGAATCCAGCATCCGTTGTTTCTGAATGATAGTCTTGTCCCTGACGTTTAATAGTATGAGGGATAATGTTACTCTTTAATTTAAGCAGTGCTTTGCAATACTCCACGCCCAGAATATTATTTGGCTCTTCTAAAATATCTGCAAGCTCCGGGTGAGAGACTTTCACTGCATAGGCTCTGGCCGCAGGATAGGAGAGCCCTTCCTTTAAAGCTTCCTTCAATGGAGCTTTCATTTCTTCCGGCTCATGAAGCAGTAAATTTGCTGCTTCCATAAATTTATCAGCCTGTCCATACTCGCTTCCAAAACTAAGATGTGTCACAATGCCTAAAGTATTTGCCAAAGCGACACCGCCCAAAGCAAAATATTCTGCACTGGCAGTGGCATACATGACAGGCAGCTCCAGTACCAGATCAACACCAGATCTTAATGCCGCCTCAGCGCGGGCATATTTGTCCATGATGGCAGGGGTGCCCCGCTGTACAAAATTACCGCTCATAATTGCGATGATATAATCTGCATTTGTCTCTTTTCTGGCAGTTTTTATGTGATATAAATGCCCTTTGTGCAAGGGATTGTATTCGGAAATAATTGCTGTAACGTTCATAATGTTCCTCCATGAGTTATCTTAACATGTTTTCAGATGCAAGACTATATTTTTCGCTTTTTTTGTGCTATAGTATTCCAGAATGTGAGGATTATATTATGGGAAAATCTTTGTTCATTGCGGAAAAGCCGAGCGTAGCTCAGGAATTCGCAAAAGCATTAAAAATCAATACAAAGAAACATGACGGATATTTGGAAGGAGAATCCGCAGTCGTTACCTGGTGCGTAGGTCATCTGGTAACCATGAGCTATCCGGAAAAATATGACGTAAAATATAAAAAATGGAGTCTGGAAACGCTGCCATTTCTACCACAGGAATTTCTCTATGAAGTTATTCCAAATGTAGCAAAGCAGTTCCAGATCGTATCGAATCTTTTGAATAGATCTGATGTGGACACGATTTATGTCTGCACGGACTCTGGGCGCGAGGGGGAATATATTTACCGTCTCGTAGAACAGATGGCAAATGTGCAGGGCAAACAAAGAAAGCGTGTCTGGATCGACTCTCAGACGGAAGAAGAGATTAATCGAGGCATCCGTGAAGCAAAGGATTTATCGGAATATGATAATTTATCCAATGCGGCCTATTTACGTGCAAAAGAAGATTATTTAATGGGCATTAACTTTTCACGTCTTCTGTCTTTAAAATATGGCAATGCGGTTGCAGGCTATTTGAATGAAAGATATGTAGTTATTTCTGTGGGACGTGTGATGACCTGCGTTCTTGGAATGATTGTTCGAAGAGAACGTGAAATCCGAAATTTTGTAAAAACACCGTTCTACCGTGTACTCGGAAAATTCGAGATACAGGGAAGAAAGTTTGACGGTGAATGGCGTGCAGTGGAAGGAACACCATATTTTCAATCACCATTATTGTATAAAGAAAATGGCTTTTTAAAACGAGAAGATGCGGAAAAATTACAGGCATCTTTTGAGCCGCTTCCAAAAGAAGTGGAAGTTTTAAAAGCGGAAAAGAAAAAAGAAGTAAAAAATGCACCGCTATTATTTAACCTTGCAGAGCTTCAGAATGAATGTTCCAAAATGTTTAAGATCAGCCCGGATGAAACACTTCGAATCGTTCAGGAATTGTATGAAAAGAAACTTGTTACATATCCTCGAACAGATGCCAGAGTGTTGTCTACTGCGGTTTCGAAAGAAATTTATAAAAATATCAGTGGCCTTCGAAATTATCCGCATGTAGCAGAGTTTGTACAGGAAGTTCTGGAAATGGGAAGCTATAAAAAAATTGCATCGACAAAGTATGTCAATGATAAGCAGATTACTGACCACTATGCAATCATTCCGACAGGACAGGGATTAAGTGCATTAAAGAGTGTGTCCGGTACTGCAGAGAAAGTATATGAGACGATTGTCCGCAGATTTTTAAGCATATTTTATCCGCCGGCAGAATATCAAAAAGTAGGACTTCAGATTCAGGCAGATAAGGAGCAGTTCTTCGCAAACTTTAAAATCCTCGTAAATGAAGGCTATTTGAAGGTCGTTCCGAATTCTTTCGACAAAAAGAAGAGTGAAGAGGATGAGATGAAATGTGATGCGGAATTTATGGAAGTCTTGAAAACTCTGAGAAAGGGCAGTAAACTGTCTATGGAAAGTACGGAAATCAAAGAGGGTGAGACATCACCGCCAAAACGATACAATTCCGGTTCCATGATCCTTGCGATGGAAAATGCAGGGCAGCTGATTGAGGATGAAGAACTTCGTGCTCAGATTAAGGGCAGCGGTATCGGTACAAGTGCCACCAGAGCTGAAATTTTAAAGAAGCTTGTTAATAATAAATACATTGCGCTGAATAAAAAGACGCAGATTTTAACGCCGACATTGCTTGGTGAGATGATCTATGATGTGGTAAATGCGTCGATTTCACCGCTTCTTCGCGCAGACCTGACTGCGAGCTGGGAAAAAGGTTTAACTGGTGTGGCAGAAGGAACGATAAGCAATGATGAATATATGGAGAAGCTGGAAGGCTTTGTAGGCCGCTGTACAGCGAGAGTGCTGCAATCCAATAACCAGAATTCTTTAAAACCGCATTTTGACATTGCGGCGCAATACTACAAGAAATAATAATGGAGAAATCCGTTGTGATATTTAGGAGGAAGAAACTATGAAAGAATTGATGCTGAAAGAGAATTATAATCTGGAAGAAACAATCGCAAAAGACTTATTTGAGGGAGTGACCTATCCATGGGAAGTGCTCCCTAAGATAGGAGCATTTATCAAAGAGCTTGGTGCGACTTTGGACCCGGAAGAGTATGAAAAACGCGGAGAAGATGTATGGGTTGCAAAATCAGCAACTGTTTTTGAGAGTGCATACATTCATGGGCCTGCGATCATCGGTAAAAATGCAGAAGTTCGTCACTGTGCATTTATCCGCGGTAATGCAATCGTAGGAGAAGGCGCTGTAGTAGGAAACTCTACAGAACTTAAAAATGTTGTTTTATTTAATAAGGTTCAGGTGCCGCATTATAACTATGTAGGTGATTCTGTGCTTGGTTACAAGGCTCATATGGGTGCCGGAAGCATTACATCTAATGTGAAATCTGACAAGATGCTTGTAAAAGTGCATACACCGGAAGGTGATATTGAAACAGGATTGAAAAAATTTGGTGCTATGATTGGCGATGAAGTAGAAGTTGGATGTGGTTCCGTTTTGAATCCTGGAACAGTTATCGGAAAATGTTCCAATATTTATCCGTTGTCTTCTGTAAGAAAGTTCGTACCTGCAAACAGTATCTATAAGAATCAGGGAGAAGTTGTTACAAAACATGAATAGAAAAATTTCACTGAATATGAATCAGTTAAAGACTATTGCCATGATTTTCATGTTCATTGACCATTTGGCCTATGTTATGATTGAACGGGGCATAGGTCTTGGCGGAAGCTTTTATATGATCGACCGAATCATGCGCGGTATGGGACGCATTGCCTTTCCGATTTTCTGCTTTACGATCGTGGAAGGATTTCAGCGGACAAGCGATGTGAGAGCCTACTTAAAAAGACTGATCATATTTGCGCTTATTTCAGAAATTCCATTTGATCTGGCATTTCGAAGTGCGTTTATTAGCATGAGCTTTCAGAATGTTTTCTGGACGCTGGCTTTTGGATTGGCTGCGATCATGCTCTATGAAGACTATTGGATGCCTCGCTGGAAGAAGACTCTGGGACTTTTTGCGTGCTTCTTTTTGCCGTATCTGTTCCATACTGATTATTCGATTTATGGTGTGTTGACGATTTTTTTGATGTACCAGTTCAGAAAAGAACCACTGAAAATGTGTATGATAGGGTATATTGTACTGCTGCTTCAGAGTACTTCTGAAGTTTGGGCAGTGTTCGGATTCCTTATGATTCTTTTATATAATGGTCAGAGAGGACGCGGCAATAAAATTTTCTATTATGCATTTTATCCGGGGCATTTGCTTTTATTAGTACTCCTGAAATCTTATATTGTTAGCATTCTTTCAAGTTTTATGGCAGTAACCGTGCTGGTTTAAGTGAAAAGTTTGACAAAATTTTGTCAGCTTCATAAAAAATATTATAGACAAACTGTCGAATTTGTGAGAATATATATTTAGGTGCGGGGTTCTATTTTAATCCTCGCCAAAGACCTTAAAAATCATATTTTGAAAGGAGATTATTTCACATGATTTATTCTAGAGAAGTAGAAGAAATGTGTCCAGTAGCACAGGGTGTTAATCACGGATGTGCTCCAATCCCAGAAGAAGCAAAATGGGTTAAAGTTAAAGAAGTAAAAGATATCTCAGGCTTTACACATGGTATTGGCTGGTGTGCTCCACAGCAGGGTGCTTGTAAACTTACATTAAATGTTAAAGAAGGTATCATTCAGGAAGCTTTAGTTGAAACTATCGGATGTTCAGGTATGACTCATTCCGCAGCTATGGCAGCTGAAATCTTACCAGGCAGAACTGTAATGGAAGCTTTAAATACTGACTTAGTATGTGACGCTATCAATACAGCTATGAGAGAATTATTCTTACAGATCGTTTACGGACGTTCTCAGAGTGCATTCTCAGAAGACGGACTTGCAGTTGGTGCAGGCCTTGAAGACCTTGGTAAAGGACTTCGTTCTCAGGTTGGTACAATGTACGGAACATTAGCAAAAGGTCCTCGTTACCTTGAAATGGCTGAAGGTTATGTTACAGGTATCGCTTTAGACGCTGACGATCAGATCATCGGTTACAAATTCGTAAGCCTTGGAAAGATGACAGATTTCATCAAAAAAGGTGATGACCCTAACACAGCTTGGGAAAAAGCTTCAGGCCAGTACGGACGTGTTGCTGACGCTGTTAAGATCATCGACCCAAGAACAGACAAAGAAGTGAAATAATAGAAGGAGGTAATGAAAAATGGCATTATTTGAATCTTATGAAAGACGAATTGCGCAGATTAATGCTGTATTAAACAGCTATGGCATTGCTTCCATCGAAGAAGCTGAAAAAATTACAAAAGATGCAGGACTGGATGTATACGCTCAGGTTAAAGCTATCCAGCCAATCTGTTTCGAAAACGCTTGTTGGGCTTACATCGTAGGTGCAGCAATCGCTATTAAAAAAGATTGCAGACGTGCAGCAGATGCAGCAGCAGCAATCGGTGAAGGTCTTCAGGCTTTCTGTATCCCAGGTTCCGTAGCAGACACACGTAAAGTAGGTCTTGGACATGGTAACTTAGGTAAAATGTTACTTGAAGAAGAAACAGAATGTTTCGCATTCTTAGCAGGTCACGAATCTTTCGCAGCTGCTGAAGGTGCTATCGGTATCGCAGAAAAAGCTAACAAAGTACGTAAAAAACCATTACGTGTTATCTTAAACGGTCTTGGTAAAGACGCTGCTCAGATCATCTCTCGTATCAACGGATTCACATTTGTTGAAACAGAATACGATCCATACACAAACACAGTTAAAGAAGTTTACAGAAAATCTTACTCTGAAGGACTTCGTGCAAAAGTTAAC
>JAGAQG010000004.1 GCA_017622875.1 Lachnospiraceae bacterium
GATCAAGGGGTGTGGTTATAGCAAAACGCTTTAACTCAATATCAAAATCCGGATATATACTTCATGTGTTTAGATTATCTCATATGATTATGAAGAATTGGAACGGTAGGTAATTCATCGCTTACGAAGAAGGAATGCAGATGAACATGTAAGGCGGTATTTATTTTAGAAATAAAATAGATGCCGCCTTTAATTATTTTACGGAGGTAAAAAGAATGTCAGGATTGTTTTGTTTTGATCCTAAACTAAGAATATTAGAAAAGCAAATGCAGCAACCACCGGGATACAGACCACGAGGTCATGGACTTTCTGTATTAGATGAGATGGACTGGAACTGCAGCGATGATTATTCAAGAATCGTTGATTGCGTAATCAGTAGAATCCACATGGAACATTTGAAGCAAAGAGTAGATGAAGTTTTTCAGGGGATTGAAAAGGAAATGATATTTCTGAATATGAAACATCGGAAAGATTTTTTCTCGATATTGCTTGGACGAAAAGAAACGATACTTCGCCACACATCAAATTATGGTGCGGCGATTTTTTTATTGTCTGCTGATGAAGATTTGTGGATAAAGGTGTCTGGTTGTGTGCTTGATACAGGAATATATTTTGAACGAGTGAAGCTCGGTAGTGTTTCCTTGGAACAATACATTTTATTTCATGCAGCCAAAGATGTTTATAGTGGAACAAAACATATACGTTTATCAGAACTGATAGACAGAGAATTGATTGCGGATGATTTGTTCCGTCTGATTGTAAATGCGTTCGTCATTGAAAAATGTGGTCTGGAAATTGTAAATCAGGAGGAATGGAATGAAAATTAAAATAGCACATTCAAATAATCGGATAACGATTGATTTACCGATGAGTGATTCGGATTTAAATGCTCGAATGAAGAGTATTGGAAATAATAAAATTATTCCATGGTGTGTGATTGTGTCGGTAATTGATGAAGACAATCCGTTACATTGTCTGGAAGGATGTTTCGTAAATTTAGATGAAGTAAATTATTTTGCCAAACGAATGGAAAGTTTTAATGATTACGAAAAAAGCGTTATGAACGCATATGTAGATGAAAACAGTGTGCATACCGTAAACCGGTTAATTAATTTAACATATGGGATTCAGGGACTTTCACTCATTACTGATTTTTCAAATGCAGAGCAGGTCGGCAGAAGACTTTATCTGGATGAGTTTTTAGGTATGTCAGAAGATGAATCAAGAGCAATTAATTTTATTGAATTTGCAGAAAAAACATTTCAGGAAGATAGTGTAAAAGTTCTGCCATATGGTGTTTATGTGGAACACGGATTTCAGATGCCAGAAATATATAATGGAAGAACATTTCCAGAGTATTGTAATTCAGATAAGATTGTGATGTCATTGGAGATTAAGAACCAGTTAGGAGATACGGATTATCTGTATTTGCCAACGGATAAAGTAGCTTTTGAAAAATTAAAAGCCCGACTGGAGGTAAATAAATTTAGAGAATGTATAGTCTCAGCCATCAATAATATAAAGCTGCCGGAAAATCTTGTTCCAAAAGTTGAAGAACTTGGAAATATCAGAGCATTAACATTTTTAAATGAGTTCTGCTCAATTGTAGAAGATTTTAGTGAAGAAAAATTAAAAAAATTATCTATGGTTGTTGAATATGTAAAGCCACCAAACATTACTGATTATACTGATCTGGCCAGATGTCTACATGATTTTGAAGTTGTACCAAATGTACATAACGATAAGCAGTATGGCGAATATATTTTAATAAAGTCAGGACTATTTGATATAGATGAACTTGTACTGCCACATATAGATTATGCAGCGTTTGCAGCTGAAAAAAGAAAATCCACATGTGAAACAAGTGATTATGTAAGTGGTGGCTTTGTAGGAGCATCTAAAAATCTTGAACAGTACCTAAACTATACCGGAGCATTTGCAGATGTTCTGGAATTAAATGCAGAGCATTATATGGATTTCTGCTTATATAGTCCATTGACTGCAGAATGGAGCATTGATGGAAGAAATGAAGATACTCTGCATGGTAGAGAATTGCTTGACTATCAGGATGCTATTGAGGATGCTGTAGCAATATACAGTTTTAATGATCCGACAAGGGGGTTAATGCATTATTACGATGATGATCCTCAAATTGCGGAAAAGGTTATCATTGCAAAACCAATTGTAAAAGCAATTAACGGAGAACTATATGGCGTGTTGGAATGTAAACTAGCACAAGGACTTACTGAGGAAGAAGTTACTAAGCTGAAAGAATATTGGACCGGGCAGATGAGTGATGGATGGGGTGAAGGCTTTGAACAACAGGAAATCAAACTAGATGAAGGAGAACTCTATGTTAGCTTTTGGAGTTTTGATAATTCTTGGCAAGTATACACAGAGGATGAACTTTCAGAAGAGCAGCAACAGGGAATAAGAATGAGTTACTGAAATGAAAAAGGAGGAAAGAAATGTTAAGCAGAGAATCAATTGAAGTTATCCGAAAACAATACCCCAAAGGAACAAAGATCAAACTTCAAGAAATGGATGGAGAAAAACAGATGCCATTCGGACTATCGGGAGAGGTTATGTGCGTAGATGATATCGGACAGATACATGTAAAATGGGCGAATGGAAGTACACTTGCGTTACATCCAATTAAGGATAGATTTCAAATTCTTTCTGATATTGAGTATGAGGCAGAAAGAAAAGAACAGAAATTCATTGATAAAGTAAATTGGATTTTAAAAATCACAGATTTAAAGGAACTGCATGCATCCTGTAATAGTAAAGATAATCTGTATTCCGCAGAAATGATGTTAAAATTGCAGCATGCATTTGAAGATGTGTATGGTCTGGAAGTTGTTGATAAAAGCTATGGTATTATTACAGTACCTGGGATTATCAAAGGAAGAAAAACCGGAATTATTGAGATTGCATTGCTATTGATTGATCTGGAGTCACAAAACGAACATTGGGGAGTTACTTTATTTACGGAAAATGGAGTAATACCTATGAAACCATTAACTATAGCTGCAGAGCAAAAGACTTATATTATGGAAAATTATATACCATATGATTATTGGTATTTTTGCCCAATGGAAAGAGATATTTGCGCCAATGTTGATGAGATGCCGAAAAGTATTTCTTTAATCCTGAGGCTGGTAACAGAGCATCTTGAACAGAATGCAGCACTTTCAATGGATGGTCCGGTTTAGGAGGCGATAGATCGTTGAATAGTATTATCAGTTGGGTCGGCGGTAAGAAAGCCCTGCGAAACATGATCTATGAACGAATGCCAGCCAATTATGAAAGATACATAGAGGTGTTTGGAGGCGGTGGCTGGGTGTTGTTTGGAAAACCTCCGGAGAAATGTATGGAAGTCTATAACGATTTTAATTCAAATCTTGCAAACCTGTTTTATTGTGTAAAAGAACGACCGATGGCACTGATTAAAGAATTATCTTTTTTTCCGTTAAATTCCAGAGATGAGTTTTTTACGCTTCGAAAGTTTTTAGCAAAGGAAGAATTTAAAAGTGAACATTTGTCAGAAGAATTGGAGATAGCTGCACGTTTCTTAAAGGAACCGGAATTTGCTGAAATCAGGGAAATCTTAATGGAAAATGCAAAAGTCGGTGATGTACAGAGAGCGGCAGCATTTTATAAGATTATTCGTTACAGCTATGGAAGCGGATGCACATCCTATGGGTGCAAAGCATTCGATATACGAAAAACATTTACACTTCTATGGGAAGCGAACCGCAGATTAAAAGATACAGTGATTGAGAATAAAGATTTTGAGGCGCTCATCTGTCAGTATGACAGACCGAATGCCTTTTTTTATTGCGATCCTCCGTATTATGAAACTGAGGATCACTACGAAGTCGCATTTGCAAAGAAAGATCATGTGAGACTTCGAGATACACTGGCAAAGATTGAAGGAAAATTTATGGTTTCCTACAATGACTGCGAGTACATTAGAGAGTTGTATCAGGACTATCAGATTGAAGCGGTGACAAGAATGAATAATCTTGCGCAGAGATATGAAACCGGAAGCGAATATCCGGAAGTGCTGATAGCCAATTATGATATGAAAGAAAGAAAAAAAGAACTGCCAGTGCAGATGAATCTGTTTGAGATGTACGGAACACCAGCAAATACGGTGTGGAAAGGCAGTGGAAAGGAGGTGCAGGATGTTACAGTTGGTGGAAATGATAGGGAGAATGAATGAAAAAGGGTGTATTGAAGTTCCAGTAGTTTTAATGGAACAGACTGGAATCCGTACTGAGGATGAAGTCAGACTTCTTTATATTGCTGCAGGAGAAAATGATTTTCGTAATGAAGCAAAAGAGTTTCTGATCAGCAGAGCAGATAATGATTCGGGTGAAAAAATTTTAAATGATACAAATGTTGAACTTAAATTGCCACCTGAACTTTTTAAGGATGCCAACATTCCAATGGATGCAAATCTTGATATTGTGTGTATGGATAAGAAAATCGTGATCTTACCAGCAGATGATCCTGAAATGGAAATCGTTCCGCCGGAACTTATGGAAATCTTTGACGAACTTGGAATTCCGAAGGATAAGGTCAGTGTTATTTTACGAGCGATGGAGGAGTAACATGCAGGGAATCAGTTTTAGTAACGGAGTCTTGGTTTACTATGGAAATCCGGCAGGGTATCTGCTGGATGGAAAAGTAATTCTGGACTCTATTTTTGATAGAAAAGAACTTGTTTCTTATTTATCGGAAAAAGAACATTTGATGGTTGAAGTCAGAGAAGGAGTATATGATCGTCTGTCAGAGGGTGGAGGGGTGGAAAAAATGACGGTGCAGGGAAAAGAAAGACGAATCAGAATCTATCAGTTGAAGAAGAACAGTCCTATCATGATGCGCTTTATTAGTCTGAGTGAAAGAACAGACAGAGGATTTGGAAAACCGCAGCCGAAAGAATATGATCTGGTATATGAAATGGAAGTTGATGCATTTGATTTAGAAAAACTATGGGAATGCTTTGGAGAAAAACTTCCTAAGAATTTTAGCGGACATGCATTATCCATATCAGATGTGGTAGAACTGTCAGAAGATAAAAACAAACGCTTTTTCTATGTCGAACCAAAAGGTTTTGTGGAAATCGAGTTTTGAATTGCAATAATTTGTTTTTAGTGATTAAATAGGAATATATGTACCCGGAAGGGAAACATAATATCTACCTATACAAAGGAGCATTCACAGTTGGTGGATGCTTTTTTGTTTGAGAATTAAAAATGAATATAGAAAACAGCAAGGCATTTTCGGAAATGAAAGTGCCTTTTTTCATGTCTTCAACTGAGAAAAAATATTAGGCCGACGGGCAGAAAGGAAGAATATGGCAGGAAAGAACAATCAGCAGCAGGAAACTCCAAAAGAAAAAAGAACATTGCCAGTGGAGTTTGAAGTGCGGATTCATTCCATTAAACCGAATGAAACAGTAAAAGCAAGTGCGTCCGTGAACATTAACGGAATGTTTGCTATTCGTGGAGTGAAGATCGTAGAGGGAAGCAATGGATTATTTATTGCGATGCCGAGCTATAAATCGGGAAATGAGTACAAAGATATCTGCTTCCCGATTACTTCAGAGTGCAGAGAACAGTTACATAGTGCACTTATGAACGCATACGAAGATGCGATCATGCAGGGGCAGTCCAGCGTGGCAAAGCATCATGAAATGAAGCAGCCGCCGGAAGGCCAGGAAATGAACATGCCCTAAGAAAGAAAATGGAGGATTTGAAAATGAGAAAGATGATGAATAACGTAAAAGGAAAAATTGTGTGCACAGCAGGAAAAGCAAAACAGCTGCTTGTAGATCGCAAAGGTGAAAACTATGTGGATACAGCAGTTAAGATTCTGATTGCAGTTGTAATTGGTGCATTGTTACTGGCGGGACTTTACGCATTATTTGATGATGTAGTTATGCCGACACTGACAACCAAAGTACAGGAAATGTTCAACTATGCTGGTTAATGGAAGGAGAAGACAAAGATGCCGAATGAAATGACTTTTCATGCAACGATCACCCAGATGAACCCGGCAGAGGGGATTTTAGCTTATGCGGATGTTAAAGTAGGTGAACTGCTCACAGTCCGTAATGTCAAAGTAAAGAAGGATGATTATGGATATGTGGTAACAGTACCGAGAACAAAGATGCCGAATTCGGACCAGTATAAAGATTCTTTATATTTTGCTGACAAATCTATGAAAGAGGCATTTGACAAAGCTGTGAGCGATGCGTATCAGAATCGTCTTGAAATGAGAGAAATCAGAACATTTCCGCCGGACGAGTGTTGGGATGATTTTGAAGAGGAACCTGGAATGGGTATGGAACCTAGTCAGTGTTAGGGATGATAGATGATCAGGCTCGTAATATTTTTTTCTGTTCTGTGTTTGGCTTCGGTTTTTGATGTCAGAACAAGAATCATTCCGGATTGGATACATCTGTTGATGCTCTTAGCGAGCCTGATACCGCCAGGGCACATGCATCCGGCAGGATTATTATCAGCAATACCGCTATTGGCAGTGGGAATGATATGTGATGGTATTGGAGGCGGAGATATCAAACTGACAGCAGCATGTGGATTGGTACTAGGTTTTACAAAGACGTATACCGGACTAACGTTAGGGTTATGCTTCCTGCTTCTTTTTCATGCAGGGAAAATATCCTTTTATAAGTTAATAAAAAAAGAAATGACAGTTAAGGAGCAGGCATATCCGCTTGTTCCTTTCTTACTGTCAGGAATGGCAGTGAGTGTTTTGATTGGAGGTTAAGAATCATGAAATTATTTAAGAATCGAACTATGCTGGGGATTTTTTGCATTGTGGTGTCGCTGATCATCTGTTTCGCGATTACCCCTCTGGTAAATCAGGGATTGTCAAAAAAGGCAACTATCGTTCGTTTTAATCAGAATGTGATGGAAGGAGAACAGATTACAAAAGAAATGCTGGATGAAGTTGAGGTGGGAAATTATAATCTGCCGGAAAATGTAGTCCGAAACATTTCTGATGCAGAGGGGAAATATCTGCTGGCATCTGTATATGCAGGGGATTATATCGTATCTGGAAAAATGTCCGATGAACCGGCAGCAGAGAATAAATATCTTTACAGTTTAAACGGAGAAAAACAGGCAATGTCGATTACCATCAATACATTTGCAGAAGGATTGTCAGGCAAACTGAAGAGTGGGGATATTGTATCAGTCATTGCACCGGATTACCTTGGAAGCGGTGAAACGGTAATTCCGGCAGAACTGAAGTATGTTGAAGTCATTGCGGTAACAGCAAAATCAGGTTATGACGCAAATACTGAGGAAGAGACAGAAGAAAAAGAACTGCCATCTACAGTCACAGTTCTGGTAAAACCGGAACAGAGCAAATTGCTTGCAAGACTGGAAGCAGAAGGTGAGATTCATTTGTCTCTGGTCTATAGAGGCGAATATTCAAAAGCAATGGAGTTTATCACAGCGCAGGATGAGGTGCTGGAAGAATTAAAAATGATGGAAGAAGAAATGGAAAGCGGACAGAATCCATCTTATGAGGAAATTACCAACAAGACTGATGAAGAACAGGAAAATGTGGAAACAGATACCGGGGAGGAATAAGCGTGAATTTTAAACAGAATTCTTTGTTTCAGAGAAATATGGGAATGGAAGATGATATTCCGCAGATGCAGAAAGGTGTTCTGGCTGTATGGGGAAGCCCCTCATCAGGAAAGACGACCGTGGCTGTAAAGCTTGCTGATTATCTCTCCAGAAAAAGAAAGAATGTGCTTTTGATCTTTGCGGACATGACTGCGCCACCGATTCCTTGTATCTGTTCACCATCAGATCTGGAAGGAGAAAAATCTTTAGGGAGTATTCTGGCTGCAACACATGTGACTGAAAATCTGATCAAGAAGAACTGTATTTTCCATAGAAAAAATGATTATCTGACAATGGTCGGAATGTTAAAGGGTGAAAATGTATTCACATATCCTCCGTATGAGCAGACGCAGGCAACGGAACTTATCGAGCAGGCAAGAGAAGTAGCCCCATTCGTGATCATTGACTGTGGAAGTGTGATCGCATCGGATATTTTATCAGCAGTAGCACTGATGGAAGCTGATACAGTGCTTAGACTGGTCAACTGTGATTTAAAGTCCATCAGCTATTTATCATCTCAGCTGCCGCTTCTTAGAGATAATAAATGGGATGCAGATAAACAGCTTAAAATTGCTTCGAATGTAAAACAGCAGGAGGCAAGCACACACATTGAACAGATTCTTGGAAATGTAGCATTTCAGATTCCACACAGTAAAGAAGTGGAAACGCAGGGGCTGGAAGGAAATCTTTTTGCAGAACTCGGACTAAAAGAAAGCAGAGCCTTTCGAAAAGAGATTGAAAAGATCAGCAGGGAGGTGTTTGGCGTATGATGGGAAACAACCAGAGCCTTTTCTTTTCGCCGGAGGATAAGGGAAGAGAATTTTCAGAGGTGTTAAGAGAAGTTCAGGAATATATCTCAAGTAAATATTCCACACTCATGATCGAAAGCGGAAATGCAGAGGTCAAGCAGCAGGTAAAAAGATATATCTCGAAGTATATTGCAGATTATCGCATTACCGTCAAGGGGAAAACTGCGGATGAGCTGATCGATGAGCTTTATACAGAAATGGCAGAGTTTTCGTTTTTGACAAAGTATATTTTTGGAACAGGCATTGAAGAGATTGATATCAATTCATGGAGAGATATCGAGATTCAGTACAGTGATGGCAGATGTGAAAAGTTAAAAGAACACTTTGAATCACCGGAACATGCCATTAACGTGGTAAGAAGAATGCTTCATGTATCAGGAATGGTGCTGGATAATGCATCTCCGGCAGTGTTAGGACATTTAAGTAAAAATATCCGTATTGCTGTTTTAAAGACACCGCTTGTAGATGAGGATGTGGGTGTTGCAGCTTCGATTCGAATCGTAAATCCACAGAGA
>JAGAQG010000047.1 GCA_017622875.1 Lachnospiraceae bacterium
AAAAATTTCATAATGTCTGCAAGGCTTATACGGCTGGTCTATTTAAGGCTAGCCAGTGCTTTGCAACTTTGTCCAAAATGGACTTGCAACAATGTCCAAAAATATTTTGCAATTTTGTCCAAAAAGGGCTTGCAAAAAACAATCTATCATTCCGTAATGAACAAAATGCTAAAACAAGAAGATTTATCACTATGAACGAAAACATGAATGCTACATTTTCAATAAAACCACATATTCAAACCATCCATGCAAAAAAAGTCTCCATAGAACTGCCCCTCATGGAAAAATTAAAAATCCTTTCTGATGCGGCAAAATATGACGTGGCCTGTACCTCCAGTGGCGTAACGAAGAGAAATCCCGGTTCTGGAATTGGAAATGCGATGGAGGCGGGGATTTGCCACAGTTTTTCAGCAGATGGCCGCTGTATTTCCCTCCTGAAAATATTGTTCACGAATGAATGTATCTATAATTGCAAATATTGTATTAATCGTGCTTCCAATGATGTGGTGCGTACCAGTTTTACACCGAAAGAGGTCTGTGAGCTGGTCATCGGATTTTATCGTCGAAATTATATTGAAGGACTGTTCTTAAGTTCCGGAATCCTGAAAAGTCCGGATTATACCATGGAATTGATTTGTAAAACACTGAAAATGTTGAGAGAAGAATATCATTTTCATGGATATATTCATGTAAAGGCCATTCCAGGTGCGGATGAGCGTTTGATAGAATATGCAGGCTTTTATGCGGATCGTATGAGCGTGAATCTGGAGCTTCCCACAGCGGAGGGGTTAAAAGCGTTGGCGCCGAACAAATCCAGAAAAGCCATTTTAACGCCTATGCGTCAGGTGCAGCTTCGAAGAGAAGAAAATAAAAATGAACTGATGCTATATAAGTCAGCGCCAAAGTTTGTACCCGCCGGACAGTCAACACAGATGATCATCGGGGCCACTGGAGAAAGTGATTTTGAAATTGTGTCCGTAGCAGAAAATCTATATCAGAAATTTGACCTAAAGCGCGTTTTTTATTCCGCGTTTGTGAATGTGAATCAGGATAAGCTGTTGCCGGCAACGTTAGATGGTCCGCCATTACTTAGAGAGCACAGACTCTATCAGGCAGACTGGCTGCTTCGCTTTTATGAGTTTGAGGCAAGCGAACTGCTGGATGAAAAGTATCCGAATTTCAATGTCCATTTTGATCCAAAGTGCGACTGGGCATTGCGCCATTTGGAATGTTTTCCGGTGGAAGTTAATTCTGCAGACTATCACATGTTACTTCGTGTGCCGGGAATCGGTAATAAATCAGCTTTGCGGATTGTAAAGGCACGCAGGACGGGGACATTAGATTTCACGGATTTAAAACGTATCGGCGTAGTTTTAAAACGTGCCATTTATTTTATTACATGCAAAGGAAAACAGATGTATCCTCTGAAAATCGAGGAAGATTTTATCACAAGACAATTATTAGGTGTAAAGGAGAAGCTGCCGGAACATTTGACAGAAAATGTGACCTACAAACAGCTATCATTATTCGATGACAATCTTTTTATGCAAGAACAGTCTGGACGGTATCATGACCGCTGTGTATGATGCCTATGCCAGCAAATTAGGATTTGAAAATGTAAAATTACAAATGGAAGAAGAGATGGATCGAGAACTTTTTGCAGATTATGTGGAAGTCGTACCGGATACGGAAAAAGCAGAAAAAGTTCTTCGTACAGTTCGAAGACAGCTGGGACTGGAAGCCTACGAATGCATCTGCCAGGCAGCGGCAAGCTGGGATAAAAGAAAGGCCAATGCGATTTTTAAGACCGTTGTGCTGGGACTTCATCTGCCGAAAAAGAAAAATGTTATGAGCTGTCTGACAAAGGACTACGTCTGTACAGTGGCAGAGCTTAGTAAAAAGACGTGGAATGAAGCTCATCGCTATATGGGCTTTGTACGTTTTACGGAGCTGGCAGGAAATATTCTTTATGCGGATATCAAACCGGAAAACGATGTGCTGCCACTCATTGCACCGCATTTTGCCAATCGTTATCCGGAAGAGAACTGGATCATTTATGATGAACGAAGAGGGAGATTTGCCATTCACAGGGAAGGTAAGGGATGGATGATTCTGGAGGATATGAAGATTGCTGAGGAGGTACGGAGCCAGCTTTCCATGGAGGAGGACGATTATAGGGCAATGTGGAAGGCATTTACGAAAAGCATTGCCATTGAAGCAAGGAAGAATGAACAGCTCCAAAAGCAGTTGTTGCCATTAAAATTCCGTGATAAAATGACAGAGTTCAGGGAATAAAAGCATAGCGGATGAAAGTCTGTTTATGAGAAAGGCAGCAGTATGGAACGGGAACTGATCAAAATCTCAGTGCGGGAACTGGTAGAATTTATCCTGCGTTCTGGTGATATCGACAATCGAGTGGGTGGAAAAAAGGATGCAGAAAGCATGCTTGCCGGTGCGAGAATTCACAGAAAAATTCAGAAAAGCATGGGCTCGGATTATCATGCGGAAGTGATTTTAAAGCATCTGATTCCTATGGAAAAGTTTGATTTGCAGGTTGAAGGCCGGGCAGATGGAATCATTGATGAAAATCCTGTTACCATTGATGAAATTAAAGGAATTTATAAAAGTCTTGAACATTTAAAAGAGCCAATACCCGTTCACTTGGCTCAGGCAAAATGCTATGCCTATATTTACGGTATCCAGAATAAAAAAAGTGACATGGAAGTACAGATGACCTATGTGAATCTGGATACGGAGCAGAAGGTCTATTTCCATGAACATTATACAATGGAAGAATTATCGGCATGGTTTGAAGGTGTCGTTTTAGAATATAAGAAATGGGCAGAGTTTCAGTTTGAATGGAAACATCTGCGCAATGCAAGTATTAAAGAAGTTCAGTTTCCTTATGAATATCGTGAAGGACAAAAGGAACTGGCAGGAAGTGTTTACAGAAGTATTTTAAGAGAAAAGAGATTGTTCATTCAGGCGCCTACAGGTACAGGAAAAACACTGGCAGCAATGTTTCCCGCAGTAAAGGCCATGGGAGAGGGACTGAGCAATAAAATTTTTTACCTGACTGCGAAAACAATCACAAGAACAGTGGCGGCATCTTGCCTCGATTTGCTTCGGGAACAGAAGCTTCGTATGAAATCAGTACTTTTGACTGCGAAAGAAAAGATGTGTCTCTGTGATGAGATGAATTGTAATCCGGATGCATGTCCTTATGCAAAGGGCCATTTTGACAGAGTCAATGACGCAGTCTTTGAAATTTTAAATACAGAAAAAGATCAGATGACAAGAGATATCTTACAGGAGCAGGCAATCAAATGGCAGGTATGTCCTTTTGAATTAAGTCTTGATGTATCCACATGGGTAGATACAGTCATTTGCGATTATAACTATGCCTTTGATCCAAGAGCTCATTTGAAACGCTTCTTCTATGAGGGCGCGAAAGAAGATTATATATTTCTTGTGGACGAAGCTCATAATCTGGTGGAACGCGCCAGAACAATGTACAGTGCTTCTATCTGTAAAGAAGATTTTCTGGAACTGAAAAGACTTCTGAAAGGCAAAGCACCGAAGGTCGAAAAACAGCTAAATAAGAGTAATTCCCATTTGCTGGAGTTAAAACGTGAATGTGAGAATTATGAAATCTTAAAAGATATCAATGCATTGTATTTACAGCTTTTGACGTTATCGGGAGAAATTCAGGAATATCTGGAAATTGTGGATGATCCGGAACTGAAAAAGGCTGTAACGGAATTCTATCTGAATCTGCGTACGTTTCTAAATACTTATAACGTATTAGATGAGAGCTATACGATTTATGACCAGATGTGTGCAGACGGAAAATTCAGACTCCATTTATTCTGTATTCATCCTGCGAACCGTTTGAAAGAATATTTGCAGCATGGAAGAGGAAGTGTGTTTTTCTCAGCCACATTTCTTCCGATTCAGTATTATAAAGAACTGCTAAGCGGAGACACAGATGATTACGCGGTATATGCGACCTCATGTTTCCCACCGGAAAACCAAATGGTATTTATCGGGAATGATGTGACCAGTAAATACACCAGAAGAGGCAGAAAAGAATACGAAAAGATTAGTGGTTATATAGAAGAAGTTGTAAGTAGTCGTAAGGGGAATTATCTGGTATTTTTTCCATCTTATGAAATGATGGAAAATGTTTATGAAATCTTTGAAGCGTCAGAAACGTCAAAGGAATGTGTTTGCAGACTTCAAAATATGCACATGACAGAAAGTGAAAGAGAAGAATTCTTAGAAGCCTTTGAAAAAGAGCAGGAAGAGTCTTTACTGGGCTTTTGTGTTATGGGCGGGATTTTCTCAGAAGGAATCGATCTTACAGAGGAAAAGCTGATTGGTGCGATCATTGTTGGAACAGGGCTTCCAAAGGTATGTACGGAACGAGAAATTTTAAAGAACTATTTTGACGAAAAAGGACTGGGAGGCTTTGATTACGCTTATCTTTATCCGGGTATGAATAAAGTCCTGCAGTCCGCTGGACGCGTGATTCGTACCGCCACGGATAAGGGCTGTGTTTTTTTGCTGGATGAGCGCTTTGCAAGAAATGAATATCAAAGGCTGTTCCCAAGGGAATGGAAACAGCCTGTTTTTGGAAAAATATCTGATCTGAAAAATATTTTACAGGAATTCTGGAAACTTTAATCTTCCTGGAAAAACTTGATGAATTCTCTGGCAGCCGGGCTAAGCGGCATGGACTCACTGGTAACAATGACAATTTCTCGTTCTGGCAGAGATTCTTTTAAATGAAGCTGATATAAATCCGGTCTGTCGCTTGTCAGCAGATAATCCGGGATAAATGCGATACCGAGACCGATATTTGCAAGGTCCAAAAGAAGATCATTGCTGCTGAGCTCAATTTCAGGAACCAGATCCAGCTCATGCTGTAAGAACAGATGATGTAAAAATTCACTGGTAGTACTCTGACGATCCAGCATAAGAATTGGATAATCTAAAAGCTCCTCAAAGGAAAGCACTTTATTTTCTAGATTAAAGAAGTTTCTATTAGCGACAAATACATCTTCAAATTTTTTGATGGTGTGGATTCGGCTTGTATTGGTGATACGGGAGTTCGGATAGTTGGTTACAATAAAATCTACCTGACCGTTTTCCAAAAGGTCCACACAGCCTGGAGATGTCTGGTTGGTTACTTTGATATGTACATTTGGGTAAGCCTTATGAAACTTATTCAGGTATGGAACCAGAAAATAACGGCAGATTGTATCACTGGCACCGATGCGCAGCTGGCCGCCGCCTAAGGTATTGGCCTCTAAAATCTGATTTTCACCGCGCTGAATCAAGTTGATGGCTGGTTCAATGTGTCTTAAAAGAATTTCTCCTTCTGGAGTTAAACGAACCTTTTTTGTACTTCTAATAAATAAATTCTGATTCAGACGTTTTTCAAGGGTCTTAATAGACTGGCTGACGGCAGATTGAGAAATGTAGAGCTGCTTGGACGCCTCTGAGAAACTGAGAGAAGTAGCTACATAATAAAATACTTTGTAAAGTTCATAATTAATATCCATTATAAGTCTCCCTTATCGAACTTATTAATTGCAATTATATAATAACTGATGGAAAACGATAATGCAATCAATATTTTTCATTAACAAAACTTATGAAAAAGATTAAATATATTAATTGTACTAATTTGGTCCCTTGTGTTAGGATTAAAGCGTGAAAGAACATCATTGATACCGATAACCAGAAGATATAAGGAGGTTACAAATGAGTCAGGTAAGACGTATTTACGTAGAAAAGAAAGACGCTTTCGCAGTTAATGCCAAAGAACTGCACAGCGAAATCAAAAGCTATTTAGGAATTGAAGAAGTTACCGGAGTCAGAGTATTAATTCGTTATGACGTAGAAAATATTTCCGATGAAGTATTTGAAACAGCATGCAATACCGTATTCTCTGAACCGCCAGTAGACATTTTATATAAAGAAAGTTTCAAAATCGCAGAAAATGCGAAAGTATTCAGTGTAGAATACCTTCCGGGACAGTTCGACCAGAGAGCAGACTCTGCAGTTCAGTGTGTGAAGTTCTTAAAAGAAGATGAAGAACCAGTGATTACAACTGCAGTTACTTATGTAATCGAAGGAAACATTACAGACGAACAGTTAGAAAGCATCAAATCTTTTTGTATCAACCCTGTAGATTCCAGAGAAACAAGTCTGGAAAAACCGGAAACATTAGTAAGCAAATTTGATGAACCGGAAGATGTAAAAATCTTTGATGGTTTTAAAAATATGCCAGAGGCAGAACTTAAAGAACTCTATGATTCTTTAGGCCTTGCTATGACATTTAAGGATTTCCAGCATGTACAGAATTACTTCAATGGAGAAGAAAAAAGAGATCCATCTATGACAGAAATCCGTGTGTTAGATACTTACTGGTCTGACCACTGCCGCCACACAACATTCTCTACAGAATTAACAGATGTGAAATTTGGCGAAGGATATTATAAAGCACCAATCGTAGAAACCTACGAAAGCTATTTAGCAGATAGAAAAGATGTATACGGAGACAGAAAAGATAAATTCGTATGCTTAATGGATCTTGCTCTCATGGCTATGAAGAAGCTGAAAAAAGAAGGCAAATTACAGGATCAGGAAGAATCCGATGAAATCAATGCCTGCTCTATCGTTGTACCAGTAGAAGTTGATGGTCAGGTAGAAGAATGGCTTGTAAACTTTAAAAATGAAACACATAACCATCCGACAGAAATCGAACCATTCGGTGGTGCTGCAACATGCCTTGGCGGTGCAATTCGTGACCCGTTGTCAGGACGTACTTACGTATACCAGGCAATGCGTGTAACAGGTGCTGCCGATCCTACAAAATCTATGGCAGAAACATTAAAAGGTAAACTGCCACAGAGAAAGCTCGTTACAGGCGCTGCTGACGGTTACAGTTCCTACGGTAACCAGATCGGTCTTGCGACAGGCTACGTAAAAGAAATCTATCATCCAGACTACGTTGCAAAACGTATGGAAATCGGTGCTGTTATGGGTGCGGCTCCAAGACGCGCAGTTATTCGTGAAACATCTGATCCGGGCGATATCATTATCTTACTCGGAGGACGTACAGGACGTGACGGATGTGGCGGTGCGACAGGTTCCTCTAAAGTACACACAGAAGCTTCCATCGAAACATGTGGAGCAGAAGTTCAGAAAGGTAATGCACCGACAGAACGTAAGATCCAGAGATTATTCAGACGTGAAGAAGTCAGCAAACTGATCAAGAAATGTAATGACTTCGGTGCAGGCGGTGTATCCGTAGCAATCGGTGAATTAGCAGATGGTCTTGTAGTAAATCTTGATAAAGTACCTAAAAAATATGCAGGTCTTGACGGAACAGAAATTGCGATCTCCGAATCTCAGGAACGTATGGCTGTTGTAGTTGACCCGAAAGACGTAGCAGAATTTATGAAATATGCCACAGAAGAAAACCTGGAGGCTACAGAAGTTGCTGTTGTAACAGCAGAACCACGTCTTATCTTGCAGTGGAGAGAAAAAGAGATTGTAAATATTTCCAGAGCATTCCTTGATACAAACGGTGCTCATCAGGAAACCACAGTTGCAGTTGATATGCCAAGCGAAGATGGCAAATACTTCGAAAGAAAAGAAGTAGGAGATGTAAAAGAAGCTTGGTTAAATACATTAAAAGATTTGAATGTATGCTCTCAGAAAGGTCTCGTTGAAATGTTCGACGGTTCCATCGGAGCAGGCAGCGTATTTATGCCATACGGCGGTAAATATCAGTTAACAGAAACTCAGACAATGGTTGCAAAACTTCCTGTATTAAAAGGAAAGACAGACACAGTGACCATGATGAGCTATGGATTTGATCCATACCTTTCAAGCTGGAGCCCATACCATGGTGCAATCTACGCAGTTGTAGAATCAGTTGCGAAGATCGTAGCTTCCGGTGGTGACTACAGCAAGATCCGTTTCACATTCCAGGAATACTTCCGCAGAATGACAGAAGATCCACATCGCTGGAGCCAGCCATTTGCAGCACTTCTCGGTGCTTACAGCGCTCAGATGGGATTTGGACTTCCATCTATCGGTGGTAAGGACAGTATGTCAGGAACATTCAATGATATCGATGTTCCGCCTACATTAGTATCCTTCGCAGTGGATGTAGCAAGTGATAAGACAATCATCACTCCAGAACTGAAAAAAGCAGGCAACAAGCTTGTTCTTTTAACAATTCCTAAGAATGAATATGATTTACCAGATTACGGTTATATGATGGATCAGTATGGTAAATTCCATGAAGATATCAAAGCAGGCAAGATCGTATCTGCATATGCACTGGATTCTCACGGTGTGATCTCTGCAGTGAGCAAGATGGCATTTGGTAACGGACTTGGCGTGAAGATTGAACATAACTTTGATCCTAGAGATGCATTTGCGCCAGGATTTGGATGCATCGTAGCAGAAGTTCCAGATGGAAAAGTAGGAGAACTTTCTATCCAGTACACAGTCATCGGTGAAGTTACAGAAAAAGACTTCTCTTATGGACATGTAACAATTATACATGAAGAAGCTGTAGAAGCTTGGAAGGGTACATTAGAAGACGTATTCCCGACAGTCGCAGTAGATGGAAAAGAAGCAGTAGAAACTCCTCTTTACAAAGCTGACAGCATCTATGTATGCAAGAACAAGATTGCAAAACCAACTGTATTTATTCCGGTATTCCCAGGTACAAACTGCGAATTCGACAGCGCAAAAGCCTTCGAACGTGCAGGTGCAGATACAATCGTTAAAGTATTTAAGAACTTAACAGCAGAAGACATCAGAGAATCTGTAGATGAATTTGAAAAGGCAATCGGCCAGTCTCAGATCATCATGTTCCCAGGCGGTTTCTCTGCTGGTGACGAACCAGACGGTTCAGCAAAATTCTTCGCAACTGCTTTCAGAAATGAAAAGATGAAAGAAGCAGTTATGAAGCTCTTAAATGAAAGAGACGGTCTGGCACTTGGTATCTGTAACGGTTTCCAGGCGCTGATCAAACTTGGTCTTGTACCACATGGTGAAATCGTTGGACAGACAAGTGACTCTCCAACACTGACATACAACACCATCGGACGCCATATTTCCAAGATGGTTTATACAAAGGTCGTAACAAACAAATCTCCATGGCTGCAGGAAGCAACTCTTGGCGGTGTATACTGTAACCCGGCTTCCCACGGTGAAGGACGTTTCGTAGCAAGCAAAGAATGGATCGACAAGCTCTTCGCAAACGGACAGGTTGCTACTCAGTATGTAGACCTTGACGGAAACGCATCTATGGATGAAGAATGGAACATCAACGGTTCCTACGCTGCAATCGAAGGTATCACAAGCCCTGACGGACGTGTTCTCGGTAAGATGGCACACTCTGAACGTCGCGGTGATTCCGTAGCAATCAACATCTATGGAGAACAGGACCTGAAACTCTTCGAATCAGGTGTTAAATACTTCAAATAATTAGATAAAAATCAAGTGAGCATGGAATTGGCGCAGAGATTTGCTCTGCGCCAGTTTTTTATCTGCTATTCTAAATTTATCTCTGCTTAAATGTGGAACATTCAGTCTGCCCGCAAGTGCTTGCTTTGGAACCTGAGATATCAACGCTGTCAGCGGTACAATAATGATGGCTGTTATACGTACAGTTTTCTACATCACATTTGATACCTGTCTTACGTTCAGGACTTCCATGAAGCGCATTAGAAACAGCTCCTTTTTCCTTTGCAAAAGAGCTGCAGCATGTCATATCACTATTTAACGCACCCTTGCCGGAAACCTCGATTTCTTTTAAACAGCAAAGCTTATCTTCATTGTGAACACAAGTACATACAGTACATCCAAGATTTGTCATGGTAATTACCTCCGCATATTAATCATAGTCCGGGAATTTCAACAAAAATTCCCGAAAATACATTACTTCAAAAAAATAGAAGTTGCAATTTTAGTCTGTCCAAACTATAATAAAATATGTGTGCAAAGAAGTTTAAAAAACTTCAAAAATTATATTGACATTGTAGAGGTAAAGTGCTATTATGTCATAGGTAAAGAAAGTAGAGTATCCACTCTCACCAGGCACAAACGAGTGACCATGGTTCAATATTTGATAAACAGCATCGAGGGATGATTGCGCTGTTTATGAGTATGTTGGGTGGATAGAACGTCTATTCACTTTTTTTATTGTTTGAAATGGATAAATGTATTTGACTCATGGAGGTGCAAGACAATTAGCGATTTAATGATTAACGAACAGATTCGTGACAAAGAAGTAAGAGTTATCGGAGCAGATGGCGAAATGATCGGCATCATGTCTTCTAAAGAAGCCCAGGCGTTAGCAAGAGAAGCAGAGTTAGACCTCGTTAAGATTTCTCCAAACGCAAAACCACCGGTTTGTAAGATCATCGACTACGGTAAATATCGTTACGAACAGGCTAGAAAAGAAAAAGAAGCCAAAAAGAAACAGAAAACAATCGAAATCAAAGAAATCCGTCTTTCTCCAAATATTGAGGAAAACGATTTGAACACAAAGGTTGCCAATGCAAGAAAATTCCTCACAAAGGGCGACCGTGTAAAAGTAACACTTAGATTCCGCGGACGTGAAATGGCACACGTACAGAGCAGCAAACAGATCTTGGATGTTTTTGCTGAAAAGTTAAAAGATGTGGCCGTTGTAGAAAAAGCGCCAAAGCTGGAAGGTAGAAACATGTCAATGTTTTTAACTGAAAAACGTTAGTTCACTAACGAAAGTTAAAATATATAGAAAAGCAAACATTACAGGAGGACTAAACATATGCCAAAGGTAAAAACAAGCAGAGCAGCTGCAAAACGTTTCAAAAAAACAGGATCAGGTCAGTTAAAAAGATTTAAAGCTTATAAGAGCCATATCTTAACAAAGAAAACTACAAAGAGAAAACGTAATCTTCGTAAAGCAACTATTACAGATGCAACAAATGTAAAGAACATGAAGAAGATTTTACCTTATTTATAAGATTTGAGGAGGAAAGAAAGACATGGCTAGAATTAAAGGTGGCTTAAACGCTAAGAAAAAACACAACAGAGTATTAAAACTCGCTAAAGGTTATAGAGGCGCTCGTTCTAAACAGTACAGAGTAGCAAAACAGTCTGTTATGAGAGCATTAACAAGCTCTTATGCAGGTAGAAAAGAAAGAAAACGTCAGTTCAGACAGTTATGGATCGCTCGTATCAACGCAGCAGCTAGAATGAACGGTTTATCTTACAGCAAATTTATGCACGGCTTAAAATTAGCAGGCGTAGAAATGAACAGAAAAGTTCTCGCTGATTTAGCAGTTAATGATGCAGCAGCTTTCACAGTATTAGCTGAAACAGCAAAAGCAGAATTAAACAAATAAGTCATGCTTATTGAACTGCTAATGTTCAATAAGATTCATTAGTGTGTTATTGTGGGGGAGTGTTGTAAGACGCTCCCCTTTTGTAATGAAGTTCTGCGGGCTTTGTCGAGAAGTCTGTTTTATAGATAGAAAGAAGGAAAAAATATGACAAAAATTGAAATCGTATCCGGATTCCTTGGCGCAGGTAAGACAACACTGATCAAAAAGCTTTTAAAAGAAGCATTTGCTGGTGAAAAACTGGTTCTTATCGAAAATGAATTTGGTGAAATTGGCGTTGATGGCGGTTTCTTAAAGGAAGCTGGAATTGAAATTACAGAAATGAACTCCGGTTGTATCTGCTGCTCTTTAGTGGGCGACTTTGGCACAGCTTTAAAAGAAGTTCTTGAAAAATATGCTCCGGACCGTGTAATTATCGAACCTTCAGGCGTTGGTAAATTATCTGACGTTGTAAAGGCAGTAGAAGCAGTTGGAGAAAAAGTAAACAGTTCCGTAACAGTTGTAGACGGACAGAAATGCAATATGTATATGAAGAATTTCGGTGAATTCTTCAATAACCAGATTGAAAATGCTGGAACAATCGTAATCAGCCGTACTCAGAAAATGAAAGAAGACAAGCTGGCAAAATGCGTTGCTCAGATCAAAGAAAAAAATGACCGTGCAACGATCATCACAACTCCTTGGGATGAAATCGATGGTAAGATCATTGTAAATGCGATGGAACACATCGAACTTGATATGCATGATGATCATCATCACGAACATGATGAAAACTGCACATGCGGCTGTCATGATCATGAACATCACGACCATCACCACCACGATCATGACCATCATCATGACCACGACCATAATCACCATCATGAACATGATGAAAACTGTACTTGTGGCTGCCACGATCATGACCATGATCACGGACACCACCACCATCACCATGCAGACGAGGTATTCTCCAGCTGGGGCGTTGAAACTCCTAGAAAATACTCAGAAGAAGAAATTCAGGCAATCTTAAAAGAACTTTCAGATAAGGATGACTGTGGTATCATCCTACGTGCAAAGGGTATCGTACCTTGTACAGATGGCACATGGTTGCATTTTGACATGGTTCCAGAAGAATATGAACTTCGTCATGGGGAAGCTGATTACACAGGACGTATCTGCGTAATCGGTTCCATGTTAAATGAAGAAGAACTGAAGAAATTATTTCTTCTGTAATTAGGAGGAAACTATGCAGTTAGGAATGAGAATCCCTGTCTTTGTTGTCAATGGATTTTTGGAAAGCGGTAAAACTGTATTTGCATTAGATACCATTGCAGACGAATATTTCTCCGATGGAGAAGATACTCTTGTGATCGCCTGCGAAGAAGGGATAGAAGAATATGATGAACTTCTGCTTGCAAATCATGGTGCAAAGTTGATCTGTTGTGACAGCAAAGAAGAATTTACAGAAGAGTTTTTAAAAGATGCCCAGAAAAAATACAAACCAAGCCAGATCCTTTTGGAATACAATGGTATGTGGGGCATGGATTTGCTTAATACAGTAAGAAAACCACGTGGCTGGTTTCGTGCGCAGCAGGTAACTATGGTAGATGCGACCACATTTGATGTGTATATGCAGAACATGAAGTCTCAGTTCATGGATATGTGCCGCGAATCAGACCTTGTAATCTTTAACCGCTGCGAGGAAGGTACAGATGCTCCAAGCTATAAAAGAAATATCCGTGCTGTAAATCCAAGAGCGCAGGTCGCATTCGAAAAAGAAAATGGGGAACCATTTGAATTTGAAGATGTCATGCCATTTGATGTGGATGCAGATGTGATTGAAATCAAAGAAGAAGATTATGGTATCTGGTACATTGATGCCATGGATCATCCGGAAAAATATGATGGAAAAACTGTCAAATTTAAAGGAATGATCTACAAACCAAAGGGAATGCCAAAGAACCAGTTCGTACCGGGACGTATGGCTATGACATGCTGTGCAGATGATACCGCATTTATCGGTTATATCTGTGACGGCGTAGATGCAAGCAAATACCAGACAAGAGACTGGATCATGCTTACAGCAAGCATTACCATTGAAGAAAAGGAAGAATACGAAGGAGAAGGCGTTGTGCTTCATGCGAAGGAAATCGCACGTACAGGCGCAGCGGCAGAAGAGTTCGTGTATTTCTAAAACAAAATATATTGATAATTAAAAATTAGTAGGGGCTATGCAGAAAGAAAATATCTGTTAGCCTCTATTTTTCTGTATCGTGGGGAATAAAACCATAAAAGGACAATAAAAAAGCTGTACACTCTTTAATGTACAGCTTACTTTATGCGGGAAAAGGGACTTGAACCCTCACGTCGTTGCCAACACTAGATCCTTAGTCTAGCCTGTCTGCCAATTCCAGCATTCCCGCAGACACAAGTTTTAAGATTTTTCGTGCGGAAGATGGGACTTGAACCCACACGAGCTAAACGCTCACAAGAACCTGAATCTTGCTCGTCTGCCAATTCCGACACTTCCGCATGATGTGTCTTTTCAACTCGCAAAATGTATTCTACATGGTTGAACATAAAAAGTCAAGCAAAACTTTAAAAAGTTTTATTTAAAAAATTTTGCGTACTTTTCAGGCAAATTCACTTCGCTCAGCATACAATCTATATCTTTCAAAGAACACTGTTCATAACTTGCATAATTGTCAAATTTTCCAGAATCGCACAGGAAAATCTTTTTGGACGCATTTTCCAGCATTGTATTGTGAATGTGAATCTCTTCTCTGGTATGTTCGTAAAGTTTTCCATCTGAAGAAAGTGCTTTTACAGAAAAAAACAGAACATCTGCATGCGTCTTTGCAAAAATCTCATGAGCATCCTCCCCAATCAGGCAGTTTCGGTTCGTAGGACTGATATATCCCCCGGAAGCATAAACCTTTAATTTGGATTTTGACATGGTTGTTAAAATTTCAATATTATTTGTGATGATCGTTACCTGTTTTTTCCCTACCAGTTCATGAGCAACGAACAGTGCGCTGGAGGACTGATCTAAAAAGATGACCTGACCGTCCTGAACGAAAGATAATGCTTTTTTTGCAATTTTCTTTTTTTCTGCAATGTGAAGATGAAGACGACTGGAAAAAGGTACAAGTGCAGGGTTCTCTGCAATCAGCTTTACTCCGCCATGAGTTCGTTTTACAAGTCCATTTAGTTCCATTGCAGTTAAGTCGCGCCTGATGCTGGACTCGCTGGTGTAGAGCAATTTTGCAAGCTCTGCCACGGCCATTTCCTGATGTTCCTGTAAAAGAAACAGGATTTGCTGTTCTCGTTCTCGTTTGTACATAAATACACCTCTTAAATGAGCAAATTGTGCGCGATTATCATAATAAAGTGCCAATTTGCCTATATCTGCACGAATTATTGAATGGTTTTGCTCATTTTATTATACTGGAAATGAAACGAAACGGAAAGAAAAATAACAGGATTTCTAAAGGAGAATTGCAGGATGTTTGATGTCGTGATTATTGGTGCAGGAGTGATTGGTGGAATGATTGCCAGAACACTTTCGGCATATGATTTAAAGTTATGCATTGCAGAAAAAGAAAATGATGTGGCGATGGGGGCAACCAAAGCGAACTCTGCAATCGTTCATGCTGGTTTTGATGCGAAACCTGGAAGTTTAAAAGCCAAATTAAATGTCAGAGGCTCTGAATTGATGCCCCAAATCGCAGAAGAATTAGGCGTGAAATATGATAATAATGGTTCTTTGGTAATTGGTTTTAGCGAAGCGGATAGAGAGATTATTAAAGCTCTCTACGAACGGGGCTGCACAAACGGCGTAAAAGGTTTAAAAATCGTAGAAAAAGATGAGCTAAAGAAACTGGAACCAAATCTTTCTGAAAATGTACTGTGTGCCTTATATGCGCCCACAGGTGCGATTACCTGCCCTTATGAACTGACAATTGCGGCAATTGGAAACGCAATGGACAATGGCGCGCAACTGGAGCTGAACTTTGAAGTAAAAGAAATTTGCGAAAAAGATGGATATTACGAAGTCCGTTCTGATAAAAAAGTATTGCAAACAAAATATATCATTAATGCAGCTGGATTGTATTCTGATAAGATTGCGGCAATGGTGGGAGATACTTCTTTTACTGTGCATCCAAGGCGCGGAGAATATATTTTATTAGACAAGGAGTGTGGAAATCTGGTATCTCACACAATCTTCAGGACTCCGTCAAAAATGGGAAAAGGAATTCTTGTAACGCCGACTGTGGATGGAAATTTGTTGACCGGACCAACTTCTGTGGATATTAAAGATAAAGAAGATACATCTACAACAGCGGTTGGTTTTGACAATATCATTCGTCAGGCAAAAGAAAATGTGCCGGATATTCCATATAATAAAACAATCACTTCCTTCTGCGGACTTCGTGCGGTGGGAAGTACAGGAGATTTCATTATGAATGCTCCAAAACCAGGCTTTATCAATGCAGCAGGCATTGAATCTCCAGGCCTTAGCTCAGCTCCTGCGATCGCAGAATATGCAGCAGAACTTTTAAAAGAACAGGGGGCAGTGCTTCTTCCGAAGGAAAGCTATCATCCGATCAGAGAAGCACAGCATGCTTTTCGAGAAGCAGGCATCGAAGAAAAGAATGAGATGATCAAAAAGGATAAGTCTTTTGGGAAAATTGTATGTCGCTGCGAAGCTATCACCGAAGGGGAAATTCTGCGAGCGATTCGTACCAATCCAGGGGCAAGAGATTTGGATGGCGTAAAAAGACGTACCAGAGCGCAGATGGGACGGTGTCAGGGCGGTTTCTGTAGTCCGCAGATTGTAGAGCTTCTATCAAAGGAGCTTGGGATTCCGTATGAAGCAGTTACAAAGTCTGGAGAAGGATCTTACATAAATATAGGAAAGACAAAGGAGGTGTAAGCGCTATGACAGATTTGGTGATCATCGGCGGAGGTCCTGCGGGAATGAGCGCAGCGACAGCAGCATATGAATGCGGCATCAGAGATATTCTTATTTTAGAGCGTGACGAAAATCTGGGCGGTATTTTGCAACAGTGCATTCATAATGGTTTTGGCTTACACAACTTTGGAGAAGAGCTGACAGGACCGGAATATGCGTGGAAATACGAACAAAAGGTCCGTGAGCTTGGAATTCCATTCAAATTAAATACCATGGTGCTGGATATTACAGAAGACAAAATAATTACAGCGACCAATGAAGAGGAAGGAATTTTTCAGATTCAGGCAAAAGCAATTGTATTGGCAATGGGATGCCGTGAACGTGCAAAAGGTGCATTAAACATTGCCGGAACAAGACCAGCTGGTATCTATAGTGCCGGAACAGCACAAAAGTATGTAAATATGAAAGGCTATATGCCGGGAAAAGAAGTTGTTATTTTGGGTTCTGGAGATATTGGTCTGATTATGGCAAGACGTATGACACTGGAGGGTGCAAAGGTAAAAGCCGTTTGTGAACTGATGCCGTATTCTGGCGGACTTGCAAGAAATATTCAGCAGTGTCTTGTGGATTTTGACATTCCATTATTATTGAGCCATACAGTTGTAGAAGTTCATGGAAAAGAACGTGTAACAGGTGTTACGATTGCCAAGGTAGATGAAAACAGAAGACCGATCGAAGAAACAAAACAGTACATCAGTTGTGATACACTGCTTCTTTCAGTAGGTTTGATTCCTGAAAATGAGCTGTCAAAACGTGCAGGAATCAGTCTCGATCATATTACAAACGGTGCAGTGGTAGATCAGGACAGAGAAACAGAGGTAGAAGGTATTTTTGCTTGCGGTAATGTACTTCACGTACATGACCTTGTAGACTTTGTATCTCAGGAAGCCGCAATTGCCGGAAAGAGCGCAGCAGCTTATATTCAGGGAACTTGCAAGAAGGGTGCAGCAATTACGCTGAAAACTGATGGAAAGATTCGCTATACAGTTCCTCAAAAAATTACAGCAAACAAAGATGTGAATGTTTACTTCAGAGTTGCAGATGTTTTTCGTGATGTGCGAATCAATGTTTATAAGGGTGAAGAGATAATCTTCTCAAAGAAAAAAGCAAAGGCTGCACCAGGGGAAATGGAAAGTATTGTATTAAAAAAAGATTTATTGGAAGGTGCAGAAGAACTTCGGTTTGCTTTGGAGGACTAGCAGATGAAAAGAGAAATGACATGTATTGGATGCCCGATGGGATGTGCGCTGGAAATAGAACTTGCAGCAGACGGACGGGTACTGGAAGTAAAAGGGAATACCTGTAAACGAGGGGCAAAATACGCGGAAACGGAGTGCACAGATCCTCAGAGAACCATTACGACGACCCTTCGATGTGAGGATGGACGTATGGTGGCAGTAAAAACAGATACAACGATTCCAAAAGATGAGATGTTTGAGGCAATGAAGATGATAGGCGGAACGGTTGTAAAACTTCCGGTCATGATCGGAGATGTACTTGTTAAAGATGTATTTGGCAGTAATGTAGTTGCGACACAAAATCGCAGCTGAACAAAGGTTGAAAAAAATGTAAAAAAATGAAAATTAATAGTTGACAAATGATAATGTGTCTGATAATATATCATTTGTTCGCGGGAATGCTGGAATTGGCAGACAGGCTAGACTAAGGATCTAGTGTTGGCAACGACGTGAGGGTTCAAGTCCCTTTTCCCGCATAAGAAATCCGGTATTGGTAACAATATCGGATTTTTTGTGTTATAATGAGAAAAATACATTTCAGAGGAAACAATCTTGAAGAAGAAAATACATTTTTCGAAAATCTACATGATAGGGTTATTGTTAACCTTTCTGCTGTTTTTATTCACGGGAAGACAGGTCTATACCCACATTACATTAAACTATGTTTTTGACCCTTCCGGAGACGCAATTACCTCGGTTTATTGCGGAGAAGAGCTTCTTGCAGAAGCAGAAGTCATCGACGGACAGGCGGATCTGTACTTCTGGGGATCAGAATTTACCAGTATCGCACCTATCCACTATGACACTTATGAAGAACTGTATTTAGAAAGCATTGAGATCAGAGTTCATGGTCGTCAGGTGTGTAAGATGCTGTCGGAACAGATTTTAGAAAACTTCACTCCAAATGAAGGAATCCTGAGTCTGCAGGCGGAAGAGCAGGGCGTGAGTATTACGACCCAAAATGACAGTCCGGCACTTATGCTGGCAGAACCTTTGATGAGACAAATTTCAGATGTGGCTGGTTTTATGAGCATTTTGAATCTGTTGTTTTATATTGTGCTCTGGACATTTATTTACTGGTACTTATTTAAGGTGCTGGATATAAAAAATGATCGCAGCTATTTGAATCTTTTGGATGTGGTTCTAGGAATTGCAGGAATTACAGCAATCCTGCTTTCATGGAACATTGCATTTACCAGTGCCTACGGCGGAACGGTTCATCCGGATGAAATGCAGACGAGAGCTGCTGTGGAGTATTACCGGGCTCATTGGATTCAGCCGGATGTAAGAAGTGAATTTGTAGCAGGAACGGTTTCCGGTTACGGTATGACCCGCTTGTCAGAAATCAATCTCTACTATTTATTTGCAGGAAAGTTTGCAAATCTTTGTGGGTTTCCCATGGCCTTTAGAGCTCTGGGAATGCTGATGATCTTGATTCTTGGATGTCTGGTGTTAAGGAATATCAAAAAAGAACGGTACATGGTCATTTTGTTCTTTGCAACACCACAGCTTTGGTATTTGTTCTCCTATGCTACATCAGATGCCTATGATTATCTGTTTACGGTAATTGCGGCTTATGAAGTGTTATCTGGCAATAGCGCGGTGAATAGGATTTTGAAAGAACCTTTTAAAAAGCGTCATATTCCAGCGTATCTTGGCATGGGATTTGTCTTTGCGAATCTGTTAATGGCAAAGAAGACATTCTATCTGGTGCTCGCAACGATTTTTATGCTCCTTCTATATCGTCTGATCTTTGCAGAGAAGAATGAAAGAAAGCAGATGTTCGTGAAATATCTATGTCTGCTTGGCACTGCATTTGCAATTGTACTGGTGCGTTATCTGCCTGATTTAGGTTATTATGGATTAAATAAAGGGGCGGCAGTAGATCAGGTCATCGAGGCGACTGCATGGCCGGAATATAAGCCATCCACACCGGCAATCGAACAGGCGAAATCTACACTGCTCTTCGAGAAGGGTGTAACATTAAAAGAGTTTTTCGTGGATTGGAATTTTAATGAGGAACTCTTTAAGAACTATTTTGGTTATTACGGAATTTACAGTCTGGAAGCAAAAGGCTGGTATTATGTATTGATGTCAGCCTTATATATTGCGCTGTTTTCAGTGGTGGGTATTTTAGTTCATCAGAACATTAAGCGGAAGAAAGCCACAGGAGAGTCTGTCATCCGCGTTAGATTGACGTACTGGACCATGTGGGCTATGATTGCTTTGATGTATCTTTTAACAATTTACAATGCGTATTTCGTGGATTTTCAGCCTCAGGGAAGGTATTTGTTCCCGGCATTGCCGGCACTTGCCTGCCAGATTGGCCTGTATAAGGAAGTAGAGGAACATAAAGCGGTCAGAACATTGCTTACTGCAATCGCAGTTGTATCGCTATACTCTTTCTATAAGATTGCATACTTAAATTTCTAGTTTCAGAACATAAAATAATCAAATTTCATAAAAATTTTAGATTCTTCACAAAATTATTAGCACTCAACACGATTGAGTGCTAATTTTTATATTGACTTTTATTATAACGAGGATTAAAATACATACCAGATGGTCAGTTATGACAACCAATAGAATGAAAACAAGTATAGAAGTAAGGAGTAAAAAGACATGGGTGAAAAACACGGAAGTTTATCAATCAACAGCGAAAATATTTTTCCAATTATTAAAAAGTGGTTATATTCAGATCACGACATTTTCTTTAGAGAGTTAATTTCTAACGGATGTGATGCAATTACAAAATTAAAGAAACTGGAAGTCATGGGAGAATATACATTCCCGGAAGGACATAAAAATAAGATTATGGTACTGGTTAATCCAGAAGAAAAGACACTGAAATTTGTCGATACAGGTCTTGGTATGGATGCAGATGAAGTGGAAGAATATATTAACCAGATTGCATTTTCGGGTGCTACAGATTTCCTTGCAAAATATAAAGATAAAACAAATGAAGATCAGATCATCGGACACTTTGGTCTTGGTTTCTATTCTGCATTCATGGTAGCAGATGAAGTACACATTGATACTCTTTCTTATAAGGAAGGTGCAGCTCCGGTGCATTGGGAATGCGATGGCGGTACAGAATTCTCCATGACGGAAGGTACAAAAACAGAAGTTGGTACAACGATTACATTGTTCTTAAATGAAGAAAGCTTAGAATTTGCCAATGAATACCGTGCAAGAGAAGTTATCCAGAAATACTGTTCTTTCATGCCAACTGAAATTTATCTTTTTAAAGAAGGCGAAGAAATTGGCGCATTCGATGCAGAAGAGGAAGAAGAAACAACAGGAGAGGCAGAGGTTGTAACAGAAGAAGGCGAAGCTGAAGAAAAGAAAGAAGAAAAGCCAAAGAAACAGGCTCCAGTTTCCTTAAGTGATACAGCACCACTCTGGACAAAACATCCAAATGAATGTGAAAAGGAACAGTATTTAGAGTTCTATCGCAAAGTATTCCACGATTACAAAGAACCATTATTCTGGATTCACTTAAATATGGATTATCCATTTAATTTAAAGGGTATTTTATACTTCCCGAAGATTAATACAGAATATGATTCTATCGAAGGAACCATTAAACTTTACAACAATCAGGTATTCATCGCGGATAACATCAAGGAAGTAATTCCAGAGTTCTTGATGCTTTTAAAAGGTGTGATTGACTGTCCGGATCTTCCGCTGAACGTATCAAGAAGTGCGTTACAGAACGATGGATTTGTTAAGAAGATTTCTGATTATATCACAAAGAAAGTTGCTGATAAGCTCAGCGGTATGTGTAAAACTCAGCGTGATGACTACGAAAAATATTGGGACGATATCAGCCCGTTTATCAAATTCGGATGCATCAAAGATACAAAATTCTCTGATAAGATGATGGACTACATCCTTTACAAAGACCTTGATGGAAAATATCAGACATTGAAAGACCTGCTTCCGGAAGAACCAGAAGCAGAAGTTGTAGAGGAAACAGCGGAAGAAGGCAAGGAAGCTTCTGAAGAAAAGAAACCTGAAATTATTTTCTACGTAACAGATGAAATTCAGCAGAGCCAGTACATTAACATGTTCCGTGCAGAAGGCAAAAATGCAGTGATCTTACATCACAACATTGATTCCGCTTTTGTAACTCACGTAGAACGCGCAAATGAAAATGTACATTTCCAGAGAATCGATGCTGACTTAACTGATGATTTCAAAGAAGCTGTATCTGAAGAAGAAATGAAAGAAACAACAGATGCTTTAACAGAACTTTTCAGAAAAGCACTGGATAATGAAAATCTTCAGGTAAAGGTGGAAAAACTGAAAAATGAGGAAGTTTCCTCTATGGTAACCTTATCAGAAGAGAGCAGACGTATGCAGGAAATGATGAGAATGTATGGAATGCCTGGCATGGATCCATCCATGTTTGGCGGCGAAGAAACACTTGTCTTGAACGCAAATAACAAGCTGGTTCAGTATGTATTAGCAAACAAAGATGGAGAAAATACAAATCTCTTCTGTGAACAGCTTTATGACCTTGCAATGATCAGCCACAAACCGCTTTCACCGGAAGCAATGACAAAATTCATTGCAAGAAGCAATCAGATTATGATGCTGCTTGCAAAATAAACAATCGGAATTCATAAAAGTGCAAACAGAAGTAAAAAATAAGGAGGTCAGCTTACAAAAAGCTGATCTCCTGTTGTTTAAAGAAGCGTTTTACCATATCGTCCCAGGCGTGTTCTAAGGATTTGTCCAGTGTGAACAGGTTCAGGTTTGTGGCGGTAATACAGGAAAGCGTTCCGTTATCATAGCGTACATTTAACAAAAGACCTGATACATTTTCCGGACGGATAGAAGTAATACCTGAGGAAGTTAGTAATTTTTCAGTGTTTTCTTTAGAAAGCTGGAAAACAAATTTAAAACCGAGGGGTGTTTTTTTGCCCTTGATAAGCTCAAGACAGAAAGGTTTAACCTCTTTCCAGAGAGAAAACTCCCGGTCGTTTAATTTTCGTTCCTCGATTTCTTCCTCTGTGAAAAAATCTTTATGGATTCTTCCGTCAATGTGGAAGGTATTATAAGTTGTAATACTTCCTTCAATAAGATGAAAGGCATCGAAGGTTTGTGAGAGCAGAAGTTTGCTCATAAAATTTTTAATTTCCTGAATTTGTAATGCGATCATAGATTTTCTCCTAAATATTATCTTTAGTATAGCTTGGACGGCAGGAAGAATCAACGTGGTTTTAAAAACAAGTTGAAATGGTATGATATATTATGATATTCTTTTTGTTAGAATAAGCCTTTACGGGCAAATGAGGGAGTAGTAGTTTAAGGAGAAGAGGTATATGAGTTATAAAATTATTGTTGACAGCTGCGGCGAATTACCGGAAAGATGTAAAAATGATTCGCATTTTGAAAGTGTTCCATTATCCATGCAGGTGGACGACTACCACATCATAGATGATGAGACATTTGATCAGGCGGATTTTTTAAAGAAGGTGGCAGAGAGCCCAAATTGTCCGAAATCTTCCTGCCCTTCTCCGGAAAGATATATGGAAGCTTACAACTGTGAGGCAGAGCATGTTTATGCGGTAACATTGTCTGGAAATTTAAGCGGGTCCTATAACAGTGCGGTTTTAGGAAAAAATCTGTACCATGAAGAGTATGGGGATAAAAAGATTCATGTATTTGATTCCTGTTCGGCATCCGTCGGGGAGACTTTGATTGCCTTAAAGATTGAAGAATGCGAAAAAGCAGGCATGTCTTTTGAAAAAACGGTGGAAGCGGTCACTGCTTATAGAAATGAACAGAATACTTATTTTGTATTGGAGACATTGGAAGTTCTCCGAAAAAATGGCCGATTAAGCAATTTAAAGGCATTTGTAGCCAATGCACTGAACATTAAACCTTATATGGGAGCAACTCCGGATGGACAGATCATTCAGCTTGGACAGTCACGAGGAATTAACCGCGCGCTCAAAAACATGATTGACTGTTTTGTAAATGAACTGAAAAATTCAGAAGAAAAGATTATTGCGATTTCTCATTGCAATTGCCCAGCCAGGGCCGAAATGGTCAAAGAAGAGATTTTAAAACGTGTGAAAGTCAAAGACATTTTTACAATTGATACCCATGGCATCAGCAGCATGTATGCAAGTGATGGCGGAATTATTCTTGTTGGCTAAAAATTTACAAAAAACATGGATTTTTCACAGATTTATGTTATACTCATAGATAGGTCATTAGCTGTGCAGGAAATGTGATCATGATTGAAGTGTGCGGCGAAAAATAGAAAAGAGGAGTTTCACCATGAGTCAGGAAAAGGTAAATCAGTATAAAGAGGAAAAGAAGAACAGAAAAGAGATTGCCAAAAAAGCAAAACGTAAATCTATGATCGCAAAGATTTGCGCAGTTGTAGTTGCAGCAGCAATTGTTGTATGGCTTGGATATTCTGCAGTAGTAACAGTTCAGAATGCAGAAAAACCTGCAGTGACAGTTGACAGTTCCGCAATTACTGAATATGTAAACGGTTTAGAATAAGAGCAGCGGGGAATCGAAAGATTCCCCTTATTTTTTGAAAGTAAATACCAGGTAAAATCTGTGAGAAATCTTCTGCGAAAATAGACAGAGGATAAAAAAATAGGTATAATCAAGAAAAAGTTTAGAAAACGAAAGGGAAAGAGATGAAATTAAATTACAAGAGAACCATGCTGATTGGTCTGGCATTTTTATCCATCAGTGCCTTCTGGCAGATGTACGATAATATCATTCCATTGATTTTGAAAAACAGCTTCCATATGAAGGAGACTATGACAGGTGTCATCATGGCGGCGGATAATGTATTGGCATTGTTCCTGCTTCCGTTTTTTGGGGCCTTATCAGATAAAGTAGATACAAAAATCGGAAAACGAATGCCGTTTATTTTAATTGGTACAGCAGCGGCGGCAGTACTGCTTTTGATTTTACCATACGCAGACCGTACACAGAATCTGGTCATGTTTGTCGCCGTATTATTTATGCTGCTGGTTTCTATGGGATTTTACCGTTCCCCGGCGGTTGCATTGATGCCGGACTTAACACCGAAGCCACTTCGAAGTAAAGGAAATGCGGTTATCAACTTGATGGGTGCTGTGGGTGGATTATATGCTTTGGCAATGATTCAGTTCGTTGTAGGGGATGGTGACAGACCGGATTACTATCCACTGTTCATTTCTATTGCAGCGTTCATGGCAATCTGCGTGGTGATTTTATTCCTGACGATCAAGGAAAAGAAACTGAGTGCGGAAATTGTGACAGATAATGAGGATGAAGAAATTCCGGCAGTTTCCAGCACTGCGGAGCTTCCAAAAGAAGTAAAGAGAAGTTTGATTTTTATTCTTTTGTCTGTTGCATTATGGTTTACTGCATATAATGGTGTGACAACTGCATTCTCCCGATATGCGACCATCGTTTGGGGGATGGAAGGCGGCGGTTACGCAAGCTGCTTAATGGTATGTACTGTGGCTGCCATCATCAGCTATATTCCGATCGGTTTTATTTCCGGTAAGATTGGCCGTAAGAAATCCATTCTGCTTGGTATTGCATTGCTGGCACTGTGCTTTGGTGCGGCCGGATTATTTGATTCCTACAGTCCGTTAATGAATGTATTTTTTGGAATTGTAGGATTTGCATGGGCATCCATCGGAGTAAACTCTTTACCAATGGTCGTGGAAATGTGTTCTGCAGCTGATGTTGGTAAATATACAGGATATTATTATACGTTCTCCATGTCTGCACAGGTAATCACACCGATCCTGTCAGGATTTCTTTTGGAGCATGTGTCTTACAGGGTATTATTCCCATACGCGGTATTTTTTGCAATCCTTGCATTTATCTGTATGACTCAGGTAAAACATGGGGATGCGAAGCCAATTCAGAAGAAAAGCTTATTAGAGAATTTTGATGTAGATGATTAGAATGAGAGATTAAGAAAGAAGTGCGTTTAATATGAAGGTTTTGCTGATTTTGGTAACCATTTTGCTGGTATTGTATTTGCTTTTGGTTGCACCACGAATGATGAATCGGGCAGACCGAACCCCTTTTATGAAGCAGAAATTTTATGCTCATAGAGGTTTATTTCATAATGAGGGAGAAGCACCAGAGAATTCTCTGGCGGCATTTAGGAAGGCTGTAGATGCCGGATATGGCATGGAGTTTGATGTACAGCTTTCCAAAGACGATAAGCTGGTGGTCTTTCATGATGCCACATTGAAACGAATGTGTGGTGTGGAGGGTAATGTGTGGGACTACACATTGGAAGAGCTTCAGAAATTCCATTTGGCGGGATCGAAAGAGACGATACCGACTTTTGAAGAGGTGTTAAAGTTAGTAGATGGAAAAGTTCCGCTGATCATTGAATATAAGATGGACAGACCGCTTACGAAGGTATGTGCGCTTGGAAATGAAGTGCTGAAGGGTTATAAGGGGGATTATTGTATTGAAAGCTTTCACCCATTTGCGCTGATGTGGTATAAGAAACATCGGCAGGATGTCATGAGAGGGCAGCTTTCCGGAAATCTGTCTAAGGAAACGAAAAATCCAAAACTGAAAAAAGTGTACACTTTGGTTACTTATCTTTTGACCAATGTACTGACCAGACCGGATTTCATCGCTTACGACCACAGATATGTAAACAATATTTCCAGAAGAGTTTGCAGAGCACTTGGCGCCTTGTCTGTGACTTACACGATTAAGAGTGTGGAACGATATGAAGAAGTCAAGGATGATTTTGAATTGTTCATATTTGACAGCTGTATATTAAAATAATTGAATAGGTTTTTAGTGGCGTGACCAAATGGTCACGCCATTTTTGTACACTAATTCGTTAATAAAATGATTAACGAAAGTATTGCAATGAATAAAAAACTGTGCTAGAGTATAATTAATCAAATGATTAACAAATGGCTTAGCAGGAGGGCTTATGAAATATAATTCAGGTTTATCGGAAAATGAATGGTACATTATGCAGGTGCTTTGGGAGAAATCTCCATCGACGTTAAGAGAAATTTGCGACGCATTGAAGGAATCCAAGGGTTGGACAAAGCATGCGGTTACTTCATTTTTGAAACGAATGCTGGAAAAAGGCGCGATCAAAGTAGATGAAAGTGGAAAAGTAAAAGAATATTCCGCAATCTGGAGTCAGGAAGAGACAATTTTAGAAGAAACTCATTCTATTTTGGATAGAGTTTATCGCGGGAATCTGCTTTTGATGGTTAGCAATGCTGTGAAAGAGCAGAAATTATCAAAAGAGGAAATCGACGAACTGAAAAATATGTTGGACAGTATGGGGCAGTAGCCGGGAGGCACAGATGAGATTTTTATACTTTTTTGTGAGCAGTTTATGTTTAATAGGACTTGTACTATTAATTAGAAATGTGTTTCGAAAGAAACTGGCACCGGGAGTAATTTATGCACTGTGGCTGATTCCGATGATCAGACTGTTACTTCCTTTTGCGGGATGGGAGCTTCCGGTATTTGGCACAGCAGCGGATATTTTAAACGCGCCATATGAGATAGTATCTGAAATGCTTGAAAAGAATGATTTGAATGAAATTTCTGTGACAGATTCAGAGGTGCAAAACGAGAAGATACAGTGGCAGGAACAGATAGAAAATGAAAATACAGGCACTAAAATCTATGAGGCAGTCAATCCAACAGCCCAAATTGCAGGAACAGAGCTCCCAATATCTGAGTCAGAGAAAAAATTGGCGCTTGTTTCCCCAATACAGGGGAAGCAATTAATACCAGTTTGTGTCTGGCTTGCAGGAAGTGTGATTGTGGGCGGCTATACACTCTACAGAAATCGCCAGCTAAAAAGATGCATCCGGCAGATGGAACAAAGAGACATGGCGAAAGGAATTATTGTACGTGTTGGAAATCAGGTAAGTGTTCCATGCTTGGCAGGGATATTGAAACCACAAATTGTTGTTCCTGAGGAGATTTATCAGGATCAGAAACTGTATGAATGTGTATTGCGACATGAACTGGCACATTTTGCTCAAAAGGATAATTTATGGACTGCGGTAAGAATTTTGCTGTGTGTCATATACTGGTGGAATCCGCTTGTATGGTATGCGTCCATCTGTGCGGAAGAAGATGCAGAGATTGCTTGTGACGCGAGGGCTTTGAAAGGGCAGACGACAGAAGAAAAAAGGAACTATGGCTATGCATTGCTTCAAATGCTGGAACATGCACAGAGCAGGGGCCAGCATTTATGTGCGGCAACCTCCATGTCAGGTGACAAAAAGAGCATGAAACGAAGAATTCAGGAAATTTCTGCGGGGACATCTACAAAAAGGATGGTTTTATTGCCTGCGTTGATGCTGCTTGTCGCAGTGTTGGTTCTGGGGTGTGGAATTCCAAGCTCAAAAAGCTGGATAAAAACAGGAGATTGGGACAGCAATGAGACGGAGGATGCAATCATTTCAGAGAGCGAGTTTAGTTATTTTCTGCAGGATAATATAAAAAGTCTGTTGCTTTATTATGAAATTTATGAATACGGAAATCTGATGGAAAGAAGAATTTTAATGTTTGGTGAGACTGATAATCCTGCGCTATCTGACAATACATTGGAATTTAGTCGTGAAATTTCGAAATTTTCAGAAGATAGTAAGCTGTATATGCTGAATAACAAAAGTGTTACAACCTGTTTACCTTGCCCGCTGTCAGACTATCCGGGGAACGGTTCCAGTTCCTTTGGTGTATTGAATTCTGACAAAAAAATTGAAATCGTTCCGGAAGAGAGCCTTATTTTGACTGCTGATTACAGAACAGAAGGAGAAAAAATACAGACTTTTAATTGTCAGGTTTTATCAGGATATACGGAAGAAGAGCTAAGAGAAACCTTAAAAGACAATTATGCAGTTGGATTTTTAAGGATTGTATTCTCGGAAATGTCAGAAAACGAATTATATCAGAAGTACGAGCAATTGGAATACCCGCTAAGCGGTGAAACAGAGGATATCATGCTGTCAGACAGTGAAACTTTTGCAGCAAGCTGGGCAGAGACTTTCTGCAATCGGGATGTAAACACAATTCTGGAATTGTCCACCGACGAAGCAATTGCCAGGATGCAGGAGTATGCAATTCTTGACGAAGAATGTACCTATTTTGGATGGTCCAGCCCGTGACCAATGTTCGGAGAAACGCTGTACGAAATTGTGGAATGTGATGAAAATGGAGCATACATCCGATATTATGCATCAGATTCTACGCCACACCTGACCGTTTGGGATAGCAATATTGAATTTGAAAAAATAGATGGAGAAATCAAGCTTACATCATTAACCTATCATTTTTATGAAGGAATCCATACATGGGAAGAATTTGAACTTGCATATCCAAATAGGAACGTGAATGGAACACCGATGGACTACTACACCAATGGATTGGGAGAAGCATTGAATAAAAATGCGTTACTGAGTTCATCAATGGAATATCAGGCCCTGTTCGATCCGATCACTGCAGCAGCGAAACTATTAAATATCAGTACAAATGAAGAATTAGTATGCTTCGTGGAGAAAGATACGGATGCAGAGACAATGGTGCAGATTATTTTCTTAAATGATAATGGAACAGAAGATTTGGTAGGAATTTCCATGTGGCAGCCATATGGAGAGGATGGAATCTGGATTCCGAAGTAGAAATTATACAAAAGAAATGGCTCCGAATTCGGAGCCATTTTCTATAGAAACCTTATTTCTTGTTCTGTTCTACTTCCTGAAGCTTCATTGCGCGTACCTTTAATGGAAGTCCAAATAATGTGATGAATCCATCTGCATCATGGTGGTCATATAAATCACCTGTTGTGAAGGAAGCTAAGGATTCGCTGTATAAGCTGTATGGAGAAGTTGTTCCGGCTTTAATGATATTGCCTTTGTAAAGTTTGAATTTTACTTCACCAGTTACATATTTCTGTGTGCTGGAAACGAATGCGCGAAGTGCATCGCAAAGTGGTGTGAACCATTTTCCTTCGTAAACAACCTGAGCAAGTTTGTTTCCGAGGTCTTTCTTTGTTTCCATTGTAGCACGGTCAAGAACTAATTCCTCCAGCTGTTTGTGTGCTTCCATAAGGATTGTTCCGCCTGGTGTTTCATATACACCACGGGATTTCATACCAACTACACGGTTTTCAACGATATCTACGATACCAATACCATGTTTTCCTCCAAGTGCGTTTAATTCTTTGATAATATCAGCAACTTTCATAGCTTTTCCGTTTACAGAAGTAGGAACACCAGCTTCGAAAGTCATTGTTACATATTCGCCTTCGTCAGGAGCGTGTTCTGGAGAAACACCTAAAACTAAAAGGTGATCGTAGTTTGGTTCTAATGCAGGGTTTTCAAGTTCCAGACCTTCATGGCTGATGTGCCATAAGTTACGGTCACGACTGTAGCTGCTGTCTGTAGAGAATGGAAGGTCGATACCATGTGCTTTACAGTATTCGATTTCATCTTCACGAGACTGCATGGTCCATACATCTGTCATACGCCATGGAGCGATTACTTTAATGTCTGGAGCCAATGCTTTGATACCAAGTTCAAAACGAATCTGGTCATTTCCTTTACCAGTTGCACCGTGGCAGATTGCAACAGCGCCTTCTTTACGAGCGATTTCTACGAGACGTTTTGCAATTACCGGACGAGCCATAGATGTTCCGAGTAAATATTTGTTTTCGTAAACTGCGCCAGCCTGTACACATGGCATAATGAAATCTTCACAGAATTCATCTACAACATCTTCAATATATAATTTGGAAGCACCGGATAATTTTGCTCTTTCATCCAGTCCGTCTAATTCATTTCCCTGTCCGCAGTCGATGCAGCAGCAGATAACTTCGTAATCGAACTGTTCCTTTAACCATGGGATGATGGCTGTTGTATCAAGACCGCCTGAGTACGCTAAAACAACTTTTTCTTTCATAATTTCAATCTCCTTATGTAAATGTCCATTTTTATACGTTTTCGCCCCGTTTTGGGCGTGTTTTTCCAACTGAGCATTACTATACACCAATCTATATAGAAATGCAAGTGCAAATTTATACATAAAAATTAAAAATATTCACAAATAAGTGCATATTATGCATAAAATATGAATAAATATGCAAAGGAAATGATAAAAAAGGTTGACAGAATCGAAAAAAAGTATAATATATAGAAAGAATACTTAAAAATCGGAGAAAATTACCTTCGGAGGAGAATGAAAAAATGATCAGAGTAGGAATTATCGGAGCTACAGGTTACGCAGGCGGTGAGCTTGTCAGACTCCTTATGAACCATAAAGAAGCAGAAATCAAATGGTATGGCTCAAGAAGCTATATTGATAAGAAATATTACGAAGTATACCAGAACTTCTTCCAAATCGTAGACGATGTCTGCATGGATGATAATATGGAAGCTTTGGCAAATGAAGTAGACGTAATCTTCACAGCAACACCACAGGGCTTATGTGCATCTCTTGTAAACGAAGACATTTTAAATAAGGTAAAGATTGTTGACCTGAGTGCAGACTTCCGTATTAAAGATGTAGCTACTTATGAAAAATGGTACGGTATTGAACACAAGTCTCCGCAGTTTATCGAAGAAGCTGTTTACGGACTTTGCGAGATCAACCGTGAAGATATCAAAAAAGCAAGACTGATCGCAAATCCGGGATGTTACCCGACATGCTCTACATTGTCTATCTATCCACTTGCAAAAGAGGGACTGATCGATATGAATACAGTCATCATCGATGCAAAATCCGGTACTTCAGGTGCAGGACGCGGAGCAAAGGTCGATAACCTCTACTGTGAAGTAAACGAAAACATCAAAGCTTACGGTGTGGCAAGCCACAGACATACACCGGAAATTGAAGAACAGTTATCTTACGCATCTGGCGAACAGGTACTGTTAAACTTCACACCGCATCTGGTTCCAATGAATCGTGGTATTTTGATCACAGCTTACGCAACATTGAAAAAAGACGTAACTTATGAAGAAGTAAAAGCAGTTTACGATAAATATTATGCAAATGAAAAGTTTGTCCGTGTTCTTGATAAGGATGTATGTCCTCAGACAAAATGGGTAGAAGGAAGTAACTATGTAGATGTAAACTTCAAAATTGACCCTCGTACAAAACGCATCATCATGATGGGCGCAATGGACAACCTTGTAAAGGGTGCTGCCGGTCAGGCGGTACAGAACATGAACCTGATGTTTGGCCTGAAAGAAAGCGAAGGTCTGGAACTGGTTCCAATGTTCCCATAAGGAGATTTGAATGAATATCAGAGAAATGAAAATAGAAGACTACGACAAAGTTTATGCCCTCTGGAAGACCATCAAAGGCTTTGGTATCCGAAGTGTGGATGACTCTAAAGAAGGCATTGAGAGATTCTTAAAATGGAATCCGGGCCTGAGTGTTGTAGCAGAAGAAAATGGCGAAATCGTGGGAGCAATCCTTTGCGGTTCAGATGGACGACGAGGATGCCTCTATCATGTATGTGTACATAAAGATTACCGACGTCAGGGGATTGGAAAGACCATGGTTGTTTGGTGCATGGAAAAATTGAAAGAGCTTCAGATTAATAAGGTCAGCCTGATTGCATTTACACAGAATGATATTGGAAATGCATTCTGGAAGGAAATCGGCTGGACAAAGCGAGAAGACTTAAATTATTACGATTTTACATTAAACGAAAAAAATATCACAGCATTTATCCAGTAGAAGAAAGGAGTGTATGACACAGCTGTGCCATACAAAAGCGAAGTATGAAACAGATTCCGGGCGGAGTTACCGCAGCAAAAGGCTTTGAAGCAGCCGGCGTAGAAGCGGGCATTAAATATAAGAACAGAATGGACATGGCCCTTGTATACAGCCAGGCACCATGTAAAGCAGCTGGAACATTTACTACGAACGTTGTAAAAGCAGCGCCGGTAAAATGGGATTATAAAGTAGTGCATGAATCAGACTATGCGCAGGCAGTCATCATTAATGCGGGTGTGGCAAATGCATGTACAGGTGCAGAAGGATACGGTTATTGCCTCGACACAGCAAAAGCAGCAGCAAAAGCATTTAACATCCCTGAAGAATCTGTTTTAGTAGCATCCACAGGTGTTATCGGAATGCAGCTTCCAATGGATAAAATCTTAGCAGGTGTGGAAATGCTTGCAGAAGCAAAGGGCGGTTCTTTGGAACACGGAGCACTTGCTTCCAAAGCAATCATGACAACTGATACAGTAAATAAAGAAATTGCTGTAGAATTTGAAGTTGGCGGAAAAACAGCAACCATCGGTGGTATGTGCAAAGGTTCTGGTATGATCCATCCGAATATGTGCACAATGCTTGGATTTGTCACAACTGATGTGAACATCTCCAAAGAATTGCTGTTAAAAGCATTGCAGGAAAACATTAAAGATACCTTCAATATGGTTTCTGTAGACGGAGATACTTCTACAAACGATACAGTATTACTGCTTGCAAACGGTATGGCTGGAAATGCAGAAATCACTGAAGAAAATGAAGATTACAAAGCATTCTGTGAAGCATTAAATGTAGTAAATACATTCCTTGCAAGAAAAATCGCAGGTGATGGTGAAGGTGCGACAGCATTATTTGAAGTAAAAGTAATTAATGCGGCATCAAAAGAAGATGCAGTTACATTAAGTAAATCAGTTGTAACTTCTTCCCTTACAAAAGCAGCAATCTATGGACATGATGCAAACTGGGGACGTATCCTCTGCGCATTGGGTTACTCAGGAGTACAGTTCGATCCTGAAAAAGTAGATTTATACTTTGAAAGTGCAGCCGGAAAGTTGAAAATCATTGAAAACGGTGTATCTACAGGATATTCTGAAGAGGTTGCCACAAAGATCTTATCTGAAGAAGAAGTAACAGCAATCGCAGACATGAAGATGGGTGATGCATGTGCTACAGCATGGGGCTGTGACCTTACTTACGATTATGTAAAGATTAATGCAGATTACCGTTCATAATCAGCGGAAAGTGTTTTTGAACAGCACAATTTGAGAACGTGACAGAAGGAATAGAGGAGATTGTGATTATGGAAGAAAAAATGAACAAATATCTGGAGAAAGCCAATGTGCTCATCGAAGCACTGCCATATATCCAGCGTTTTAATAGAAAGATCATCGTAGTAAAATACGGCGGAAGTGCTATGGCTGATGAAGAATTAAAGAAAAAAGTCATCGCAGACGTTGTATTATTAAAGCTGGTCGGCTTCAAACCGATCATCGTTCATGGCGGCGGAAAGGAAATCAGCCGTTGGGTAGAAAAAGTGGGCATGAAGCCACAGTTCATTAACGGTCTTCGTGTAACTGATGCAGAAACCATGGAAGTGGCAGAAATGGTTTTGAATAAAGTAAACAAAGAGCTTGTATGTCACGTACAGGAACTGGGTGTGAAGGGCGCCGGCATCAGCGGTAAAGACGGTGGACTTCTGAAAGTAAAAAAACGTTATTCTAATGGAGAAGATATTGGATTCGTAGGAGAAATTACAGAAGTAAATCCTCAGATTCTTCTGGACCTGATTGAAAAAGATTTCTTGCCAATCGTTTGCCCAATCGGTCTGGATGATGAATACAATACTTACAATATCAATGCGGATGATGCAGCATGTGCAATCGCAAAAGCGGTAGGTGCTGAAAAGCTTGCATTCTTAACAGATATTGAAGGTGTTTACCGTGACAAAGACGATCCGGACAGCTTGATCTCTGAAATTACAGTATCAGAAGCAAAGGAACTGATTGACAGCGGTTACATTGGCGGAGGTATGCTTCCAAAGCTTGGAAACTGTATCGACGCAGTGGAAAACGGTGTTTCCAGAGTACATATTTTAGACGGACGTATTCCACATTTCCTTCTTCTGGAAATTTTCACAAATAAAGGTATCGGGACAGCCATCATTGGCGACGAGGAAAGCAGGTTCCATCATGAGTAATCAGGTAATTGACAAAGCGGAAAGCGCGATTTTACATACTTACAATCGTTTTCAGGTAGTATTTGACAGAGGAGAAGGTGTATACCTCTATGACAATACAGGAAAACAGTATCTTGACTTTGCGTCAGGAATTGGTGTTCAGTCTTTAGGATATGGAAACGAGGAATACAAACAAGCATTAAAGGATCAGATTGATAAGCTGACCCATATTTCAAATTTATATTATTCTGAGCCGATGGCAGAAGCGGCTGCAAAGGTTGTCAAAGCAACCGGCATGAACAGAGTCTTCTTTACAAACAGCGGTACAGAAGCAATCGAAGGTGCTATTAAAGCAGTCAGAAAATATGCATGGTTAAAGGATGGAAAGCATGACCATGAAATTATCGCCATGAATCATTCCTTCCATGGAAGAAGCATGGGAGCTCTTTCCATTACAGGTAATGAAAAATATCAGGAGCCTTTCAAACCAATGATCGGCAATGTGAAATTTGCTGATTTTAATGATCTGGATAGTGTAAAGGCACTGGTAAATGAAAAAACATGTGCTATCATCATGGAAACCATTCAGGGGGAAGGCGGTATTTATCCTGCAACAGAAGAATTCTTAAAGGGTGTTCGTAAAATCTGTGATGAAAACGACATTTTTCTTGTATTAGATGAAATCCAGTGCGGCATGGGACGAAGCGGTTACATGTTCGCATGGCAGGAATACGGTGTAGAACCGGATATCATGACCTGTGCAAAAGCACTTGGCTGTGGTGTTCCAGTGGGTGCATTTGTATTAAATGAAAAAACTGCTAAAGGAACATTGGCTCCTGGCGATCATGGTACAACTTACGGTGGAAACCCATTTGTTTGTGCAGCGGTTTCCAAAGTACTGGATATTTTTGAAAAAGACAAAATTGTTGAACATGTGAAGGAAGTTAGTGTATACTTAGAGGGACGTTTGGATGAGTTGGTAAAAGAGTATGATTTCCTTGAGACCCGCCGCGGTAAAGGATTTATGCAGGGACTTGTAGTACAGGGACGTCCTGTAGGTGAAATCATTAACAAAGCGCTGGAAAATGGTCTTGTAATCATTTCCGCAGGAAGCAACGTAATTCGTATGCTGCCTCCACTCGTCATTGAAAAAGAACATGTAGACGAGATGATTGAAAAGCTTAAAAAGAGCTTTTAGAGATAAGAAGTATTAGAAAGGTAGTAGAATGAAGTCACTTGGACAGAGAATTATTGCAGTGTTAATCGTTGTTCTGATTTTGGGACAGATGTTAACTGTAGGTATTTCCCGCTACAACAGCTTAAGAGAAAATACAGAAAGCACTGGAGAAGATGTAGAGCTGACCATCTGGTACACAGATGCAAAGCTGAATGATTTTATGCTGGAAGCAGCAGTGGATTATAAGGAGAGCACCGGAATCACAGTAAATCCGCAATTGATTTCCGCAGTAGACTACATTGAAACCATCAGTGACGCTACCTTTATCGAAGAAAATGGACCGGATCTTTTCGTGGCGGGCAGCGACCTGCTTCAGAAAGCACTTTACGCGGGGCTTGTAGATGATCAGGTAAGCTATTCAGAAGCTGAAGAAGACAATATTCCACAGAAGGCTTTTGATGCAGCTACCTGTAATGGAAAGTTGATCGGTTATCCGTTCTATTTCGAAAGCTGTTTTCTTCTGTATAATAAATATTATGTAGAGGACTGGCCGGGAACTGTTGATGAAATCCTGGAATATGCAGATGAGTTTGATACGACGACCACAACAGAGAGAGTACAGAGTATTTTCAAATGGGATGTATCAGATATTTTTTATAACTATTTCTTTATCGGAAACTATGTAGGGCTTGGCGGCATCAATGGGGATGACACCTCTCAGTTAAATCTTTCAGCAGGAAAGACCATTGAATGTCTGGAATATTATCAGGCGTTAAATGAATTCTTTGCGATTGATGAAGAAACCGTGCATAATGAAGATGTTATTCAGGAGTTTATTGATGGAAAGATTGTATTTACCATCGCAAAGACAGATGCAATCGCAAGACTTGATAAGGCCATTGAGGATGGTACTGTTCCAGAGTATACACTGGAAGCGGCCACTGATGAAGAGGGAAACGAGATTCCAGCCAGAGAAGTGGATTGTTTCTACGGAGTCGGTGATATTCCGAATCTGACAACAGATCTTCTCACAAGAGGGTTGTCTGTAACAAACTCTATTGTTGTAAATAATTACAGCCAGAATCGTGCTTATGCCAATGATTTTGCCCATTATCTTTCTTATGAAAGAGCAGACCGCCTGTATGAACAGACCGGAAAGGTTTCTGTCTGCAAAAATGTGACTGCAGGCGATGAAAACTGGGAACGCATTATGGTTCAGTATGCGGGTTCTGTAGAAATTCCGAAAATCATTGAAATGAGCAATTACTGGATCTTAATGGAAATTGCATTTGCGAATATCTGGAATGGTGCGGACATCATGACAGAAATCGGCAATGTTGTAAGCCAGATGAATATGCAGTTAAGCGAATAATGAGAAAAGCCGGGAGCCTTTCTCGTCATTCGTACTTGCAAGAAACAAAATAATTCGTTACAATAAGGGTCAGGCATAGAGGGGCTATCTGGAAAGGTAGGAAATATGCCGGACAGTCGAATGATACACAAAGCAGGGAAAATATCTTTCCTGCTTGTTTGTCTTTTTCTGTGTACTGCCTGTGGGAAGCAAAAAACAGTCTTTGAAGCAGGGGCAGAAGCGGTCGAAACCGTTAAAATGGAAGAGACAGAAATCATAAGTAAGGCAGAGAAAGAAGAATATTTGGATTCTGCCGCAGAAACTCTCTCAAATCTAAAGGTAAACATCAATACAGCAGGCACAGAAGAACTGATGACATTGCCGGGCATCGGGCAGGTGCGGGCTGCCGCTATTATTGAGTACCGTGAGCGGGAAGGAGAGTTTGAGAAAATTGAAGACATTATGAATGTGAAGGGGATAGGAACCGGAATATTCAGTAAAATAAACAGTTTAATTTGTGTGAAATGAGGAAAGCATGAGCAGAAAAGTATTAGTCGTAGATGACGAAAAATTAATCGTAAAGGGCGTCCGCTTTAGTTTAGAGCAGGATGGCATGGAAGTGGATTGTGCCTATGACGGGGAAGAGGCTTTGGAAAAAATCAAGGCCAATGAATACGATATTGTTCTTCTGGATATTATGCTTCCGAAAATGGATGGCTTTGAGGTGTGCCAGCAGGTGAGAGAATTTTCCGATGTGCCAATTCTGATGCTGACTGCCAAGGGTGATGATATGGATAAAATCTTAGGCCTGGAATACGGGGCTGACGATTATATTACCAAGCCATTTAATATTCTGGAAGTGAAGGCGCGTATCAAAGCCATTACAAGAAGAACGAGTAAGGGAACACAGCAGAAAAAAGATGATTCCACCATTAAGGCATCTGATATGACATTAGATACTGACAGTAAGCGGCTGCATATTGGGAACAAGGAGATTAATCTGACATCCAAGGAATTCGATGTGCTGGAGCTTTTAGTCAAAAATCCGGATAAGGTTTACAGCAGAGAAAAACTTTTAGGGCTTGTCTGGGGCAGCCAGTATCCGGGAGATGTTCGTACCGTAGATGTACATATCCGCCGCTTAAGAGAAAAGATTGAAACAAATCCAAGCGAGCCAAAATATGTGCATACGAAGTGGGGTGTTGGTTATTACTTCAAAGGTTAAAAAACTTTTTTCTACAATAAGCAAATTATTAAAAAGCCTGAATTTCAGGCTTTTTGTGACTTTATTAGTGATTGGGGTAATGCCTGCGGCAATCGTTTCCAATGTTTTTTTAAATACTTATTACGAAAGAGCCATTGCAGTCCGTACCACTGATGTTCAGAATCAGTGCAAGATTATTTCTAATCAGATCGTTGCCAGTGATTATCTGCAAAATAACAAATCTGACACGATTCAGGGGGAATTATCCTTAATTTCCTCTCACTATGACGGGCGAATCATGATCATCGATCAGGATTTAAGAGTCATTACAGATACCTACAATATGGAAGCTTCCAAGACCATGATCGTAGAAGAGGTCATCCGCTGTTTTAAGACAGGAACCAGTGTCCACATGGTCAGCGGACGATTCATCGAGGTGGCAGTTCCAATTCAGAGAGTCGTTGATGAAACGGCAGGAACCACAGAAACTTTGGGTGTTATTCTTGTCAGTGCTTCCCTGGATGCGATTACCGACAATAAAGAGGTGCTCTATGATTCTGTCAGCCTGATTTTGACCATTGCATTGATTGTTATGGTACTGATTGCAGCAATCTTATCCATTGCTTTTGTTCATCCGTTTAAACGTCTGACAAAGAGAATCAATGCAGTCAACGCAGAGCATATGGAAGAGGAAGTACATGAAAATTCTTATGTAGAGACGGAACAGATTGCGGAGGCATTTAACCAACAAAGAGCCAAATCCAAGCTTTTGGATGAATCACGTCAGGAATTTGTATCCAATGTGTCTCACGAATTAAAAACACCTCTGACCTCTATGAAGGTTCTTGCGGATTCGCTGATTCAGATGCCGGATGCACCAGTGGAATTTTACAGAGAATTTATGGAAGATATTTCAGCGGAAATTGACCGGGAAAATGCGATCATTGCAGATTTGCTTACTATGGTAAAACTGGATAAGACACAGGCAGAAATCAATATTCAGTCTCAGAATATCAATGAGCTTCTGGAACTGATCTTAAAGCGATTGAAGCCGATTGCGGCGAAACAGAATGTAGAAATTGTATTTGAAAGTTTCCGTGAGGTCATAGCAGAGGTAGATGAGGTAAAACTGACTCTTGCGCTGACGAATTTTGTAGAAAATGCCATTAAATATAATAAGGAAAACGGATGGGTTCATGTATCACTGGATGCAGACCATAAATATTTCTATGTGAAGGTGACAGATTCCGGCTGCGGTATTCCGGAGGAAGATCAGGAGCATATTTTTGAGAGATTTTACCGTGTGGACAAATCTCATTCCAGAGAGATTGGCGGCACAGGTCTGGGTCTTTCCATTGCCAAAAATGTGGTGCTGATGCACCGCGGTATCATTGAAATTTCCAGTGTGGTAGATGAGGGTACAACGATTACTGTACGGATTCCTCTCAACTACATTGTGTAGAAGGGAGAATGAATATGAAAAAATTGAGAATATTCCTGCTCCTTGCAATCCTTGCGGTGATATTTACGGGATGTGGAAAGGAAGCGCCAGCAGCAGATGGAACGGTGGTTTATTATCTGAATAAGGACGTTACCTCGATTGTCCCGGTAAGCTGCAAGATTACGGGAGATGGACCGGAAATCAGGGTGGAAGAGTTTCTGGCGAAGCTTGAGTCAGCTCCGGAGTCCGTAGATCTTCGACGAACCATTCCTGAGAGCGTAAAAATCTTAAGCTATACATTGGATAGAAAACAGTTGTATCTTGACTTCAGTGCTGAGTATCTGAATATGGATAAAGCTACAGAAGTACTTGTGCGGGCAGCCATCGTAAAGACCATGGTTCAGGTAGACGAGGTCAGCTTTATTGGGATTCGTGTGGCAGGAGAGCCGATTAAAGACAGTACAGGAAGTACGATCGGGCTTATGAATGAAAATACCTTCCTTGACAATATGGGAAGCGAGGAAAATGCGACAAAAATTACAAACTTAAATCTTTACTTTGCAAATAAGACTGGTGATAAATTAAAGAATCAGTCTTGTGTTGTCGAGTACAATGCCAATGTGGCAGTAGAAAAGGTAATCGTGGAACAGCTGATTGCAGGTCCGACGGAAGAAGGGTACTATGCGACCATTCCAAAAGACACGAAGGTTATGAACGTTACCACAAAAGATGGAGTGTGCTATGTAAATCTTGATACCGGCTTTACTGGCCAGGGGTATGATGTACTTGGTACCGTTACCATTTACTCTATTGTAAACTCCTTAACAGAACTTCCGGGAGTTACTGATGTTCAGATTCTTGTAAATGGTGAGACAAACATCAGCTACAAAGATAATATTAGTCTAGAAACGATTTTCCAGAGAAATATGGAAATGATTGAGAAGGGGGAATAACATGCGAAGAAGGCCGTTATGCCTTGCAGCAGCTCTTCTCTTACTGATTCTATGGATTTTACCGAAGGATGTCTGGCTGAAGAAGCCGGACATCCCTTCGGGGGAAAAGGTGAAAATTACCGGAACGGTAACGAAAAGGGAACAAAAAGAAGACAAAGAGGTCTATTATTTAAAGAAATGTCTGTGTGACAGAACAGATTCTGAAATTTCTGTGTTAGCCTACACGCAAAAAGGCACTTCCTATCCAGTCGGATGCGAATTATCACTTTATGGAACAATTTATCAGTTAAATGCAGCAGATAACCCGGGACAGTTTGATGGGGAAAGCTATTATCAGAGTCAGGGGATTTTGTATACCTTTCAGACAGAAACGGTGCTTGGTTTTTTGGGAGAAAGCATTTTAAGAGAAAAAATGACTTGTCTTCGGGAATATTTTTCACATCAGCTAATCAAGATTTACAACGAAAGGGATGCAGGAATTCTAAAGGCTGTACTTTTAGGAGATAAATCTACTCTTCGGGACGAAGATCAGTTGCTTTATCAGAAAAATGGAATTTCCCATTTGCTCGCCATTTCAGGGCTTCATATTTCTATGATTGGGATCAGCTTCTATAAATTACTGAGAAAGTGGAATCTTACCTTTATAGAAGCCGGAGTACCAAGCGGTATTCTTCTATTTCTTTATGGAATGATGACTGGATTTGGAATCTCTACGATTCAGGCAGTCTGTATGTTTCTTGTGATGATCTTTGCAGATATCACTGGAAGAGCCTATGACATGGCAAGTGCTATGGCACTGGCAGCAATCATCATTTTACTGCGCAGCCCTTTACAGGCCAGACAGGCAGGATTTTTACTTTCTTTTGGAGCGGTACTTGGAATCTGTCTGGTATACCCCATTTTAGAATCTGCAATTCATCCAAAGAGAAAACTGTCCAGAACCATACTATTCAGTATTTCACTGGCACTGATTACTTATCCGCTCAGTGTTCATTTTTTCTATGAATATCCCTTATATTCCATTCTGTTAAATTTTATCGTAATCCCCTGTATGCCTATAGTCATGGGGTTCGGTGGTGCCGGGATGCTGGCGGGATGTGCAGTGACGGAAATAGGAAGAGTGATTGGAATACCGGCGCATTTAGTACTGTCTCTCTATGAAGGGCTTGGAACCTGGGTGGCTGCATTACCTGCATCGGTGTTACGTTTGGGATGTGAAGAACCATGGCAGTTGATCTTGTATTATGTGGTTTTGTTTGTGAGCCTTTTGGGCCTATGGTATGGAAGAAGAAAAATATTTGGTTTGCTTTTGCCAGTGGCGGTGCTGATTGTGACACTCAGATTTCGAAAAGGTTTGGAGTTTACCATGCTGGATGTGGGACAGGGGGATGGATTGTTCTTGAGGATGCCCTGTGGCACTACCTGTCTAATAGATGGAGGGAGTACCAGTGTTAAGAATATCGGACAATATCGAATCTTACCATATCTGAAATATGAGGGAGTGTCGAAACTTGACTACGTGATTTTTACCCATCTTGATGAGGATCATATCAGCGGGATAAGAGAACTGGTAGAGATGTATGGAACATTGGATGGAGTAAAAATTGATCAAATATTGTTTCCGACCATTGCAGATCCTGATGAAAATTATGTCGAAATGTGGAATCTGGCTAAGGAAAAAGGAATTGTAACTGGTACCATTGGTGCAGGAGATACGATCCACGGAGAAAATTGTATGCTGGAGTGCATTTATCCGGTCAGGGGAAGCGATACCTTGGATGAAAATAATAGTTCCACGGTCCTTCAGCTCCAGTTTGATGCGTTTTCCATGCTGTTAAGCGGGGATTTGGGATTTGATGGAGAAAATGATCTGTTGGAGAGCCAGCGCCTGAAAAATATTGATGTCTGGAAAGTGTCTCATCATGGTTCAAAGTATTCCGGAAGTGAAGAATTTCTGGAAGTGATTCGTCCGCAGCTTAGTCTGATTTCGGTGGGAAAGAATACCTATGGGCACCCAAGTAAAGAGATTTTGATAAGATTAGAGAATATTGGAAGTCAGGTGGAAACGACACTGGATGGAGGTGCGCTGATGTTAGAAAGTGATGGGAACAGCTTTGTCCTTTCCTTGCAAAGATGAGAGGATTCAGTTATACTTTGTACAGACATTGTCAATTAAGAAAGTCGGGAGTCAGTCATGGAGCAGTTATTGCAGGATTTAAAACAGCAGAATTTTAAAAATGTTTATCTTCTCTGTGGGGAAGAAGCATATCTTCGCAACCAGTACAAAAAGCGTCTAAAGGATGCCCTTGTGATGGACGGAGATACCATGAACTATTCCTACTATGAGGGAAAAGACATTAATCCGCGGGCTGTGATCGATATGGCTGAAACATTACCATTTTTTGCGGATCGCCGTGTGCTGATGATTGAAAACAGCAGCTTCTTTAAAAATAAATGTGATGAGCTGGCAGATTATATGTCAGTGATTCCGGAAAGTACCTGTTTTATTTTTGTTGAGACAGAGATTGATAAAAGAAACCGCCTTTATAAAGAAGTGAAAAAATGTGGCAGGATCGTAGAGTTTGGCATTCAGAAAGAAGATACTTTGATCAAGTGGATTTTGGGAATGTTAAAAAAAGAAGGAAAGAATGTAACGAAAGAGACATTGCAGACTTTTCTTACGAAAACCGGCAGCGATATGCAGCAGATTAAAAATGAGCTGGATAAGCTGGTTTCCTACACAGAAGGCAGAGATGTGATTACAACGGCGGATGTAGAAAGCGTGTGCATTACTCAGACTACAAATAAGATTTTCGATATGGTCAATGCCATTGCAGAGGGAAATCAAAAGAAAGCTTTGGAATTATATGAAGACTTACTCTCTTTAAAAGAGCCGCCAATGAGAATTTTATTCCTTATAGCGAGACAGTTTAATCAGCTGTATCAGTTGAAACTTTTAGCAAAAGAGGGAATGCCATCCTCTGAGATTGCCAAACAGGCAGGAATCATGCCATTTGCTATGAAAAAATATCAGGCACAGGCAAAACGTTTTTCAGAAGAAGAGCTTAGAACTGCTGTGGAAGAATGTGTAGCAAGTGAAGAAGCAGTGAAGACCGGGGCCATGGGAGACCGTTTATCGGTAGAGCTGCTGATTATGAAATATTCGAAAAGATAAAAAAAGACGTATCTGACTGACGGGATCAGATACGTCTTATCAATTTGCTTATTTTTAAAACTTATGCTAAACCGTTGATAGCTTTCTGTAAACGGGAAGCTTTTCTTGCAACAGTTTTTTTGTGGTATACACCTTTAGAAGCTGCGCTGTCCATTACGGAAACTGCTGCTCTGTAAGCTGCTTTAGCTGCTTCTACATCTTTAGCTGCGATAGCTGCATCAACTTTTTTGATAGCTGTCTTAACTTCAGATTTGATAGACTTATTTCTCATAGCGTTTCTTTCAGCTACTAATACTCTTTTTTTAGCGGATTTGATATTTGCCATTGTAATTTCCTCCAAACAATGTAATATGATTTATATTTTACTTTTCGTTCAATTTCGTTTTGTTCGGTGAGACACGGTTTCCGACTTAAAACGTACCTAATTATAATAAATGACTCCTTTCATTCTGTCAATACATAAATCGGCGAAAATTGAGAAAAAATAAGCAGAAAATACGTAAAAAGGAGGAGTCTGAAAATGGAACATTTTCCGATCAGAACAGACCTGGCCTTAGAATCCAGAGAACGCTTAGAAGCAGATAAAGATGAAATGAGAGGCGTGATTTTTGAGGAACAATATGACGAAAAAAGAAATGTGACCATCACGAAAGTAAAGATTGAAACAGAGAATGGAGCAAAATCCATCGGAAAGCCCATCGGAACCTACCTGACTCTGGAAGCACCCGATATGGCGGTTCCGGATGAGGGAAGCCACAGAGAAGTTTCGGAGGTTCTGGCAGAGCAGTTAAAGGGACTTCTGGGAGAAACGATAGAGTCTGTGCTGGTGGTAGGCCTTGGAAACCGGGAGGTTACTCCGGATGCTCTGGGCCCGGAAGTCATTGGAAATCTCTATATCACACGCCATATTTTACGAGAATATGGAAATTATGCATTTCCTGATAAAAAAGTTGCAGCCATCAGCGGGATCGTACCGGGAGTCATGGCACAAACGGGAATGGAATCACTGGAGATTGTAAGAGGAATCATTAAAGAGACAAGACCCCAGTGTATCATAGCCATTGATGCATTGGCTGCCAGAAGTGTAAAACGTCTGGGAAGGACGATTCAGCTTGCAGATACAGGAATCAATCCAGGGTCTGGTGTTGGAAATCATCGAAAAGGGATGAATGAAGAGACTTTGGGTGTACCAGTCATTGCGATTGGTGTCCCTACGGTTGTAGATGCTGCTACCATAGTCTATGATGCTTGTCAGGATGTGGATAAGATTCCAAATGGCATTGCAGGAATGTTCGTAACTCCGAAAAACATTGATGAGACAGTAAAAAATCTAAGCTATACCATTTCAGAGGCATTGAATATGACATTTGAACTGAATTTTTAACCAGAATCATGAATATATTAGGTAGAAAGGCGGTTTGACGGGAGCAGTTTCATGGGGCGATTTGGAAAAATAGCAGCATTATGTATAGCAGTTCTTTTTGGTCTGTGTTTAAGCAGACGAATGGATGCGTCCAGAATAGCTGTAGTTTTTTTTGCTCCTAATCTTGCAGATCTTTTGGAATGGGAAACCATGGAACTTCCGATTACCGCTGAAATTGAAGGAACTGTGGTGGAGGCTGGAGGAAACAGATCTTTGCCTTTGACAGAAACGGAGGCAGAGGAGCTGCGTCAGCAGCTTGCAGAGGAAAACCAGTTATCCTTTGAAACACTTTTAGAAGAAGAGGAGACCAGCCAGGCAGAGGTCGTGGAAGAGCCTTTCGAAGTTGCCTACACGAAGGAACAGTTGAATGATTATGAGTTTTTGATCAACCGTTTATATAATGTAGATGACAGCACAAAGGCCACTCCGGAGCAGTTGAATGCAGAGACCCTGCTGCAATATGATTTTCATGTGGATAAAGAGACCGACGAGCCGCAGATCTTAATCTATCACACCCATTCTCAGGAAGACTTTGTGGACAGTATTCCGGGAGATGAGAGTACTACCATTGTCGGAATGGGGTCCTATCTGACGACCCTTTTACAGCAGCAGGGATATACGGTCCTTCATAACAAAGACGTGTTTGATATGGTGGACGGGGAACTTGACAGAAATAAGGCTTATACAAGGGCAGAGCCTGTGATAGCACAGATTCTTGAAGAAAATCCCAGTATTCAGATCGTCATTGACCTGCATCGCGATGGGGTTGGAGAAAATGTACATCTGGTGAAAGAGATTGATGGAAAGCAAACTGCGCAGGTCATGTTCTTTAATGGAATGAGCTATTCTGCAAAGAACGGAGCCATTGATTATCTGCCAAATCCTTACATTGAAAATAATCTGGCGTTGACCATGCAGATGAAGCTTGCCAGCGACAGCCTTGTACCGGGCTTTGCAAGAAAAGTATATTTAAAAAGCTTGCGATTTAATCTTCATTTGCATCCGGGAGCAATGTTAATTGAGGCGGGAGCACAGACGAATACGGTAGAAGAAATGCGGAATGCAATGGAAGTGCTTGCGCGGGTTCTTGGCGATGTGCTATACTAATGTGCAGTGCCAGGGTGTGCAGACAGCAGAACTGACTGCTTACAGGCAAGCTCTTACAGATGTACAGACTGATAGGGCGCATACCCGACAACGAGGAAAAACTTTGTTTTTTCGAGCTGCACTGCGTAAAAAACCGAGGAGGAATTTTCGTGTCAAAGATAGATCAGAGTAAAATCAGAAATTTTTGTATTATTGCACATATAGACCATGGAAAATCCACATTGGCGGACAGACTTATTGAAAAGACAGGTCTGCTTACAAGCCGTGAAATGCAGGAACAGGTTTTAGACAATATGGATCTGGAACGTGAACGTGGAATCACAATTAAAGCGCAGACAGTGCGTACGGTATATAAAGCTGAAGACGGAGAAGAATATATCTTTAACTTGATCGATACGCCGGGACATGTGGACTTTAACTATGAGGTTTCCAGAGCATTGGCAGCCTGTGATGGAGCGGTTCTGGTAGTAGATGCTGCACAGGGGATTGAGGCACAGACACTTGCCAATGTATACCTTGCATTAGATCATGATCTGGACGTAGTTCCGGTCATTAATAAAATTGATTTACCAAGTGCAGAACCACAGCGTGTGATCGACGAAATCGAAGATGTGATTGGTTTGGAAGCACAGGATGCACCACAGATTTCCGCAAAGACAGGATTAAATATTGAACAGGTACTGGAAGCAATCGTGGAAAAAGTGCCTGCTCCAGTGGGAGATCCGGAAGCACCCCTTCAGGCGTTGATTTTCGACTCTCTGTACGATTCTTACAAAGGTGTGATCATTTTCTGCCGTATCAAGGAAGGTACTGTGAAAAAAGGTACACCGATCAAAATGATGGCGACAGGCGCTGCAGCTGATGTTGTAGAAGTTGGATATTTTGGAGCAGGGCAGTTCATTCCATGTGATGAACTTTCAGCAGGTATGGTAGGCTACATTACTGCCAGCATTAAAAATGTAAAAGACACCCGCGTGGGTGATACCGTAACAAACAGAATGAATCCATGTGCAGAACCGTTGCCAGGTTACAAAAAGGTACTTCCAATGGTTTACTGTGGTATGTACCCAGCGGATGGCGCAAAATATCCGGATTTACGAGATGCATTAGAAAAATTACAGCTTAACGATGCTGCTTTACAGTTCGAACCGGAGACATCTTTAGCACTTGGTTTTGGTTTCCGATGCGGTTTTTTAGGACTGCTTCATCTGGAGATCATTCAGGAACGTTTGGAACGTGAATATAACCTTGATCTTGTAACCACAGCTCCGGGCGTTATTTACCATGTAATGAAAACAAACGGAGAGATGATCGAACTTACCAATCCATCCAACTTACCGGATCCATCGGAAATCGAATACATGGAAGAACCGATGGTAAGTGCGGAAATCATGGTGACCACAGAATTTATCGGTCCGATCATGGAACTCTGCCAGGAAAGACGAGGCGTTTACCTTGGCATGGAATATATGGAAACAACCCGAGCACTTCTTAGATACGAGCTTCCGCTAAATGAAATCATTTACGATTTCTTTGATGCATTAAAATCCCGTTCCAAAGGTTATGCATCTTTTGATTATGATTTAAAGGGATATGTACAGGCAGAGCTTGTAAAATTGGATATTCTTGTAAATAGAGAAGAAGTAGATGCATTATCCTTTATCGTGCATAAGGATTCTGCTTACGAACGCGGCAGAAGAATGTGCGAAAGATTAAAAGAAGAGATTCCAAGACATCTGTTTGAAATCCCAATTCAGGCAGCAGTTGGCGGAAAAATCATTGCCAGAGAAACCGTTAAGGCGATGCGTAAGGACGTGCTTGCAAAATGCTATGGTGGTGATATCACTCGTAAGAGAAAGCTTCTGGAAAAACAGAAGGAAGGTAAGAAGAGAATGCGTCAGATCGGAAACGTAGAGATTCCGCAGCAGGCATTTATGAGTGTATTAAAACTGGATGAGAAAAAATAGGAAATAGGGTGCCCTCTCAAGTCACCCTATATGATTTGTAACTCTATGTACAAAGAAAGAGCCTGGCATGATGCTGGGCTCTTTTACTATTCTGTGTAATAGTCTGATAGATATTCTTCTAAAGTGATTCCTTTTTCCATGATGACTTTAGCAGCTTCCTCTCCAACGTAGCGGAAGTGCCATGGTTCATAAATGATTCCTGTAATATCAGTCTTACCATTTGGATATCGGACAATAAAACCGTACTCGTCACAATGTTCATACAGCCATTTGTAGGCATCGGTGTTTTCCTGAGATTCATCCAGTTTTACATGGCGGGCATCTACTAAATCCAGTGCCAGTCCAAGCTGATGTTCGGAGGTGCCCGGATACGCAACAACTGTGGCCGCTTCTTCTCGGGCCTTAGCTACAGAGTAGCCATTTTCCTGTTGCAGACGCTGTACCTTGTTTTCATAAAGCTCTGTCTGATACTCGTAATCCCTGTAGGCAGAAAGTGCAATGATGCGGACATTGTCATTTGTCCTTGCGTCTGAGATCATCTTTTTTGCTGCTTCCACGATGCGGCTGTCTGCCACATAACCATTATCTACATCGGCAAGACTTTCCGGTTCAAAATCTGCTGCTAAAGCATACTCAAAATTGACCAGCTGCAGGTTCCATGGAAGCTCAGCATTGTTGATCGCTGCTTTGGATGAGGATTCTTTAATATTTGTTTCTGTTTCTAACGTTTCAGCAGAGGATTCCATAACGAAATTTACAGGCTGGGTTCTTTTTAATCCTACGAAAAGGCCTGCAAGGAATCCAAAAACAAAGGTGATCACCAATAAAATAATAATCTTTTGCTGTTGCTTTGCGTGTTTTGATTTATGAGATTTTTTATTTGAAGTTCTGCGGGTGTTTCGAGAACTTTTTGATTGTTCCATAAAGAGTTTCTCCTTTGTGACTGACAAAATCTGTCGGTTTTTAGTGTAGCAGATTTTTGATATGAAATCCATGCGAATTATGCTAAAATCAAAATATTAAGAAAAAGATAAGAATTTGGGAGAAGCAATTTGAAAAACTCTTTGGGAATTTATATTCACATTCCATTCTGTGTAAGAAAGTGCAGATATTGTGATTTTTTATCTGGTTCTGCGGGGAAGGATGTTCAAGAAAAATATGTTGAAATGCTATTGAGAGAAATGGAGCAGTATTCAGAAATTCTAAAGGAAAGCCATACGGAGACGGTCTTTTTTGGGGGAGGAACTCCAAGTATTTTGCCGGGAGAAGAGCTTGTTCGAATCATGGAAAAACTGTATGAGCTTGGAAATGTTTCGCAAACTGCGGAAATCTCTATCGAAGCAAATCCGGGGACTGTAACAGAAGAAAAGTTGCGGCTTTGGAAAAAGGCAGGGATCAACCGAGTCAGTTTTGGACTGCAGTCTGCGGATAATGAGGAATTAAAGCGGCTTGGCAGGATCCATACATGGGAAGAATTTGAGGAAAATTATCATCTTGCCAGAAAATGTGGATTTTCCAATATCAATGTGGATTTAATGTCTGCGTTGCCGGGACAGCGTGTGGATACCTGGCGAAAAACAATGGAGAAAGTTACCGTACTGAAACCAGAACATATCTCTGCGTACAGCCTGATCATAGAAGAGGGGACGCCATTTTACGATGCCTATGCTACACACCCGGAACTGCTTCCAGCAGAGGAAGAGGAACGTGAAATGTATTATGAAACGAAAACATTTCTTGCGTCCAAAGGCTATGAGCGCTATGAAATCTCAAATTATGCAAAACCGGGCTTTGAATGCAGGCACAATCTGTCTTACTGGGAACGTGTAGATTACCTTGGTCTTGGACTTGGAGCGGCATCGCTGCTTGGAAATGAAAGAAAAAGTAATCAGACGGATCTTTCGGAATATCTCAAAGGTAATTTTGAAGGTGAAAGAGAGCTTCTTAGTGATACTGGTGCCATGGAAGAATATTTCTTTCTGGGACTTCGGAAAATGAAAGGCGTGGACTGGACACCATATCAGGCGCAGTATGTAGAAACAGTAGAAAAATTGGTCAAAGAAGGACTGTTGGAAAGAGCAGGAAATTATATTCGCCTGACAGAGCTTGGGATTGATGTCAGCAACTATGTGTTGGCGGAATTTCTGGTAGAGTAAAATGTGACTTTCTCACAGTGCGCTTTTGTAAAATATGGCAAAATAAAAACATAAGAGATTTAGATGGAGAAAATAGATGAACTTAGACTTTTTAAAACAGCAAAATGTAAGTGAAAGCTTAATAAAAGATGTAGATAACTTTAGAAAACAGTTTCCGCTGGATGAGAATATGAAAAGGCGAGTTCCAAATCCACCGATTCCATTCTACGGAAAAGAGATTTTGGAAATGTCCATTGCGGCATTGTTAAAAGGGGAAAATCTGCTCCTTTCCGGCGGAAAAGCTACAGGAAAGAATATTCTGGCGGAGAATCTGGCATATATTTTTGGAAGACCTTCTTATAATATTTCCTTCCATGTAAATGTGGACAGTGCAGCACTAGTGGGAACAGATACATTCATTGACAATGAAGTGCGTCTGCGCAAAGGTATGGTAACACTCTGTGCAGAAAATGGCGGATTGGGTGTGTTTGATGAAATTAATATGGCGAAAAATGATGCGGTATCTGTACTTCATGCAGCCTTAGATTACCGTGGAATCATTGATATTCCGGGCTATGATAGAATCGAGCTTCATCCGGCGACCAGATTTATCGGAACTATGAACTATGGTTATGCAGGAACGAAGGAGTTAAATGAAGCCCTTGTTTCACGTTTTATGGTCATCAATATGCCGAAACAGGATGAAGAAACTGTAAAACTGATCTTGAAGACCTATTTCCCGGAAGCGAAGGAAAAGGCATTGGACCAGTTTACCGGACTTTTTATGGACTTGCAGTTAAAAGCAGAGCACAGTGAAATTTCGACAAAATCTGTAGACATCCGCGGTATGATTGGAGCATTAAAAACTATTCAGACTGGTTTGAAGCCAACATCCGCAGTTAACATGGGCATTACCAATAAAAGCTTTGATATTTTTGAACGGGAAATCGTGGAAGATATCGTAATGACAAGAATTCCGGAAGACTGGACAAGAGACGACGTATTTTAAATAAGGAGAAATACGAAAAGCGAGTATGGAAGAAACAAGAGATTTGTTTGAAATTGAAAATCGAATGAAGAATCTGCTATGGACGGTCAGCGGTGATTATACATTGGATGCAAAGCTGAATGTGGAGGCATTTATCCATTCGAAATACAGTGCTCTTTACGATGCGATTAAGCAGGGAGCTATGCATAAGTATTTTTCCATGGATGATTACAGCATGTATCTGATCAAGAAGCTGTACTATGGCGCTGATGAAACAGGACTGATGCGTGTTTCCAGCCTGTGCATTGATATGGCCTGTGCGGAAAAGATCAGCGCAGAGCGTCAGGGCGTAAAAAATATCAGAAAGCGTGCTTATGAGGAAATTCTGGATAAGGATTTTGCAAATATGCAGTCAGATGGGAAATTAGGAAAGCTCCGTTTTTCCATGCTGCGTCAGGAACTGGACCCTGCTTACCGTGCAGAAACTAAGGTTCAGGAATCTTTAGATAAATTACAGAGCCTGAAAAAGACCAATGACACCATGGATATCATTCGCGTGGTGGATGAACTGTACAATACCTGCATTGATCCGACTTTTGAAAAAAGCCATGGAAATCTGGAAAAGATTCTGGCAGTGACCATGGAAGATCTGCAGGAGTTCAACTGGCAGGATTTTCTGACGGAAGATATGTACGAAAATATGCTGGAACAGATGCAGAATCAGGTCGCAGAAAACATGACAGAGCTTTCCGAAGATAATAAGGAAAAGAAACGAAGCGGCGCAGGACGTATCGTTTTAAATGAAGAAGCGCTTGAAAAAATGCATTCCTATATTGAATGGAATTATGGGAAAAGTTATCTGACAGAGTTAGAGCAAAAACAGATCAATCATCAGCTTTGCTATGGAACTCATAAGGGCTGTACCATTTATATGACCGAAGGGATTTTGAAAAATCCAGTGGCAGTCAATAATACCTATGTGCTGGTTCAGCGTTCAAAGGAAATCAACTTAAGCACCTATCGTCAGCATGCAAATGTGACAAAACGTAACATTGAAATTTTAGAAGCGACCTTAAACCGCGCGCTGCGTGCCCGAAGTGAAAAGGAATATGTGCCGGCACAGTATGGAGTGCTGCGGCCTGAACGATTGTGGAAAATTGGAAGAACGAAAGAGTATCAGGTGTTTGATAAGGAAACAAAGAAGCAGAACGAAGATTTTGTTGTGGAGCTTCTGATTGATGCATCCGGTTCCCAGCAGAAGCGGCAGAACTATGTGGCGCTGCAAAGCTTTGTGGTATCCAGAGCGCTATCAAAGGTCGGAATACCTCATCGGGCCATGAGCTTTTGTACGTTTTGGGATTATACGATTCTGCATCGATTTAGAGACTATGAGGACAAAGCGGATGCAGATATGAACTTGTTCGAATTTCGAGGATCGTCCAATAACCGGGATGGTCTGGCAATCCGAATGGCTGCAGAGAGTCTGATGAAGAGGGAAGAACCAAACAAGGTATTGATCGTTTTGAGCGATGGCAGACCAAATGACCAGAATGTAAACAGGCCAAACGCACCGGATGAACCGCTCTATACAGGAGATTATGCGGTAAAAGATACTGCTGTGGAGGTACGCCGGGCGAGAGGCCTTGGAATCGCTGTGCTGGGTGTATTTATGGGAGAGGAACAGGATCTGGCCGCAGAACGAAAAATCTTCGGCAAGGACTTTGCCTATATTAAAAACATTGCAAACTTTTCCAACGTGGTAGGAACCTACCTTAGAAAACAATTGGAGGAATAGGAGGAACCATGAAAGAATACGAAGTTGTACACGAAATCCTAAACGAATGTGCCAGAAATCAGATGCGAGATATATTTATAGAAGAAATTGAAATTCCGGAAGGAGCCTTTGAGGAATATATCCGCAGAAAACACAAAGATAAAGAAATCGAAATGCGCCGTGAAGATTTGGCTGATGGCAATGTAAGATACTTTGTACAGACGTCGGGTATTGAACAGATCTATTCATTTACAGAAATTTAAATCAGAAATATTGTAAGAGAAGCCAGGGCAGTCCTGGCTTTTTCTTATACAACTCTTAAGATTCTAAAAAAAATATAAACTTACTTGACAATAAAGGGTGCGGGTGCTATCTTAAATACAGATGTTAGCACTCCAACAAAATGAGTGCTAACAATAGAAAAGAAAAACAACGAAGGGGAGGCGAACAGATGCAGTTGGATGAAAGAAAAATGAAAATTTTAAAAGCAATCATCCGCAACTATTTAGAAACAGGCGAGCCGGTAGGTTCACGAACCATTTCCAAATATACAGATTTGAAGCTTAGTTCGGCGACCATTCGAAATGAAATGGCTGATCTGGAAGAGATGGGATATATCTTACAGCCCCACACTTCCGCCGGAAGAATTCCTTCCGATAAAGGCTATCGCCTTTACGTAGACCAGCTGATGCAGGAAAAGGATGAGGAAATCCGCGAAGTTAAAGAAATGATGATCGAGCGGACCGACAAAATGGAACAGGCGTTAAAGCAGGTGGTAAAAGTTCTTGCAAGCAACACTAATTACGCTACCATGATTTCCGCACCGAAGATTCACCGCAAAAAAGTGAAATTCCTGCAGTTATCCAAAGTTGATGAAAGCCAGGTGCTTGCGGTTATCGTAATCGAAGGCAATATGGTTCGAAATAAACTGCTGAATTTGAATGAGCCAATCGATGATGAGACAATCTTAAAACTTAATCTCTTGCTTAATACCATGTTAAACGGTCTCAGCATTGAAGAGATTAATCTTCAGATGATCACAAATTTAAAGATGCAGGCCGGAACCCATGGAGAACTGGTAGGAGAGATCATCGATGCAGTAGCAGAAGCCATTCATTCAAAACCGGAAACAGAAATCTACACAAGTGGTACAACGAACATTTTCAAATATCCGGAATTGGCAGACAAGGGGAAGGCAAGTGAGTTAATCAGTACCCTGGAAGAAAAACAGGAGCTGACAGGACTTGTGAATGAAACACTGGAACACAGTGAAAATAGAGGAATTCAGGTTTACATCGGGCAGGAAACACCGATTCAGACAATGAAAGACTGCAGCGTTGTTACTGCAACCTATGAATTAGGTGAAGGTCTTCAGAGCACGATAGGTATTATCGGACCGAAGCGTATGGATTATGAACATGTACTTCGAACGCTGAACCAACTGATGGACCAGCTGGATGAAATCTATAAAAAGAATGAATAGAAAGGCGAGCGAATCCCGTGGAAAACAATCAGGAACTTGAAAAAGAATTAGAAGAAGCTGTAGAAGAAACAGTGGAAGCTGAAGAAGTTACAGAAGAAGTTTCCGAGACAGAGGAAACAGTGGAAGAAGCTGTAGAAGAAACAGCAGAAACGACTGAAGAAACTGTTGAAGAATCTACTGAGAAAAAAGGCTTCTTTGGGAAGAAAAAAGATAAGAAAGATAAAAAAGACCAGAAAATCGAAGAACTGGAAGATAAAGTAAAACGCCAGCTGGCAGAATTTGAAAACTTCCGTAACCGTACAGAAAAGGAAAAATCCAGAATGTATGAGTTCGGTGCCAGAGATGTCATTGAAAAAATGCTTCCGGTAGTAGATAACTTTGAAAGAGGTCTGGCATCCATCCCTGAGGAAGAAAAGGGAGGTCCGGTAGCAAGCGGTATGGAAATGATCTACAAACAGATGATGACCACACTGGAAGGACTTGGTGTGACACCAATCGATGCATTAAATAAACCATTCGATCCAAACTTCCACAATGCAGTGATGCATGTAGAAGATGAAGAGGTCGAAGAAAGCACAGTTGTAGAAGAATTCCAGAAAGGATACATCTACAAAGAACATGTAATCAGATATAGCATGGTAAAGGTAGCTAACTAAACAAACATTTATATAGTATATAGGAGGTCTCAGTTATGGGAAAAATTATTGGTATTGACTTAGGAACAACAAACTCATGTGTAGCAGTAATGGAAGGTGGTAAACCAATCGTTATCGCGAATACAGAAGGCGCAAGAACTACACCATCCGTAGTAGCTTTCACAAAAACAGGCGAAAGATTAGTAGGGGAACCTGCAAAACGTCAGGCAGTTACAAACTCTGACAAAACAATCTCTTCTATTAAGAGACACATGGGAACAGATTATAAAGTAGCGATCGATGACAAGAAATATTCTCCACAGGAAATTTCAGCAATGATCTTACAGAAATTAAAAGCAGACGCTGAAAACCATTTAGGAGAAAAAGTAACAGAAGCTGTTATCACAGTACCTGCTTACTTCAACGATGCTCAACGTCAAGCTACAAAAGATGCTGGTAAAATTGCCGGTCTTGATGTAAAACGTATCATCAACGAACCTACAGCAGCAGCTTTAGCTTATGGTCTTGATAACGAAAAAGAACAGAAAATCATGGTTTACGACTTAGGCGGCGGTACATTCGATGTTTCTATCATTGAAATCGGTGATGGCGTTATCGAAGTACTTGCAACAGCTGGCGATAACAGACTCGGTGGTGATGACTTCGACCAGAAGATCGTTGACTACATCGTAGCTGACTTCAAAGCAAACAATGGTGTTGATTTATCCGCAGACAAAATGGCTCTTCAGCGAGTAAAAGAAGCTGCAGAAAAAGCGAAAAAAGAATTATCTTCCGCTACAACAACAAACATCAACTTACCATTCATCAGCATGAACGCTTCAGGTCCACTCCATTTAGATATGAACCTGACAAGAGCAAAATTCAATGAATTAACACATGACCTTGTAGAAAGAACAGCTGGCCCAGTACAGAATGCATTAAGAGATGCTGGTATCTCTGCTTCTGAACTTGGAAAAGTATTATTAGTAGGTGGTTCAACACGTATTCCAGCAGTACAGGATAAAGTAAAATTACTGACAGGACACGAACCAAGCAAATCATTAAACCCAGACGAATGTGTAGCACTTGGTGCTTCTATCCAGGGTGGTAAATTAGCTGGTGATGCCGGTGCAGGTGAAATCCTTCTTCTTGACGTAACACCATTATCACTTTCTATTGAAACAATGGGTGGTATCGCTACAAGACTGATTGAAAGAAATACAACAATTCCTACAAAGAAGAGCCAGATCTTCTCTACAGCAGCTGACAACCAGACAGCAGTAGATATCAATGTAGTACAAGGTGAAAGACAGTTCGCGAGAGACAACAAGTCCTTAGGACAGTTCAGACTTGATGGTATCCCACCAGCAAGACGTGGTGTTCCACAGATCGAAGTAACATTTGATATCGATGCAAACGGTATTGTAAATGTATCTGCAAAAGATTTAGGTACAGGTAAAGAACAGCACATCACAATCACCGCTGGTTCTAACATGTCTGATGCTGATATCGAAAAAGCAGTCAAAGAAGCTGCTGAATTCGAAGCACAGGATAAGAAACGTAAAGAAGCAGTTGACGCTAGAAACGATGCAGACGCTATGGTATTCCAGACAGAAAAAGCTATGCAGGAAGTTGGCGACAAGATCGATGCAAATGACAAAGCAGCTGTAGAAGCTGACCTTGCTTCCTTAAAAGCAGTTCTTGAAAGAACAGCAAACGTAGAAGCAATCTCTGATACAGATTTAGATGAATTAAAAGCTGGTAAAGAAAAACTGATGGAAAGCGCTCAGAAGCTTTTCGCTAAGGTTTACGAACAGTCTCAGGGTGCACAGGGCGCAGGTCCAGACATGGGCGCAGGTGCTGGTGCAGGATATACAGCTCCAGACGATGATATCGTAGACGGAGACTTCAGAGAAGTATAAGAAAAAACATTGAAATAACAATACAGTGAAGGCTGTGCCAAAGCGGCATGGCCTTGCTGTGTGAAAGGTAGATAGTTATGGCAGAAACCAAACGTGATTATTACGAGGTCCTTGGCGTAGCCAAAGGGGCCAGTGATTCTGAAATTAAAAGTGCCTATAGAAAACTTGCGAAAAAATATCATCCAGACATGAATCCGGGAGATGCAGAAGCTGAAAAGAAATTTAAGGAAGCTTCCGAAGCGTATGCGATTCTTAGTGATGCGGAAAAAAGAAAACAGTATGATCAGTTTGGTCATGCAGCCTTTGAAAATGGCGGTGCCGGCGGCGGATATGGCGGTTTCGGCGGATTTGATTTCAACAGCGCAGATATGGGCGATATTTTTGGTGATATCTTTGGCGATTTATTCGGTGGCGGCGGAAGCAGAAGACGTTCTAACAACGGTCCGATGCAGGGTGCCAATGTAAGAGCCAGTGTACGTATCACATTTGAAGAAGCAGTATTTGGCTGTGAAAAAGAATTAGAATTAACATTAAAAGATACTTGTTCTTCCTGTAATGGAAGCGGCGCAAAAGCAGGTACTTCTCCAGAAACTTGTCCAAAATGCGGCGGCCGTGGTCAGGTAACTTATAATCAGCAGACAATGTTCGGCACTATGCAGAGCGTACGTACCTGTCCTGAGTGTAATGGAACAGGTAAGATCATTAAAGAAAAATGTCCGGATTGTTATGGAACTGGATTTATTTCCAATAAAAAGAAAATTCAGGTATCGATTCCGGCAGGTATTGACAATGGTCAGAGCATTCGTATCAGAGAAAAGGGTGAACCGGGCATCAATGGCGGTCCAAGAGGCGATCTTCTCGTAGAAGTGATCGTATCCCGTCATGCAACTTTCCAGCGTCAGGATATGGATATTTATTCTAACGTACCAATCAGCTTTGCAGTAGCAGCTCTTGGCGGAACCATTCAGGTAGATACTGTGGATGGTAAAGTAGAATATGATGTAAAAGCCGGAACTCAGACCGGTACAAGAGTGCGTTTGAGAGGAAAAGGTGTACCATCCTTGAGAAATAAATCTGTACGTGGTGACCATTACATTACATTAAATGTTCAGGTACCGACTTCCCTTAGCAGTGAAGCAAAAGAAGCTCTTCGTAATTTTGATGAAGTCAGCGGAAACAGCCTGAAAAATGAGAATGTAAAGCCAAAGAAAAAAGGTTTTATGAATAAAATTAAAGAGACATTTGAAGATTAATTTTAAAAGAAGCTGGGACGTAAAAATCCCGGCTTTTTTGTCTGAAAATGGAAATTTCAGCTACGGGGAAATTTTTAAGAATCTTAGCATTGTATTGCGAAAAAAACACAAATTGCCCAAAAAACTTGGAATGTTCGATAGACAGTTTGTTCAAGGTGTGGTAATATTACTGTATATCAAAACGGGAAGTGGGACACTTCGCGTGTCTTTCTTGCGTTTTTAAACAGAATCTAATTTTATGATTCATATAAGGAGGAACAAACCAATGGCTAGAAAAATGAAAACCATGGATGGTAATCATGCAGCAGCGCACGTGTCTTATGCATATTCAGACGTTGCAGCAATCTATCCAATCACTCCATCATCTGTAATGGCTGAAGCTACAGACGAATGGGCTACTCAGGGAAGAGAAAACATCTTCGGACAGACTGTACAGGTTACAGAAATGCAGTCTGAAGCTGGTGCAGCAGGTGCTGTACACGGTTCCCTTGCAGCAGGTGCTTTAACAACTACATTCACAGCATCTCAGGGTCTCTTACTTATGATCCCTAACCTTTACAAACTTGCTGGTGAAAGACTTCCAGGCGTAGTTAACGTATCTGCTCGTGCAATCGCAAGCCATGCATTATCAATCTTCGGAGATCATTCCGACGTTTATGCATGTCGTCAGACAGGTGTTGCTATGCTTTGTGAATCAAGTGTTCAGGAAGTTATGGACTTAACACCAGTTGCTCACTGTGCAGCTATTAAAGGCCGTCTTCCATTCATTAACTTCTTCGATGGTTTCAGAACATCTCATGAAATCCAGAAGATCGAAATGTGGGACTATGAAGACCTGAAAGATATGGTAGATATGGATGCAATCGATGCATACAGAAAAGATGCATTAAATCCAAACCATCCAGTGGAAAGAGGTTCAGCTCAGAACGCAGATATCTTCTTCCAGGCAAGAGAAGCATGTAACCCATACTATGATGCTATGCCAGGCATCGTTCAGGAATACATGGACAAAGTAAATGCAAAACTTGGTACAGACTACAAACTCTTCAACTACTACGGTGCAGCTGATGCTGAACACGTAATCGTTGCTATGGGTTCTGCTTGTGAAGCAATCGAAGAAACAGTAGATTACTTAATGGCAGCTGGAGAAAAAGTAGGTTTAGTAAAAGTTCGCCTTTACAGACCATTCTCTGCAGAAGCTTTAATAGGCGCTATTCCAGAAACAGTTAAACAGATTTCTGTATTAGACAGAACAAAAGAACCAGGTTCCATGGGTGAACCATTATGGTTAGACGTTGTTGCAGCATTAAAAGGCTCTAAATTCGATGCAGTTCCAGTATTCATGGGACGTTACGGTTTAGGTTCTAAAGATACTACACCAGCACAGATCGTTGCAGTATACAAAAACACAGAAAAGAAGAAATTCACAATCGGTATCGTGGATGACGTTACAAACCTTTCTCTGGAAGTTGGTGCTCCAATCTCTGTTGCTCCAGAAAGCACAATCTCTTGTAAATTCTGGGGTCTTGGTGCTGACGGTACAGTAGGTGCTAACAAGAACTCTATCAAGATCATCGGTGATAATACTGATATGTATGCTCAGGCTTACTTTGATTATGACTCCAAAAAATCCGGTGGTGTTACAATTTCCCACTTAAGATTTGGTAAAGACCCAATTAAGTCTACATACTTAATTTCAAAAGCTAACTTCGTTGCTTGCCACAACCCATCCTATGTACGTAAATACAACATGGTACAGGATCTGAAAGATGGCGGTACATTCTTACTTAACTGCCCATGGGATATGGAAGGTATTGAACACCACTTACCAGGACAGGCGAAGAGATACATGGCTGAACATAACATTAAATTCTATGTTATCGACGGTATCAAGATTGGTAAAGAAATCGGATTAGGCGGACGTATCAACACAGTTCTCCAGTCTGCATTCTTCGAATTAGCAAACATCATCCCAGGCGAAGAAGCAAACAGCTTAATGAAAGCTGCTGCAAAAGCTTCTTACGGCAAGAAGGGTGATAAGATCGTTCAGATGAACTACGACGCAATCGATGCTGGTGCAAAACAGATCGTTGAAATCCAGATTCCAGAAAGCTGGAAAGATTGCGAAGATGAATATTTAGGAAAATCTGTAGAAGGAAATTCCGCAGTTGTTGATTTCGTTAACAACATTCAGATTCCAGTTAATGCTCAGGAAGGTAACAAATTACCAGTATCTGCATTCAAAGATTATGTAGATGGTACAACACCTTCAGGTGCAGCTGCATTTGAAAAACGTGGTATCGCAGTAGATATCCCAGTATGGAATCCAGAAAACTGTATCCAGTGTAACAGATGTGCTTACGTTTGTCCTCACGCAGTCATCCGTCCAGTTGCTCTTACAGAAGAAGAAGTAGCAGCAGCTCCAGAAGGAATGACAGTAGTACCTATGACAGGTATGGCAGACAAGAAATTCGCTATCGTTGTATCAGCTCTTGACTGTACAGGATGTGGTTCTTGTGTAAATGTTTGTCCAGGCAAGAAGGGTGCAAAAGCGATCGCTATGGAAAACATGGAAGCAAACGCTGGTCTCCAGAAATACTTCGATTATGCTGTAACATTACCAGAAAAAGAAGATGTTATCGCTAAATTCAAAGAAAACACTGTAAAAGGCTCTCAGTTCAAGACTCCATTACTCGAGTTCTCAGGAGCTTGTGCAGGATGTGGTGAAACACCATACGCTAAATTAATCACACAGTTATTCGGTGATAGAATGTACATTGCTAACGCAACAGGATGTTCTTCTATCTGGGCTAACTCTTCACCATCTACACCATACACAGTAAACGCTAAGGGACAGGGTCCAGCATGGTCTAACTCCTTATTCGAAGATGCTGCTGAATTTGGTTATGGTATGAGCCTTGCACAGAAAGCTATCCGTGACGGATTAAAAGCTAAAGTTGAAGACTTAGTTGCTACAGCAGAAAAAGAAGACGTTAAAGCAGCTGCTCAGGAATGGTTAGATACATTCTCAGTTGGCGCTACAAACGGTGCTGCTACAGATAAACTTGTTGCTGCATTAGAAGCTTGCGGATGTGAAAAAGCTCAGGCAATCTTAAAAGACAAAGATTACCTTGCTAAGAAATCCCAGTGGATCTTCGGTGGTGACGGATGGGCATACGACATCGGTTTCGGTGGTGTTGACCATGTATTAGCTTCCGGAAGAGATATCAACATCATGGTATTCGATACAGAAGTTTACTCTAACACAGGTGGACAGTCTTCTAAAGCTACTCCAGTTGGTGCAATCGCTCAGTTCGCAGCAGGTGGTAAAGAAGTTAAGAAGAAAGACCTTGCAAGCATCGCAATGAGCTATGGTTATGTATACGTTGCTCAGATCGCTATGGGTGCTGATTACAACCAGTGCGTTAAAGCAATCGCAGAAGCAGAAGCTTATCCAGGACCATCATTGATCATCGCTTACGCTCCATGTATCAACCACGGTATCAAAGTTGGTATGAGCAAAGCTCAGACAGAAGAAGCTAACGCAGTAGCTTGTGGTTACTGGCATTGCTTCAGATACAATCCAGCTCTTAAAGAAGCAGGACAGGATGCATTCATGTTAGATTCTAAAGAACCTACAGAAGATTACCAGGCATTCCTTGATGGTGAAGTACGTTACAACGCTCTGAAACGTGCGAACCCAGACCGTGCTGCAGAACTCTTCGCTAAATCTGAAGAAGTAGCTAAGGCTAGATATGAATATCTGAACAGATTAAAAGTTTTACACGGAGCAGAATAATTGAGGATAAGTGATGTTCGCATCATCTTTTAGATAATTATTGAGTGAAGTGATGGGGGCACGCCGAAAAGGCGTGCCCTTTTTATGTTCTGATAGAGGCTAAGTGGGAAAATAAAAATACCTGAGAGTGTTTGTTCTCTCAGGTATTGAAAATTATTTTTTTAAATATTTTTTGAGATATTTCTCAGCAACATCTTTTGCGATGTCAAATTTATCTACTAATTTTGCAACAGTTTCGTTTTCTGTTAAGCCCATTTCTTTGCATTTTTTAACAAGCTCTTCGATTGCTTCTTCTGTTACGTTTTCTTTGACGAAGTCTAAGCCTTTGCCCAGTAAATCTTTTGCTTCATCACTCTTTAATAAATCAGCTAATCCCATGTTGTATCCTCCCTGTAATTCTCATAAATCTTTCTAAATATAACAAATAATGGGGATGGATACAAGGATTTTCAATAATTGTTCACGATTCCGGAATATTTCTAAATTGTAATTTCAATTTGATTTCCTTCAATGCCGACAACACAGCTTTCATAGTAACCATCACCGGTAGTACGAGGTCCGCTGACAACTTCATAACCATCTGTTTGCAGTTGCGCGGTAAGAGAATCTACCCTTTCCTTACTGCCAACACTAAATGCAATGTGGATATATCCAGTGCGTGCAAGGTCCTTTGAAATATCAGACATGGCAGGTTCTCCTTAGTGTTTAGATTGGTTCTATTATATCTGATAGAAAACGCAAAATATAGCAGGAAAACACCAGATTTCTATGACAAAACTGCCAGGTTTTGGCTGTGTAAAAAGTTTTTGACATGATTATTTCCTTCTATTTATAATGTTATCAAGAATGAAATGAATTTCAAGGAGAACTCTATGCCTAATATTATAGAAATTACTGATTTTAACGCAACGGAATTGGATATTTATGCCCGCCTGAATGAAAATCAGTTACTGAATCGTGCGGAACCTTCCAAAGGTCTGTTCATTGCAGAAAGCCCGAAAGTCGTAGAACGTGCCATGAATGCAGGATATGAACCGGTATCTATGCTGGTAGAGAAAAAGCACATTGAAGGGGAAGCGAAAGATATAATTGCAAGATGCGGAGATATTCCAATCTATACTGCAGAGTTTGATGTACTTAAACAATTGACAGGATTTGCATTGACCAGAGGCGTCCTTTGTGCCATGCGGCGTCGGCCGCTGCCAGGTGTGAAAGAGGTTTGTAAAGATGCCAGACGGATTGCAATTTTAGAAAATGTGATGAATCCGACCAATGTAGGTGCAATTTTCCGTTCCGCAGCCGCCTTAAATATTGATGCGATACTTTTAACACCGGCATGCAGCAATCCATTATATCGTCGTTCGGCCAGAGTGAGTATGGGAACGGTATTTCAGATTCCATGGACATACTTTTCAGGAGAAGAGTCCGGATGGCCCCATCCGGGAATTGACGTGTTGAAAGGTCTGGGATTTAAGACTGCTGCGATGGCATTATGTGATGATACGGTAAGTATTGATGACCCGAAGCTTATGAAGGAAGAAAAGCTGGCAATTATTTTGGGAACTGAAGGCGATGGACTTGCAGCAGCCACCATTGCAGATTGCGATTATACAGTGAAAATCCCAATGTCTCATGGAGTAGATTCCTTAAATGTAGCAGCCGCCAGTGCAGTAGCGTTCTGGCAATTAGGAAACCGATAAAGTTAAAAGTGGGAATGCTGAGATTTATACAGCATTCCCACTTGCTTTGTAATAGGAAATTATACTTCACTAAATTCCTCTTTGCCTACCATGCAAAGAGGGCATTCAAAATCTTCTGGAAGATCTTCGAATTTTGTTCCAGGAGCAATTCCGCCTTCCGGATATCCTAATTCTTCATCATATTCCCATCCACATACGTCGCATACATATTTCATATTTATTACCTCCGAAATTCTTTATGGTCATATCATATACGACATTGTATTTTTGTTCTGTGACAAACTCACAGATAAAGAAAAATATTGTTTCTTGTGGATTTTTGCGAAAAACAAAAAGAAAATTTATGTAAAAATGTGAAAAAAACCTACTAAAACCAAAGAAAATATGTTACAATTTACACATAACAAAAAATGAGCGAAGGAGGCAGTACAATGTTAGCAATCGAGCGTAAAAATGCGATTTTGGAAACATTGCAAAAAGAGCAGCGCGTATTGGTAGCAGAGCTTAGTCAGGAATACGGCGTAACGGAAGAGACTATTAGAAGAGACCTGGATAAACTTGAAAAAGAAGGCTTTGTCAAAAAGACTTATGGTGGAGCTGTCTTGAATGAAAATACTAATATAGAGATGCCTTTGCGCATTCGTGAAAAAACAAATCGCAAAGAAAAACAGACCATTGCCAAGCTGGTTGCCTCGATGATTGAAGATGGGGACAGTATTATTTTGGATTCTTCATCAACTTCGCTGATGGTAGCTCAGGAGTTGAAAGACCGAAAGAAGTTGACGGTTATTACAAATTCTCTGGAAGTTCTCATCGAATTTTCAAAATCAAAAGGGGTGCAGGTCATTTCCACAGGAGGGTTATTGAAGAGCTCAACACTTTCTCTCATTGGAAAGAATGCAGAAAAAACGCTGGAGAATTTCTATGTAGACAAGGCTATCATTTCGTGTAAAGGGTTGGATGTCAGAAAAGGGGTTACAGATTCTTCCGAGGATGATGCGGAAATCAAAAAGAGTATGGTATCCTGTGCGAAAAGACTCATACTTGCAGCGGACAGTACCAAATTTGGCAGAATTTCCTTTGCAAAAGTAGTGGATTTTAGGAAGGATGATATTTTAGTCACAGATTCCCTTCCGGATGATACCTGGAGACAGCGTCTTGCTGAAATTGGTGTCGTAGTGGTGACAGAAGATTCATAAAAAAGGAGAAAGAAAAAATGAGCAATCCAATTTACAATCTTGCATTTGACTTCGGCGCATCAAGCGGACGTATGATCTTAAGCAAAACAGAAGATGGAAAAATCACATTAGAAGAACTTCATCGTTTTACAAACGATCCAGTTCGTGTTGGAAATGTGTTCTACTGGGATACATTCCGTTTATATCATGAATTAAAACAGGGCTTAAAGAAAGCCGCTGCAAAAAAACTTCCAATCGAAAGCTTAGCAATCGATACATGGGGTGTTGACTACGGTTTACTGGATGAAAACGATAACTTAATCGGTAATCCGATCAACTACCGCGATGACAGAACAATCGGTATCATCGAAGAATCTGACAAGCTCGTTCCATTAAAAGAACAGTATGCAAGAACAGGTATCCAGTTCATGAACTTCAATACTGTATACCAGATGATGGCAGATCAGAAAATGAGACCTTCAGTTCTTGAAAAAGCAAAAACATTACTTTTCATGCCTGATTTATTTGTATTCTTCTTAACAGGAAAAAAAGTTTGTGAATATTCTATCGCAAGTACTGGTCAGCTTCTCGATGCACAGAAGAGAGATTATGACTATGAACTTCTTGAAAAAATGGGTGTTCGTGCAGATTTACTTCAGCCATTGACAATGCCTGGTACAGTAATCGGCGAACTTCTCCCGGAAGTAGTTGAAGAAACAGGCCTTTCAGGAGTGAAAGTGGTAGCTGTTGGTGAACATGATACAGCATCTGCAGTTGCAGGCTGTCCATTAGAAGATGAAAATGCAGCATTTTTAAGCTGTGGTACATGGTCATTACTTGGTATGGAAATTGATGAACCGATCCTTACAGAAGATGCGTTCAAATATAACTATACAAACGAAGGTGGTGTTGAAGGTAAGATTCGTCTTCTGAAAAACATCAATGGTCTGTGGGTAATGCAGAACCTTCGCAAGAACTGGTGTGAATTCGAATATGAAGTAGGATTCCCAGATATTATCAAGGCTTCCAGAGAAGCAAAGAGACAGGATTTCATCATTGACCCTAACGATCCAAGATTCACAGCTCCTTACAATATGATGAAAGAAGTTATCGGATACTGTGAAGAACACGGACAGGGAACACCAGAAGGTCTTGGCGAAATCGCTATGGCTATTTACAATGGTCTGACACAGGAATACGGAAAGACAGTTAGAAATCTTGAAGTTATCTCTGGAAAAACAGTTTCCTGCCTGAACATGGTAGGCGGTGGTATTCAGGATCAGCTTCTTTGCGAACTGACAGCAAATGCAATCCAGAAACCAGTTGTAGCTGGCCCAATCGAAGGCTCTGTTCTTGGAAATATCTTAATGCAGTTAAAGGCAATGGGACATATTCAGGATAGAATCGAAGGAAGAAAGCTTATCAAAGCATCCTTTGAACAGAAAATTCATCAGCCAAAATAAGATGAGAGCGCCCTCGCCGCGCAATCTATAAAAATGAAACGACAGAAGGGAGAATCTTATGGCAGGATTTGAAAACACATTGAAAAAATACCCATCAAAACTTGATTCTAATGTAGTGCTGAAGGTATATGAAGGACATTTTGCGACTGTGCATTCACACATCACAAAATACATTGATTTTGCTACGATCAAATCCAGAAGAAGCGAAGCTTTGGCAGCTGCAAACATCCTTGCAGATAAATATGTAAATACTACGATTGTAGATACAATCCTTTGCATGGAGGGTACGGAAGTAATCGGCGCATATCTTGCAGATAAGCTGACAAGAAATGGTATCATGTCCATGAATGCTCATAAGACAATTTATGTAGTATCTCCTGAAGTAGGAACCGGCGGACAGATGGTATTCCGTGATAATAATGAATTCATGATTCGCGGAAAGCATGTCCTTTTACTGGTAGCATCTGCATCTACAGGTGGAACAATTTTTCAGAGTGCAGAATGCATTGAATATTATGGTGGAACCATTGCCGGTATCAGTGCAATTTTTAGTGCGACACCAAAGGTTGGAAATCATGAAGTGAACTCCATTTTTACGGCAGATGATGTTCCGGGATATGGCAGCTATAAGATGAAAGATTGTCCATGCTGCAAGAACAGACAGAAGCTGGATGCAATTGTAAACGCATACGGTTACAGTAAAATTTAATACAGTTACATAGTAAGGGGCTTCCTTTGAGGGGAGCTCCTTTTGTATGAGCAAAAGTATCAGGATGTTATGGGAATTATATGAAGCAGGGCTTGTCACTGCTTGACAAAAATGATATGATATCTACGTATGTGAAAATGTGCCTTAAAGGAGCGAAAATCTTATGAAATGGAATAAATATACATTAAAGACCCGCACCGAAGCAGAAGATATCATCAGCAGCATGATGATGGATGTAGGTGTGGAAGGAATCGAGATTGAAGATAAAGTACCTTTGACGGAAGCAGATAAGGCTCAGATGTTTGTAGATATCATGCCAATCGTCGGAGAAGATGACGGAACAGCTTATATCAGCTTTTATTTAGAACCAGAAATGGATCAGGAAGAAATGCTTCGAAAAGTCCGCGAAGGATTAGAAGAAATTTCTGAGTGGATGGATATTGGGGAAGCTACCATCACAGCATCTGAAACAGAAGATAAAGACTGGATCAATAACTGGAAAGAGTATTTCCATCAGTTTTATGTAGATGACATTCTCATCAAACCATCATGGGAAGAAGTAAAGCCGGAAGATAAAGAGAAACTTCTGATTCAGATTGACCCAGGTACCGCATTTGGTACAGGAATGCACGAGACAACTCAGCTTTGCATTCGTCAGATCAAAAAATATGTGACACCTGAAACAAAGCTTTTAGATGTAGGATGCGGAAGCGGTATTCTCTCTATCGTTGCATTAAAGCTTGGTGCAGAATCAGCAGTTGGTACAGATCTTGACCCATGTGCGATTACTGCTACAAAAGAAAATACAGAGGTAAATGGTATTCCGGAAGAAAAATTCGAAGTGATGATTGGTAATATCATCGACGATAAAGAGATTCAGGACAGAGTTGGTTACGAAAAATACGATATTGTTGTGGCAAACATTCTGGCAGATGTTTTAGTACCATTAACACCAGTGATCATCAATCAGATGAAAGTTGGAGGTTTATATATTACTTCCGGTATCATCGATGACAAAGAAGAGACAGTTGTAGAAGCAGTGAAGGCAGCAGACCTTGAAGTCTTAGAAGTCACTTATCAGGGCGAATGGGTGTCTGTAACTGCAAGAAAAAACGGGTAATACTATGAGTCATTTTTTTATCACTTCCGCACAGGTTGCCGGCGAGGTGCTGACCATTGTGGGAGATGACGTTAATCATATGAAAAATGTACTCCGCATGAGAGAAGGGGAGCACTTTTCCGTAGCGGATGAAAATGGGATGTGCTATGAATGTGCGGTGGAAACACTGGAAAAACATCAGGTAACTGCCAAAATTTTGGAAAAGAAGATGGGAGAAACAGAGCTTTCTTCGAAAATCTATCTTTTTCAGGGACTTCCAAAGTCGGATAAGATGGAGTTTATCATCCAGAAAGCGGTAGAGCTTGGGGCTTACCAGATCATTCCCGTAGCAACAAAACGTGCTATCGTAAAATTGGATGCAAAGAAAGAAGCTTCCAAGTTAAAACGCTGGCAAGCAATCGCAGAGGGTGCTGCAAAGCAGTCTGGAAGAATGTTGATTCCACAGATTTCGGAAGTAAAATCCTTTGAGGAAGCCTTAAAAGCGGCGGCGAAGCTGGATGTAAATATTATTCCATATGAATGTGCCCGCGGCATGGAAGGAACCCGAGAAATCTTTCACAGCATTAAACCAGGTCAGAGTGTGGGAATCTTCATTGGTCCGGAAGGCGGATGGGAAGAGTCTGAAGTAGCAAAAGCACAGGCGCAAAATGTTCAGCCAGTGACTTTAGGCAGGAGAATTCTTCGAACAGAAACTGCCGGGTTGACCACATTGTCTATTCTCATGTATTTATTAGAAGAAGCGTAAGTTGCATTTTAAAATAGAAGAGGAAAAATATGCAGGCATATTTAGATAATTCTGCCACAACAGTCTGCGAACCGGGAGTCGTAGAAAAAGTCGTTCAAATGATGAGCGTAGCTTTCGGAAACCCGTCAGCAATGCATAACAAGGGTGTTGAAGCAGAAAACTATGTAAAAGAAGCAAAAGAAATCATTGCAAAAACAATGAAGGTGCAGGAAAAGGAAATTCTTTTCACTTCCGGCGGTACAGAAAGTAATAATATGGCTATCATGGGCTGTGCAGCAGCCAACCACCGCATGGGTAAGCACCTGATCACTACGAGGATTGAACATCCATCCGTAGGAAATGTCATGAAACATATGGAAGAAGAAGGATATGAAGTTACCTATCTTCCGGTAGATGAAAACGGTATTGTAAAACTGGACAAATTGCAGGAAGCATTAAGGCCAGATACCATGTTGGTATCAGTCATGTATGTAAATAATGAAATCGGTGCAGTTCAGCCAATTGAAGAAATTTCTAAAATCGTAAAGGCAAACAACAAAGCTACATTATTCCATGTGGATGCCATTCAGGCTTACGGAAAATACCGCATTTTCCCGAAAAAAATGGGAATTGACCTTTTATCTGTCAGCGGTCATAAAATTCATGGACCAAAAGGTGTTGGATTCTTATACTGCGACGCAAAGGTAAAAATCAAGCCAATCATTTTTGGAGGCGGTCAGCAGAAAGATTTACGTTCCGGTACAGAAAACGTTCCGGGAATCGTAGGACTTGCGGAGGCGGCCAAAGAAATTTATACAGACTTTGAAGCAAAGATCGAACATTTATATGAAGTGAAGGCACACTTTGTGGAAGAGATCAGCAAACTGGAAGACGTAAAAGTAAACGGTCTCACAGGGAAGGATTCTGCGCCACATGTTGTTAGTGTCAGCTTCCCGGGGGTTCGAAGCGAAGTGTTATTACATTCTTTAGAGGAAAGGGAAGTGTATGCTTCCGCAGGAAGTGCATGTTCCTCAAATAAACCGGCAGTGAGCGCTACATTAAAGGCGATTAATGTACCGAAAGAACATTTAGACAGCACATTGCGTTTTAGCTTCAGTGTTCATACAACCAAAGAAGAAATTGATTATTGTATCGAAGTATTAAAGGAACTGCTTCCGATGCTTCGTAAGTACGCAAGACATTAAGAAAAGGAAAGAGAAGATGGAAAAAACAATGTTTCGAGCATTTTTGATTAAATACGGTGAAATTGCCATTAAGGGTAAAAACCGTTACATGTTTGAAGATGCTCTTGTTGAAAGCATGAAGCATACCCTTACAGAGGTGGAGGGTGAATTTGAAGTTACCAAAGAAATGGGACGAATTTATGTGTTCGTAAAATCTGAGTACTATGATTATGACGAAACTATCACAGCATTAAAACGCGTATTTGGTATTGTAGGTATTTGCCCTGTAGTAATCGTAGAAGATACAGATTTTGAAAATGTATCTGCACAGGTGCTGAAATACATTGATGATGTATATCCGGACAAAAACAAGACCTTTAAAGTAAATGCACGTCGTGCAAACAAAGGCTACCCACTGGATTCTGTAGAAATCAATCTGGAAATGGGCGGCAGAATCCTGGATACTTACCCGGAAATGAAAGTAGATGTACATCATCCGGAAATCAATCTTGTAATCGAAGTACGTAAACATGTATATATCTATTCCGAAATCATTCCGGGCCCAGGCGGTATGCCAATCGGCACGAACGGAAGAGCAATGCTTCTTTTATCCGGCGGTATCGACAGCCCGGTAGCAGGTTACATGATCGCAAAACGTGGTGTACGCATTGACGCAACTTATTTCCATGCACCGCCATATACAAGTGAACGTGCAAAACAGAAAGTTATCGACCTTGCGAAGAAGGTTGCAAAATATACCGGTCCGATCCGTCTGAACATCGTAAATTTCACAGATATTCAGCTTTACATTTACGATCAGTGTCCACATGAAGAACTGACAATTATCATGCGTCGTTACATGATGAGAATTGCAGAGGACATTGCAAAAGCAAATGGAAGTATGGCACTTATTACAGGAGAAAGTATCGGACAGGTAGCAAGCCAGACAGTACAGAGTCTTGCAGCGACAAATGAGGTCTGCACATTACCTGTATTCCGTCCTCTCATTGCATTTGATAAAGAAGATATTGTAACAATTGCGAAGAATATTGATACTTATGAAACTTCGATCTTACCATATGAAGACTGTTGTACAATTTTCGTGGCAAAACATCCGGTTACAAAACCGAATATTAATATTATCAAACGTTCAGAAACACATCTGGAAGAAAAAATTGCAGAGCTTTACAAAGAAGCGATGGAAAGTGTAGAAACTATTCTCGTAGAGTAGTTCAAGAGTATTGATCAGTTCAATATGATTTAAACAACAAAAAATGCGAGAAATACATGGTATTTCTCGCATTAATAAATTACTTAAGATTATTCGATTACGTATGGTTTGATAGCTTCCATGATTGCAGCCATGTTTTCATCTGCATGAATGTTTAAGCTGATTGGTTTGGATAAATCTAGACTGAAGATACCCATAATAGATTTTGCGTCGATAACGTATCTTCCGGAAACTAAATCAAAATCATTATCAAATTTTGTGATTTCGTTTACAAAAGATTTTACTTTATCGATAGAATTCAAAGAAATTTTAACTGTTTTCATTTTCATAATGTCCTCCTATAATGAGATGGAATAAAACTTATTTCTTCAAATAAGTACACATTAATATTAACATAACGGGGATAAAAGTCAATAAAAAAACTTACAAAATAATCCATTAGAAAAGGTGAAAGTGTGAATAATATGACAAAAAAGGCCGCATTGCATAACCTTGGATGCAAGGTCAATGCTTATGAAACAGAGAGCATGCAGCAGATGCTGGAGCAGGCTGGATATGAAATCGTACCATTTGCTCCGGGAGCTGATATTTATATAATCAATACCTGTACGGTGACAAATATTGCAGATAGAAAATCAAGACAGATGCTTCATAAAGCGAAAAAAATGAACCCGGAAGCTGTTGTTGTGGCAGCGGGCTGTTATGTGGAAAGCGAAAAATATACTGGCGGAAAAGTGGATGATGCCATTGATATCGTCATCGGAAATAACTGTAAAAAAGATTTGGTGGAAATCTTGGAAGCATACGAAGAGGGAAAACGTTCCGAAGCAGTCATTGATATTAATCATACAAAAGAATATGAGGAACTAAATTTAAATAGAACCGCAGAGCATACCAGAGCTTATGTAAAGGTACAGGATGGCTGTAACCAGTTCTGCAGTTACTGCATTATTCCATATACAAGAGGAAGAGTCAGAAGCCGAAAACTACAGGATGTTTACGATGAAGTGGTACGTCTGGCCCAGGCTGGCTATCATGAAGTAGTTCTTACAGGAATTCATTTAAGTTCATATGGGGTAGACTTGGAGGAAGAGAATCTTCTGACACTCATTGAAAAGATTCATGAAATTGAAGGCATTGAAAGAATTCGTCTTGGTTCTCTGGAACCGCGTATTATGACAGAAGAATTTGTAGCAGCCATTGCGAAATTGCCAAAGCTCTGTCCTCATTTCCATTTATCTTTACAGAGCGGGTGCGATGAGACACTGAAACGTATGAATAGAAGATACACCGCAGATGAATACTATGAAGTGTGTAAGAGACTTCGTAAGTATTTTGATAATCCGGCACTGACAACGGATGTGATCGTAGGTTTTGCAGGGGAAACAGAAGAAGAATTTGCGGAATGTAAAGCATTTTTAGAGAAGATTGAATTTTTTGAGACTCATATTTTCAAGTTTTCTATCAGAAAAGGAACCAGAGCAGCGAAAATGGAAAATCAGGTGCCAGATCAGATAAAAACAAAGAGAAGTAATGAGCTGCTTGCACTGAACGAAAAAAATTCCGTAAAATATTTACAGGAACATTTCGGAAAAGAACTGGAAGTTCTGATGGAAGAAAAAATGACTGTAAGTGAGGAAACCTATTTTGTGGGGCACACAAAAGAATATATTCGTGTGGCGGTAAAGACAGAAGAAAATCTGACGAACCGATTTGTAACAGTAAAAGCAAAAGGAATTTTAAAGGATTTAATCTTGCTTGGAGAGTAGGGTAAAAGATGGAACAAAATAAGCAATTTCAAAAGATGACAGAGACACCGGTAGGAAAATTAATTTCTACCTTGTCTGTACCGACGATTATCAGTATGCTGGTAACTTCTATTTACAATATGGCCGATACCTTTTTTGTATCGAAGCTTGGAACAAGTGCATCCGGTGCTGTAGGAATTGTATTTTCTGTGATGGCAATCATTCAGGCAGTGGGTTTTACCTTTGGCATGGGAAGCGGAAGCTGGATTTCCAGACTGCTTGGGGCGAAGGAAGAGGAAAAATCAAAGGAAGTAGCAGCGACTGGTTTCTATAGTGCAATCTTTCTTGGAATTGTGATGGCAGTTATCGGAGAATGGAAAATGGATGAACTGATGAGAATTTTAGGTGCATCAGAAACAATCCTGCCTTATGCAAGGGATTATGCCAGATTTATTCTTCTTGCGGCTCCGATTATGGCGTCTTCTTTTGTGCTCAATAATATTCTTCGTTCAGAGGGACACGCAAAATTTGCCATGATTGGAATTACTACCGGTGGAATCTTAAATATTGTACTGGATCCAATCTTTATTTTTACATTTAATATGGGAATTATGGGAGCAGCGGCAGCCACTGCCTTAAGCCAGCTTATCAGTTTCCTCATTTTATTGTCCTATTTTGTGATGGGAAAAACGACTACAAGGCTGGGAATCCACAGGTTGTCCAAAAGTGCAGGAACATATTTACAGATTATTAAAAATGGGCTTCCATCCTTTTCAAGACAGGGTCTTGCAAGTATTGCTTCTATATTATTAAATAAGCAGGCAGCTGTTTATGGTGATGCAGCAGTGGCTGCCATGGCAATCGTGACAAAGGTATTTATGATGATTTTCTCTGTGATGATCGGCTTCGGGCAAGGGTACCAGCCGGTAGCAGGATTCAACTACGGTGCAGGAAAGATGGGACGTGTGAAGCAGGCGATTAAATTTACCTTAGGTGTAGGGACAATCGGAATGGGAGCTGCAGGAGTGGTATTGTTTTTTGCAGCACCGTATTTGATGAAGATGTTTATTTCCGATGATCCTGCTGTCCTCGAAATCGGTACGATGGCACTTCGTGCCCAGGCAGTCAGTATGCCGCTCATTCCAATTGGTACAGTAGCGAACATGACGTTTCAGTCTGTGGGGAAGGCATGGAGAGCGACGATCATGTCGGCTATGAGACAGGGGATTTTCTTTATTCCGCTTATTTTTATTCTTCCAGCAATGTTCGATCTTTGGGGAGTAGTTACAACACAGGCGGCCGCAGATGTTTTGACAGCCTTTGCATGTACCCCATTTTTATTTAAGTTTTACCAAAATCTTACAGGCGACGAGCAGACCAGATATTAGAAAAGCTTGTATTTTATGTAAATCTGTATTATAGTAAAGATGATTATTTATTATGCGAAAGTATCGCTTATATGATTTTCGCAGTGGGGGCGGATGAAATGAGTAAACTTCAGAACACACAATGCTTTAAGGTTCAGGCAGAGCAGGAATTACAGGTAGGAGAGATTTTAAAGACTGTTTATCAGGCGATGACAGAAAAGGGATATAATCCGGTAAATCAGATTGTAGGGTATATTATGTCCGGAGATCCTACCTATATTACAAGCCATAAAGGTGCCAGAAGCTTAATCTCAAAAGTGGAAAGAGACGAACTGGTAGAAGAACTTTTAAAGGTCTACATTGAAACAGTAGAAAAGTAGGATTACAGGAGATTTGTATGAGAATTATGGGCTTAGACTACGGTTCCAAGACCGTAGGCGTAGCCATTAGCGACCCTCTTGGCATTACAGCCCAGGGGATTGAAATCATCAGACGTGAGAAAGAATCAAAATTACGGCAGACCTTAGCACGCATTGACGCACTGATCAAGGAATATGAAGTGGAGTCTATCGTGCTCGGCTTTCCAAAGAATATGAATAATACCATCGGAGACAGGGCTGAGAAATCGCTGGCATTTAAGGAAATGCTGGAAAAGCGGACAGGTCTGGAAGTTGTCATGTGGGATGAAAGACTGACTACGGTAGAAGCAAACCGTACGCTAATGGAAGGAAAAGTTAGAAGAGAAGACAGAAGTAAATATGTAGATATGCTGGCTGCAGTTTACATTTTACAGGGCTATTTGGATTCAAGGAGTTTTAAAGCATAATGGAAAAAATTACATTTGTCCCTGATGATCAGGGAGAAGCAGTAGAATTTTATGTATTGGAAGAAACCCGTATCGGTGGGGTTGATTATATATTAGTAACAGATTCTGAAGAAGGAGACGCGGAATGCCTGATTTTAAAGGACTTATCTGAAGAGGGAGATGCGGAGGGCATCTATGCTATCGTAGAGGATGAGAGAGAACTTGACAGTGTATTCGGTGTTTTCGAACAGATGCTGGAGGATGTAGACATCGAACGGTAATCTTTAGGCAGAGATTCTGCCTTTTTACACGAGCGGAAAAATATAACGAAACTAGGAGGTAACATTTGAAAAACATCAACAATTCAAAATTACGAATCATTCCTCTTGGCGGACTGGAAGCAATTGGAATGAATATTACTGCCTTCGAATTTGAGGACAGTATTGTTGTCGTGGACTGCGGGCTGTCTTTCCCAACAGATGATATGCTGGGAATCGACCTTGTCATTCCAGACGTCACTTATTTAAAAGATAACATTGAGAAGGTAAAAGGATTTGTATTCACTCACGGTCATGAAGACCATATTGGTGCAATTCCTTACGTATTTAAAGAAGTCAATGCGCCGATTTATGCCACAAAACTGACAATGGGATTAATTGACAGCAAGCTCAAAGAACATGGCATGACAAATCTGGTAAAGAGAAAAGTCGTAAAGCACGGACAGTCCATTAACTTAGGACAGTTCCGTATCGAATTTATTAAGACAAACCATAGTATTGAAGATGCCTGTGCGTTGGCGATTTACTCACCAGCAGGTATTGTAGTTCATACAGGAGACTTTAAAGTAGATTATACACCGGTATTTGGTGATGCTATTGACTTACAGAGATTTGGAGAAATCGGTAAAAAGGGTGTTTTAGCTCTGATGTCCGACAGTACCAATGCAGAGAAGAAAGGTTTTACCATGTCTGAAAAGACTGTGGGAAGAAGATTTGATTCTATTTTTGCGGAGCACTCTACAAAGAGAATCATCATCGCGACCTTTGCATCTAATGTGGACCGTGTACAGCAGGTCATCAATTCAGCATATAAGAGCGGAAGAAAAGTAGTCATCGAAGGTCGAAGCATGGTAAACACGATTTCCATTGCCCAGGAGCTTGGCTATATCTCTATTCCGGACAATACACTGATTGATATTGAACAGTTAAAGAATTATCCGGATGAAAAGACAGTTTTGATCACTACAGGAAGTCAGGGTGAATCCATGGCAGCTCTTTCGAGAATGGCATCTGGTACTCACAGAAAAGTACACATTATGCCAGGTGACGTGGTCGTATTGTCCGCAACACCGATTCCAGGTAACGAAAAGGCAGTATCAAAAGTTATCAATGAATTGTCTATCCGTGGAGCAGAAGTTGTATTCCAGGATACCCACGTATCCGGACATGCCTGCCAGGAGGAATTAAAACTGATCTATTCACTGGTACGTCCAAAATATGCAATTCCTGTACACGGGGAATACAGACATCTGCAGGCCAATGCAAGACTTGCCAATGAACTTGGAATTTCAAAGGAAAATACCTTTATTCTGTCTTCAGGGGATGTGCTGGAGCTTGATGACGAAAACGCAAAAGTAACAGATCATGTACAGAATGGAGCAATCTACGTTGATGGTCTTGGAGTTGGAGACGTAGGAAATATCGTTCTTCGTGATAGACAGCATCTGGCAGAAGACGGTATTTTGATCGTTGTGCTGACACTGGAAAAATACAGTAACCAGATTCTTGCGGGACCGGACATTGTATCCAGAGGATTTGTATATGTAAGAGAGTCCGAAATGCTGATTGAAGAAGCCAAAATGGTAGTAGAGGAAGCATTGGAAGGATGCTTAAGCAGGGGTATCTCAGATTGGGGCAAATTAAAAAATGTTGTAAAAGATGCCTTAAATGATTATCTCTGGAAAAAGACAAAAAGAAGTCCAATGATCTTACCGATTATTATGGAAGTTTAAGGATGATTTTGGAGGAAGAAGATGAACACACGAAAGGCTGCGATGAGAGTAGGTTCCATCTGTTTGAAGGTGGCAATATTTATACTGATATGTCTTGGCATTGTTTATTTGGGACAGACGACTTATCACTATACCCATGCAGTCTTTAGTGACGAAGCATTCGAGGAAGAGCCGGGAAGAGTGGTAAAGTTAAATATACCGGAGGATATCTCTTCTAAGAAGCTTTCGGAGGTTCTGGAAGAAAACGGAGTCATTGAGGATGCAGGGATTTTCAGGATTCAGATGAAAATGGCTGATTTTGGCGACACTGTAAAAGCAGGAGCCTATGAGTTAAATACGTCTATGACTCCGACAGAAATATTTAAGATTTTGTCTGAAACAAATGAGGACGAATAATGATTGTAGATGAAAGAATGGTTGCCTACATCAACTCTTTGGATGTAGGCAATAGTGCGTTAGTAAACGAAATAGAAGAGGAGGCGCTGGCTGCCTACGTGCCGATCATCCGAAAGGAAATGCAGAATTTCTTAAAGGTCATTCTTGAGATCAAACGCCCGAAGGCGATTCTGGAAGTAGGCACTGCAGTTGGATTTTCTGCACTTTTGATGAGTGAGCATGTGGATGAGGACTGTCACATCACTACGATTGAAAAGTATGAGCCGCGCATTCCAATCGCAAAAGCAAATTTTAAGCGTGCAGGAAAAGAAAATCAGATTACCCTGTTAGAGGGAGATGCTACAGATTTTTTAAAAACTTTGGAAGGACCGTATGATTTTATTTTCATGGATGCTGCGAAAGGGCAGTACATTCATTTCCTGCCGGATATCCTAAGGCTTTTAAGCCCGGGAGGCATTTTATTATCTGACAATGTACTGCAGGATGGAGATATTATCCAGTCCCGCTTTGCGGTAGAGAGAAGAAATCGAACCATTCACAGCAGAATGCGTGAGTATTTATATACGCTGACCCACCATGAGCAGCTGACCACATCGCTGCTGCCGCTTGGTGATGGTGTAACCTTAAGTGTTAAAAAATAGGAGAAGACAATGAGAAAAACAGAACTTTTAATCCCTGCCAGCAGTCTGGAGGTTTTAAAAATTGCAGTGATGTTTGGTGCAGATGCTGTTTATATCGGCGGAGAAGCTTTTGGTCTTCGTGCAAAGGCAAAGAATTTTTCAACGGACGATATGAGAGAGGGTATTGCATTTGCCCATGAGCATGGCGTAAAGGTTTATGTAACAGCCAATATTTTGGCTCACAACTATGATTTAGAGGGTGCCAGAGAATATTTTAAGGAATTAAAAGAAATTGGACCGGATGCGCTCATCATCGCAGACCCGGGAATGTTTACCCTTGCAAAAGAAATCTGCCCTGAGATTGACGTACACATCAGTACTCAGGCGAACAACACAAACTACGAAACTTACCGTTTCTGGGAAAGACTTGGTGCAACCCGTGTGGTTTCCGCAAGAGAGCTTTCAATCAAAGAAATTAAAGAAATCAGAGAACATATTTCTGACAAAATGGAAATTGAAACTTTCGTTCATGGTGCAATGTGTATCTCCTATTCAGGCCGCTGTCTGCTCAGTAACTATTTCACAGGCAGAGATGCAAATCAGGGTGCCTGCACCCATCCGTGCCGCTGGAAATATGCAGTGGTAGAAGAATCCCGTCCGGGAGAATATTTACCGGTCTATGAAAATGAAAGAGGAACGTATATATTCAACTCTAAGGACCTTTGCATGATCGAGCACATTCCGGATCTGATTGATGCTGGAATTGACTCCTTAAAGATTGAAGGACGTATGAAAACAGCGCTTTATGTAGCAACAGTTGCAAGAACTTATCGTAAGGCTCTGGATGATTACGCTGAATCTCCTGAAAAATATCAGGCAAACATGCCTTGGTATCTGGATCAGATTTCCAACTGTACCTACCGTCAGTTCACAACAGGTTTCTTCTACGGAAAACCAACAGAAGAAACACAGATCTATGACAGCAATACCTATGTGAAGGAATATACTTATCTTGGCATCGTAGGGGAACGTAACGAACAGGGATTGTACAGAACAGAACAGCGAAATAAGTTCTCTGTAGGGGAAATGATCGAAGTCATGAAGCCGGACGGACAAAATGTAGAAGCAACTGTCAAAGCAATCTATGATGAAGAAGGCAATTCCATGGAAAGCTGCCCGCATCCAAAACAGACACTTTACATTGACCTTGGCATAGCGCTCGACCAGTACGACATTTTAAGAAGAAAAGAAGATTAATTTTAAAAGTAGGAAATGCACCTTAAGGAAAGAGGCTACATAAACTGTAGTAACTCTCCTTTGAGGTGCTTTTTTTGAAAACATTTCCAAAACCACTTTCGGTAGAAGAAGAAACCTACTATATGAAAAAGAGCCGGGAGGGAGATATGGCTGCCAGAGAAATACTGATTCTGCGGAATATGAGACTGGTAGCTCATGTGGTAAAAAAATATCAATGTCCCGAAATTGAGCAGGAGGAATTAATTTCCATTGGAACCATTGGCCTGATCAAAGCCATTGCCACTGTAGATGCGGAAAAGGGAAGGCTGTCTACGTATGCGGCGAGATGTATTGAAAATGAGCTTTTGATGTATTTTCGTTCCAAAAAGAAGCAGACAAAAGAGGTTTCCTTTTATGAGCCCATTGGAACAGACAAGGAAGGCAATGAAATCAATCTTCTGGATGTGATTGAAAGTCAGGAGCAGTCAGCTTTTGAAATTGTGTCAGCAAAGGATGATACAAAAAAAGTCTATGAACTCATTCCTATGGTACTGACAGAGAGAGAGCGGGAAGTTCTGGCGCTGCGCTATGGATTATATGGAAAAAAGGAATACACCCAAAGAGAGGTGGCCGAAAAGCTTGGAATATCCAGATCCTATATCAGCCGCATAGAAAAAACTGCAATCGAAAAACTTCGAAGTTGTTTTTAGAAGAAAAATCTGTTACAATCAAAGTATCCAAAATCCAGTACTGATAATTCTATCAGGCAATTCCACAAAAAAGATAAAATGAAAAGAGGAAAAAGATGTTTAGCAGTGTATTGTCTGCGGATGTCCGAGGCATTACCGGTATGCCCATTTGGGTGGAGACCGATGTTTCTGACGGACTTCCGGGCCTGGTGATGGTTGGCTATCTGGCATCCGCAGTAAGAGAATCCGCTGACAGGGTAAGGACTGCCATGAAGAATACAGGGGTATCTATACCGCCGAAGAAGATTACGGTGAATTTGTCCCCGGCGGATACAAAAAAGGAAGGGACAGGCTTTGATCTTGCCATTGCAGTATCGCTGATGTGCAGTCTTGGCATGTTCCCGAAAGAATGTATTGAGAAAGTAATGTTTTTGGGAGAGCTTGGGCTGGATGGTACTGTGAAAAAAATTAGAGGGGTACTGCCGATGGCAGAGCTAGCAAAAGAATTAGGCTGTGCAGTCTGTGTGATCCCAAAAGATAATGAAGCGGAAGGACGTATTGTGAAAGGTATTGCCTGCGTGGGAGTGGAGAACTTGCGGGAGACTTTAAATAGAATCATCACGGGAGATTACAGTCAGGAAGACATAAGTCTGGAAATCATTAAAGAAACCCAGGAAACAAATCCTGATTTTTCAGAGATTCGTGGACAGGAAGGGGTAAAACAGGCTGCAAAGCTTGCGGCAGCCGGGCGGTTAAATCTTTTGATGGTAGGACCGCCAGGCTCAGGGAAGACTATGATCGCACGAAGGATTCCTACGATTTTACCCCAAATGTCAGAGGAGGAAAGTCTGGAAGTAACGAAAATCTATAGTGTCTGCGGACTGCTCCCGGAAGGGGTCGCGCTAATGAAAGACAGGCCCTTTCGAGCGCCTCATCATACGATTTCCGTATCTGCGATGGTAGGCGGAGGACGTCAGCAGGTAATGCCGGGCGAAATCAGTTTAAGCAATCACGGCTGCCTGTTCCTGGATGAAATTACGGAGATTCCAAGGAATGTTTTGGAGTCCCTTCGTCAGCCATTAGAAGATCGTTGTGTGCAGATTTCCAGAGTCAGCGGAAATGCCGTTTTTCCGGCCAATACTATGCTCATAGCTGCTATGAATCCCTGCAGATGTGGTTATTATCCGGACATGAATAAATGTCATTGTAATGCAGGAGAAATTCACCGTTATCTGAATAAAATCAGTATGCCATTTATTGACCGTATGGATTTATGCGTGGAGGCACCAAGAGTAGCCTTTGAGGAACTGACGGGAGAAGAATCTGGAGAAACTTCTAAAAAAATCCGTGAAAAGGTTCTAAGAGCCCATCAGATGCAGACAGAACGTTATCAGGGATCAGCCTATCGTTTCAATGGAGACGTTAAAGGATCTGATGTGGAAGAATATTTTCGTGTAGGGAAAAAGCAAAAGAAGCTTTTAGAGGATGCATTTGAAAACTTAAATCTGACTGCCCGTTCCTACCATAAAATCTTAAAGGTGGCAAGAACTGCGGCTGACCTGGAATGCGAAAAGGATATAGAAGTCAGTCATATTTTACAGGCAATCTGTTATCGAAATATAGACAGAAAGTTTTGGGCGGTGTGAATATGAAAAAATATATTAATAAAGAACTGCCGGAAGGCATACGCTATATTAGCAGGAGTGAGAAAGAATTTCCAGAAAAGCTTCTGGAGCTGTCAGACTGTCCGGACGGAATTTATGTGCGGGGAAAGCTGCCCGATCCGAAAAAGAAGACGGTTGCAATCGTGGGGGCAAGAATGTGCAGTGCGTATGGACGTGCTACGGCATCCTATTTTGCGAGAGTGCTGGCTGCAAATGATGTGCAGATCATCAGTGGACTTGCTCTTGGCATTGACGGGGCAGCCCATGAGGGGGCATTGATGGCGGGGGGAGCTACCTTCGCAGTAATGGCAGGAGATGTTTCGGTGTGTTATCCACGCGGGCATATCGAGCTTTATGAGCAGATGCGAAAAACCGGTGGAATCTTGTCAGAGGAGCCTTGCGGATGCCCGCCGCTTCCGAGGTTGTTTCCAAAGCGTAACAGATTAATCAGCATTTTATCGGATGTGGTTCTTGTGGTGGAAGCAAAAGAAAAAAGCGGTTCTCTAATTACCGCGGATTTTGCCGCAGAACAGGGAAGAGATCTGTTTGCGGTGCCGGGAAGGCTGGAAGATGAGTTGAGCAAGGGGTGTAATGAATTGATTTCTCAAGGAGCTGGGATTGCGATTTCTCCAGAAAGAATGTTAGAAATTATGGGGGAAAAGGTAAAAAAATCTGACAATTCAGAATCCTTTAGTGAAAATGTCCTTGCAAGGCAGGAAAATATGGTGTATAGTTGTCTAAGTTTACAACCCAAAACCCTGGAAGATTTATGTAAAGCTACGAAATTATCGATTACCTCGGTAACAGAGTCGGTCATGCTCTTACAGCTTCAGGGCCTGGTAAAAGAAATAGGACGAAACAGATATGTAAGGTCTGTTTAGAGGTGAAGAATTAATGGCAAAGTATTTAGTGATCGTGGAATCACCAGCGAAAGTAAATACAATCAAAAAGTTTTTAGGCGCAAATTATGAGGTCATGGCATCCAATGGACATGTGAGAGATCTTCCAAAGAGCCAGATGGGAATTGGCCCGGAAAATGACTTCGAACCAAAGTACATTACCATTCGGGGAAAAGGGGATATTCTGGCAAAGCTTCGCAAGGAAGCGAAAAAGGCAGATAAGATTTATCTTGCAACTGACCCGGACCGTGAAGGAGAAGCGATTTCATGGCATTTATCACAGGCTTTAAATCAGGATCCCAAAAAAATGTATCGTATCACATTTAATGAGATTACAAAGCAGGCGGTAAAAAATTCTATCAAGCAGGCCAGAGAGATTGATATGAATCTGGTAGATGCACAGCAGACACGAAGAATCCTGGACCGTATGGTGGGATATCGAATCAGTCCGGTACTCTGGGATAAGATCAAGAGAGGACTTAGTGCAGGACGCGTACAGTCTGCGGCACTTCGTATCATAGCAGACAGGGAAGAAGAAATTGCAGCATTTGTACCGGAAGAATACTGGTCACTGGATGCAAAGCTTCTGGCAGAAGGCAGTAAAAAGCCGTTGATCGCCAAATTTTACGGTACTGAAAAAGAGAAGATTGAAATTACAAGTGAAGAACAGATCTTAAAGATTCAAAAAGAGTTGGAAAATGCAGCGTATGAAGTAGCGGATATTAAAAAAGGGGAACGTACCAAAAAAGCACCGCTTCCATTTACGACCAGCACACTTCAGCAGGAGGCGTCCAAAGCACTGAATTTCTCAACTCAGAAAACCATGCGTCTTGCACAGCAGCTTTATGAAGGTGTCGAGGTCAAAGGTCAGGGAACGGTAGGTCTGATTACCTACTTGCGTACTGATTCTACTCGTGTATCTGAGGAAGCGGAAACTGCGGCGAAGGAATTTATTTCTTCAAATTATGGAGAAGAATATCTTGCAGAAGGTACAGCAGTGAAGAAAGAAACAAAGAAGATTCAGGATGCGCACGAAGCGATCCGTCCGACAGATTTAAAGCGTACACCGACTGTTGTAAAAGAATCTTTAAGCCGAGACCAGTTCCGTTTGTATCAATTAATATGGAAGAGATTCGCAGCCAGCCGCATGAGTTCAGCAAGATATGAGACAACGTCTGTAAAGATTCTGGCAAATGGATATCGTTTCCAGTTGGCAGATTCCAAGCTTGCCTTTGACGGATTCTTATCTGTTTATACAGAAACAGACGGAGAGGAAATTGAAAAGGCGAACGTAAAATCTCTGGAAAAGGGTACAGTTCTGAAGTTTGAGGAATTTGATGGAAAGCAGCATTTCACCCAGCCGCCGGCACATTTTACGGAAGCAGCTCTGGTAAAAACATTGGAAGAGCTGGGAATCGGGCGTCCAAGTACTTATGCACCGACCATTACAACGATCATTGCGAGAAGATATGTAGCGAAAGAAGGAAAGAATCTTTATATTACAGAGCTTGGAGAAATCGTGAATGATATGATGAAGCGTGCATTCCCAAGCATTGTGGATACCGAGTTTACAGCCAATGTAGAAGGCCTCTTGGACTGCATTGCAGATGGAAATGTAAAATGGAAGACAGTGGTTCGAAACTTCTATCCGGACCTTGAGGCGGCAGTGAATAATGCCGAAAAAGAACTGGAAAATGTAAAGATTGCCGATGAAGAGACCGATGTGATCTGTGAAGAATGCGGAAGAAACATGGTCATTAAATACGGGCCTCATGGAAAATTTTTAGCCTGTCCGGGATTTCCGGAGTGCAGAAATACAAAACCATATCTGGAAAAGATTGGTGTAGCATGCCCGCAGTGCGGAAAAGACATTGTTATCCGCAAGTCAAAGAAGGGCAGAAAGTATTATGGCTGCGAAAATAATCCGGAATGCGATTATATGACATGGCAAAGACCAAAGGCTGCAGATGCAGCGGGAGATAAAGAATAATATGAGTATTCAGCTATTAGATAAAACAAGAAAACTGAACAGACTTTTGAAAAATGCGGAGAGTTCTGAAATCAGTTTTAGTGAGATCAGTAAAGTTTTAAAGGAAATGCTCCGTTCCAATGTACTGGTGCTGAGCAAAAAAGGAAAAATCTTAGGCATCAGCCATGAGGAATCCTTTGAAAAAATTGAGGAGCTGCTGGGAGATGCCCGCGGGGTGCGCATTGATGCAAGTTTAAATGAGAGACTTCTTGCAGTGCTTTCCACAAGGGAAAATGTGTATTTACAGACCCTTGGTTTTTCTGGAGATACAAAGAATTATCATGGAATGATCGTTCCAATTGATATTGCCGGAGAACGACTTGGCACACTTTTTATGTACCGTGCAGACGATATATATGATATTGAAGACATTATTCTCTGTGAATATGGAGCCACGGTCATTGGGATGGAAATGATGCGTGCGGAAAATGATGAAACTGCGGAAGAAAACCGTAAGCAGCATGTGGTGCAGTCTGCTTTAAGCACCTTGTCAGGTTCAGAATTAAAAGCGATGCGTTACGTTTTCAGAGAATTGCAGGGAACCGACGGAATTCTTGTAGCAAGTAAGATTGCAGAGCAGGCAGGAATTACGCGCTCTATCATTGTTACCGGCTTAAAGAAACTGGAAAGTGCAGGAGTAATTGAATCTAAGAGCGCCGGAATGAAGGGGACAAAGGTCCGTATCTGCAATGAAATGCTCATTGAAGAACTTCAGAATCTATAATTTTCAGAGAATGTTTAGATGTATGAAAAAAGTATAAAATCCTTTTTCAGGCATTGACATTCTATGGCAAAACGATTAATATAGGTTTAACGGTTAGCACTCAAACAAAATGAGTGCTAATAACACGAGGGAAGAATTGAAGAACATTATTATAAGGAGGCGTCATCATGAAATTAATCCCATTAGGTGACAAGGTTGTATTAAAACAGGTGGAAGCTGAAGAAACAACAGCATCCGGTATTATTTTATCAGCAAAAACACAGGAAAAACCTCTCGAAGGTATTGTAGTAGCAGTTGGACCTGGCGGAATCGTAGATGGTAAAGAAGTTGTTATGCAGGTTAAAGAAGGCGACAAGGTTATTTACCAGAAATACTCTACAACAGAAGTTAAGGTAAACGGTGAAGAATATTTAATGGTAAAACAGAACGATATCTTAGCAATCGTTGTTGACTAATTAATTCGATAGGAAATCTTGGAGGTAGAAAGTCATGGCAAAGGAAATTAAATATGGTGAAGACGCCAGAAAAGCTCTTGAAGCCGGCGTTAATAAATTAGCAAACACAGTTCGTGTAACAATCGGACCAAAAGGAAGAAACGTAGTATTAGACAAACAGTTTGGTGCTCCACTCATCACAAACGATGGTGTAACAATCGCAAAAGAAATCGAACTGGAAGATGCATTTGAAAACATGGGTGCTCAGCTCGTAAAAGAAGTTGCTACAAAGACAAATGATGTAGCAGGTGATGGTACTACAACAGCTACAGTTCTTGCTCAGGCAATGATCAATGAAGGTATGAAGAACCTTGCAGCAGGTGCGAACCCAATCATCTTAAGAAAAGGTATGAAAAAAGCAACGGATACAGCAGTAGAAGCAATCGCAGCTATGAGCAGTAAAGTATCCAGCAAAAATCATATCGCAAGAGTTGCGGCAATCTCTGCCGGCGATGACGAAGTTGGTAACATGGTAGCAGATGCTATGGAAAAAGTTTCTAACGACGGAGTTATTACAATCGAAGAATCTAAAACAATGCTGACAGAACTCGACCTTGTAGAAGGTATGCAGTTCGACAGAGGATATATCTCTGCTTACATGGCAACAGATATGGAAAAAATGGAAGCAGTATTAGAAGAACCGCTCATCCTGATTACAGATAAGAAAATCTCTAACATTCAGGACTTACTTCCATTATTAGAACAGATCGTTCAGGCCGGAAGAAGACTCCTGATCATTGCTGAAGATATCGAAGGTGAAGCTTTAACAACCTTAGTACTGAACAAACTTCGTGGTACTTTCTCCGTAGTAGCAGTGAAAGCTCCAGGTTACGGTGAAAGAAGAAAAGCAATGCTTCAGGATATTGCAATCCTCACAGGCGGTCAGGTAATCTCTGATGAAGTAGGTATCGACTTAAAAGAAGCAACACTTGATATGCTCGGCCGTGCAAAATCCGTAAAAGTTAAGAAAGAATCTACAGTTATCGTAGAAGGATATGGCGATAAAGCAGCAATCGATACAAGAGTTGCAATGATCAAAAAAGAAATTTCTGAAACAAAATCAGAATTTGATAAAGAAAAACTTCAGGAAAGACTTGCAAAACTGGCAGGCGGCGTTGCAGTGATCCGCGTAGGTGCTGCGACTGAAACAGAAATGAAGGAAGCAAAACTTCGTATGGAAGATGCTTTGAATGCTACAAGAGCTGCAGTTGAAGAAGGTATCGTATGCGGTGGTGGTTCTGCTTACATCCATGCTTCTAAAGAAGTTGCGAAATTAGTAGAAAACTTGGACGGAGACGAAAGAACAGGTGCAAAAGTTGTTCTGAAAGCTCTGGAAGCTCCATTATTCCACATTGCAGCAAATGCAGGATTAGAAGGCGCAGTCATCATTAACAAAGTTCGTGAATCTGAAGTGGGTATCGGATTTGATGCATACAATGAAGAATATGTAAATATGGTAGAAGCAGGTATCCTTGATCCAGCTAAGGTTACAAGAAGTGCTCTCCAGAATGCTACAAGTGTTGCATCTACATTCCTTACAACAGAATCCTGTGTAGCTCATATCAAAGAAGAAGCTCCAGCAATGCCAGCAGGCGGTGCAGGAATGGGCGGAATGATGTAATCCCGCAGAAAAGTGAACAGAAATTATTTAAGAAATCAGGAAAATAAGCAGGGGAGGAACCTCTTTCCCTCCCCTGCAGATTCTAAGTATCAACTATTAATCCCAATCGAACTTAAATTTAATATTTTGAAATGAAAAATGCCGTCCAAATGACGGCATGCTTTCACTTACAATTCAGAATCAGCAGAGTTCATTGAAAGATAGAATTCGGCTAATTTTAGAGCACGATTCACTTCTTGCGGTGAGTATGAATCGGCAAGACGATGAAATGTCCGATGATTTAAATCGGTTTCAACTGTAGCATCTCCAAAAAGAAGGTAGTCCGTAGAAACATCACAGACTTTAGCAATTTGAGCTAATACATCCAGGGTAACGGTTCGTTTTCCCTGTTCAATAAGTGTCAGATAGGAGGGTGAGATGTAAAGCATATCTGCAAAATATTTTTGTGTTTTCTTCTGTTTGGATCTTAAAAGTTTGATTCGATTTCCCATTTCAACAAGGTTCACTGAGTTGTTTACCATATAAAACTAATTTCCCCCTTTATAGAAATATGCTATCATCGAAAGTTGTCGAAAAAATTACTGATAGAAAAAATAAAATTGACTGTAAGTAAAAAAAGGCGTAATATGTAATTGTATGTAAAATCCTGTCGATTTTATAAAAAGTTCAATAATGGAGGGACAAAAATGAGAAAAGTGAAAAAAGTCATTTCATTGGTGGCAGTAATATGCATGTTATTTGCAATGAATTTGACGGCTTTTGCCACATCGGATGCTACACCGGCTGTTGCAGAAGCGAGAAACGGAATTATTCAGGTGCGATTATATTATGTTGATAATGCAGGGAATTCATACTGTCTTCAGACAGGTAGTGGGTTTCTGTTAGGTGCATCTTCAGGTGCAACTACAGTTATCACCAATCATCATGTGATTTCATTGACTGATGAGGATAAAACATTTTGGACTGAGACCTTTGGTGTTGATTTCTTCAATTCTAATGAAGTAAACATGGAAGCGCGTGTAGCAGTTAAACGAGATGTAGAAATCGTAACAAGCTACGTAAATGGTAGTGAACAGACAGATTTTGCAATTCTGGAATTGGCACAGCCAATTTATGACCGTGCACCATTGAAAGTTGCTGACAGTGATGAACTGGTGGAAACACAGAATGTTTATGCCCTTGGTTTCCCAGGAGCAGCTTCTACAGCAGAAGATGACAGTGTGTATACAGTAGAAGATGTAACAATTTCAAATGGTATTGTTGGTAAATTCCAGACAATTAATAATATTGAATTTATTCTTCACAATGCAGAACTGGGACGTGGAAATTCCGGTGGCCCATTAGTTGACTCTAATGGCGCAGTTGTGGGTGTAAATACACTGACTTATGCTGATGATGCGGCACGTTATTATTCATCTATTGAAATTAATGAAATTGCAAGTGTATTAGATGCGCTGGGTATTGCATATGAAAAAGTAGATGGTGCAGCAATGACACCAGAACCAATTGAGGAGACAGAACCAGCACCAGCTCCAATCGAAGAGACAGAAGCAACACCAGCTCCAATCGAAAAGGCGGAAGAAGCAATAGCTGCAATTGAGGAAAATGAACCGGAAGAGCCAGGTCCTAACATGCTCCTGATCGGCGGCATTGTTGGCGGCGTAGCTTTAGTAGCTGTTATTATTGTAGTAGTTGTTGTGCTGAGCAAGAAAAATAATAAGAAACCTATTGGACCCCAGGTACTTCCATCACAGCCAGGAAATCAGATTCCGCCAATACCTCCAGTAGGACAGGCTCCGGTACCACCAGCATTTGGAAACACAATGTCAATGATGGATACAGGTGCAGGGGAAACAAGTGTCCTTGGCGGCGGGGCAGGAGAAACAAGTGTTCTTGGCGGTGGCGCAATGCAGCCAATGGCTACACTGATTCGCAAGAAAAATGGTGAAACAGCAACTATTACGAAACCATTATTTATCATCGGTAAAGAACGTCAGAAAGTAGATTTCTGTGTTCCGGATAACAACTCTGTCAGCAGAAATCATGCAAACATTGTATGCAAGGGCGGAGTATATTACGTCGTTGATAAAAACTCTACAAACTATACATTTGTAAACGGAAATAAACTGAATCCAAATCAGGAAGTGAAGTTAAATTCCGGTGACAAGATTAAATTAGCAGACGAGGAATTTGAATTCCGCATTTAATGAAAGGGTTTTCGTTTGCTATAAAAAGTGGATGGAATGATATGAACTTTAAGATTGTAGCACATACCGATGTAGGTATTAAAAAAAGTACAAATCAGGATTCTGTCTTAATGAAAATCGCACAAACGGACTATGGCAATGTATCTTTCAGTGCCATATGTGATGGCATGGGCGGGCTCGCAAAAGGTGAGCTCGCCAGTGCGACGTTAATCAGAATGCTTTCAAAATGGTTTGAAGAGGAATTTCCCACTCTGTTATACAGAGGTTTGAGTCTGGAAATTCTTCAGAAAAGCTGGACTGACCTGATCTATCAGGCAAATTCCAAAATTTCTTCCTATGGACAGGCACTGCATACGAGCATGGGAACAACTGTGGTTGTTCTTCTGATTGTTGGGCAGGTATATTACATAGGAAATGTAGGCGATTCTCGTGTTTATCGCATTAGAGAAGAATTGCAGCAGCTTACAAAGGATCAGACGGTTGTTCAGCGGGAGATGGATCTGGGACGACTGACTTATGAAGAAGCGTGCAGAGATCCGCGCAGAAATGTGCTTTTGCAGTGTGTAGGAGCATCACAGGTGATTGAACCTGACTTTTTTACTGGGAATGTAGAACCGGGAACAATGTTTCTGTTATGCAGCGATGGTTTTCGTCATGTGATTGCAGCAGATGAATTATATCAGTATCTCACACCTTACAAAGTGTTTCATGAAGAAGCAATGAGAGAAAGTCTTGTTTATTTAACGGAATTAAACAAGTATCGTCAGGAAACAGACAATATCTCGGCTGCATTAGTTCGTGTGGATTAGGAGGAACTATGCTGGAAATAGGCTCACTTGTTGATGGGAAATATCGAGTATTAAGAAAAGTCGGTCAGGGCGGCATGAGTGTTGTGTATATGGCAGTCAATGAGCGTGCAAATAAAACCTGGGCGATTAAAGAAATCAGAAAAGATGGTACACAAAATTACGAAGTGGTAAAGCAGGGGCTGATCGTAGAAACCGATATGTTAAAACGATTGGATCATCCGCATCTGCCAAGTATCATTGACGTAATTGATGGTGAAGGTTCTTTCCTGATTGTCATGGATTTTATTGAAGGAAAAACTTTAAACGATATCTTAAAGGAATATGGTGCACAGCCACAGGAGAGTGTGATTGACTGGGCAAAACAGCTTTGTGATGTTTTGGGATATTTACATTCCAGAACACCTGCAATTATTTATCGAGACATGAAGCCTTCCAACGTTATGTTAAAGCCGGATGGAAACGTGGTGCTTTTTGACTTCGGTACAGCCAGAGAATATAAGTCACAGAATCTGGAAGATACGGTTTGTCTTGGAACCAGAGGCTATGCGGCACCGGAACAATATGGAGGACATGGTCAGACAGATGCCAGAACAGATATCTATTGTCTTGGTGCAACCATGTATCATTTGCTGACAGGACATAATCCCAGCGAATCGCCATACGAAATGTATCCAATTCGTCATTGGAATCCGGCACTTTCCAAAGGATTGGAAGCAATTATTTTAAAATGTACACAAAAAAATCCGATAGACCGTTATCAGTCCTGTGCAGAGCTGATGTATGCATTGGAACACTTTGAAGAAGAGGACAGGGATTATCGGGATAAACAGAAAAAGAAATTTAGAATATTCGCCATACCGGCTGCATTGTCGGTAATCCTGGGGATTGGAGCAGGTGTATTTGGAGGTTTGGAATCCTATACCACCAATACCAGCTACGATGCCTACTTGAATGCAGCACGAAATTCCACTGTAAAAATGGATGAAATTGAAAACTATAAGAAAGCGATTAATCTTGATCCATATCGCAGTGAAGGATATCTTGGATTACTTCAGGAAGCATTTCTGGATGACAATGTACTTACCAGAGATGAGAGTGAAGAAATGAGAGCTGCATTAATCGATTACGGCAACGGAAAAGATACGAACGAAAATGTATTCAAAAGCAATGTAGAAGAATATGAGAAGTTCTCTTATGAAGCCGGAATTGCTTACTACTATAAATACGAAGACAAAAGCAATAAAAAGAATGCCAAAGGGTATTTTGGAATCGCATCTGATTCAAAAAATCTGGAACAGAATCAGGTAGAGCGTGCAAAACGTCTTTATGCTATCTCAGCATACTATTCTACAATCGGCGTGACTGATGAGACGGGAGATGCCACGGTTACTTACAGGGACTACTGGAACGATCTGGTTGCCTTATCAGAAGGAAACCTGGTTGAAGCAGACAATGAAAGAACTGCACTGATCATGTATCAGGAGCTGGTGTCACAGATTGTATCCAGAGCATCTGATTTTAAGCGGGATGGTGTAACTCAGGACGAAATGAAATCACAGATGACAAATGTAAAACAGCATTTGCAGACGGATTTCTCAAACATCAATGAGGTTAACCGTCAGGCAATTCAGGAAGACATGAACAATCTGCTGAATGCCGTAGAGCAGGCAGAGCGAATGATTGAGTCTACATTTGGGCAGAGATATCAGGGAGGTGCGGAACATGAATGATGTTGGCAGAACAATCAGCTTATATCACAATCTGTTTTTGATCTGTTTGATATCGGCAATTGTATGCCTGATTGTGGCAGTGGCGTTGTTTTTTGTACTGGATATTCGTGCAGTCATCGGTTACCTGACCGGACGCCGTGCGAAGAAGGGAATTAAAGAGCTGGAAGCAGTTACAGCTCTCAGTGGGCGTCTCTTACCAAAAGAGCGTAACAATATGCAGTATGTTGCACAGGAAATGAAGGATGACATGGGAGTGCGCCAGAAGGCTAAGCCTGGAATCCGTAAGGTTGAACATGCGGTAGAAACTGCACCACAGCCGATTGTGCAAATGCCGCAGGAGACAGCTGCCCCCCAGGTATCCTACCCAGTGGAACAGGCAACTGATGTTTTGAGTGAAAATCATGCTCCTTATACGGCGCAGATGGCAGATGGAAATGCATCGACAGCGGTACTGAATGAAGTCGCAGGTACCAATGGAAGATTTGTTGTCATCAGGGAGCTTATGATGATTCATACAGAAGAAGTGATTTAAAAGTAAATAATTACTTTTATCAATAAATGTTAAAAAAGTAAAGGAGAGAGTGAAATGAATTACTCACAAAAGATGTGGAAAAGAATTCTTTCGATGGTACTCGCAGTAGCAATTGTGCTGACTATGCTACCGGTTAGTGAGACATACGCAGCAACACCTGGTGCTGTTGAATTGGTTCAGCCAGAAGTCACGTTGAAAGAAATCAAGTCTACGAAAAATCTTCATATTAGTGCTGTTTATAACGATGCAACAGAACCACAGGCAGTGGAAGAGTATACTGCTGAGTGGTCCAGTGAGGATATCAATATTGCAACAGTATCAGGCAATGGTAACGTAACTGCAGTAGGTGCAGGAAAGACAAAGATAAATGTAACTGCTAAATACACAGATACAGATGGGAATGAAAAGAGTTCCAGTGGTTATGCAACGGTAGAGGTATATGTTACACCAACAGTTCAAATTTCAGCGACACCAAGTTCATCTGTGAAATATCCAACAGAGGTTACTTTTGATGTAGTGGCTGAACCAAAATCCGAAGGCAAAAAAGAATTGTCTATTGTTAAAGAGGGAGAAACAAATCCAATTTCTTATACAATCGGTCAGCCAATTAAATTAGAGGTTGGGAAATATACAGTATCAGCTTCAGTTGGGGCGGATGGTTATTATAAATCTGCATCTGCGGAATCAATGACATATGAGGTAGCACAGGCAGAGGAAGCAGGCACAGCAATTTCTATTCCTGAGGAAATAAATTGTGGGGAAAGCTTTGACTTAGTCCTTCCAACGCAGCAAGCGTCCGATGGCACAAAACTAGATGGAACATATAAAATTGATATAACAGGGCTGGATGCAAGCGGTAAATCACTTGAAAATGTAAAACCAAATGAAACAATCACTTTAACAGCAGGAGAGGAACCAACTACTGCAAAAATAGATATTACATTTACTCCAGAGGATTCGAACTATGCCAAGATTACATATTCTACAAAAAATGTAAGCGTAAAGGCAATTCCAGTAAAGCAGCCAGAGATTTCTTTAGATAAAGAAGTATATTGGCAAGATAAAATTGAGTTAGTACTTCCAGAACTGACAACTGAAGAAGGAAATCAAAAAGTAGATGGTAAATATAGCGTATCAGTTACAGATCTAGATGCAGTCGATGAAAACGGTCAGAAAATTACCAATCTGACATCCATGGATCCAACAACGATTTATTTAAATGCAAATACAGTAACTGAGGAAGCAAAAGTAAAGATTTCTTTCAAACCGGATAGCAAAAAATATGCGGATGTTGAATATTCGGAGGTTACTATTAATGTAAAGCCGATTCCGGTAGTGGCAACTTGGGATGATCATGATTTATTTGTAAAAGATTATGATGCAGAAGGAACATTAACAATAAACGATGGTCCTACATTGTCTTTTGCAGAAGAATATAAAGGAAATGCTGATAAACCTACTCTTGTGGAAAGAGAGATGTATGTTTTTAATTTGGATGACCCAAATGTCGGAAAAGGGAATGCAACTTTGGCGGAGAAACTTGAGCTAAAAGAGGATAATTATAAACTGGTAGATGAAAATCCGACAGTAACTGTTACGGTAAATCCGATTGTACTTGAGGAGCGGAATATTGCTTACGAAGAAGCCCAAGGAAAATCTTTTGATGCAAATGCTGCAGCAGTTGTTAATCTCAAACTAAATAATGGGAATAATAAATTTATAAAAGATGAGTTTGAGAAGCTTACAGTTTCTTATACCGCAGAATATTATAAGGATGAGAAGCCGGAATCTGGCGATTCGGAGAAGGATGTAGATGCAGACAAAATCATAATATCTGACATAAAGATTGTTGATGAAAATGGAAAGAGCAATTATGAACCTTCAACAGATAAAATAGTGATTAATGGGCCATTTACAATTGCTAAGAATGCTGGATTTTTGGATTTTGTAAATGATGAAGATTTAAAAACACAGTTTGGCAGTCCTGTTGAAGAAGGTGGAATTGAAACCTATTGGTTTAGCAAGGATGAAACAAAAAATATTTCTTCAACCGGCTTTAAGTTTTCAGATGAGTTAGATGGTTCATGGTCTGAATCATACACTGTAGCAAATACAACTCCAACAAAGATTTATGCAAAAAATGAAGCTGGACTTATTTCGGGTGGTATCTATGTGGCACTGGATGAAACTGCACCATCAAACGGACAAATTTTTGCGAAAACAGCCGAAAGTAATACTGTGATTTCGGTACAGGATTTGTCAAATAAGTTTGAGAAACTTACAGGTGGAGAGAATATAGAAATTGTATTTGCAGGATCCGATAATGAAAGTAAAATTTCCACGATTGAATGGTATGGTTCGAATATTGCGTGGGATGAAAATAATAAAGATGCATGGGATAAGATAGATCCTGAAGATCCTATTTATGTAAATGAGAAATCTGATAAGGACAATAATGTAGAACAACAGATTGAATTCATCACAAGCCAACAGGATCTTAAGAGATTTTATTATGCAAGAATCACTGACTTTGCGGGAAATGTTGCCTATATTTCATCAAGTGGTGTTTTACAGGATATAGAAGAACCAGAGGCTACACTTACGCTGACAACAGAAAAAACAGGAATGTATAATTCCAGAGATGTCTATGCAGCCGGTGGAGAAATTGAATTTCAGATTGACATAGCTGATCCAGGAATTTCATCAGGTATTTCAGCGATTTCGGTATTTCTGAAAGATTATAAAGGAAGAGAACTTAATAAATACGATGTAAATACAAAAGATATATGGACATCTACAGATGCAATAGACAATATCAAAAACTTACCAGATCATCCAACAGAAAATGAAATTTTAGCTGCAAATGCAGGTCCTTTAACCGGTAGATTAACTCTTGAGGATGGTTTTTATACATTAAGCGTAACCGTAACAGACAAGGTTGGTCATGAATCGGCTGTGTCATCGGTAGACTTTATTATTGATAATAAAGAGCCGGTAATAACAATCGCCCCTCTTGATGAACAGTTATCATATATTAATGAGAGAAAAGCAAAGAATTTGTACACTGGCGGTAAAATTGCAGTAACGGTAGAAGAATTGACATTAACTACAGAGTTGTCAGAAATGCTCCAAGGTACCGGAATTGATGGCCAGAATGTAGTATGGACAGAAAACAGAGATGAAAAGACTGGATTAGCAACCTATACTACAGAGTTAGAGTTTGGGGATGGTAAGACATATCCGGAAGGTGAATACAGTTTTGAAACAAAAGCAGTAGACTCCTTGAAGAAGGAAACCAAAGAAGCAGCAAAGGATAATATTGTACAAGATGTTTCTAAACCTGAACTTACAACATTTATCATTGATTATACAGCACCAAAATATACTGTAAAGTTTTCAGAAACAAATACAAATGCATATCCTGAAGACGACGGCAAAGTTTATTATGGTATTGGCAAGGCAATTAAGGCTGAGTTTGAAATTACTGAAAAAACTACATATGACGATAGTCTCATCAAAATTGTTGTTGAAAATAATGCCGGAAAACCTGTGATTTCATGGGATGAAGGAAAAGCTAAACCGGAGGATAATTCAGGTAATTATCATCTGGAACATAAAGCAGGAAGCAAAACATTTGTTTTAACAATTGATGCAGTTAAAGAAAATGAGGATGACGGATATACATTTCGTATTGAAGGACAGGATAGAACCGGTAACTCGTTAGAAGCTAATGGTAATGCTAAGGAAGAAGTGAATAAAGTTCGTGTGCTGGACGTTACAGTACCAGTATTAAAGGAGATAAAATATGAACCAGAAAATGGCGGCAAATTTAATACTGTAGATGGCAGAGATTATGTAAATGCTGAAACAAAAATGACATTTACAATGGAAGAGCATCATCCTACTCCAAGTAGTTTATATACAATTACCAGTGAAGGAAATGAGCGGTTAGAAGCTAGTTGGAGTACTAGTGGTGATGAAAGTACAACAAACTTTACAGTTCCAGTATATAACGAGGATAAGGGCTGCGATGAACAGACCATTACCTTGGCAATTGTAGACAAAGCAGGGAACATTGTGGTTCTTGGAGATGATACGAAACTTAGAAGTGAAAATAATACAACCTTTGAGGATGGAATATTTAAAGATGAGTTTACCGTAGATACTGTGGCACCAATCATTAAGCTGGAATATGTTGATTTTAGTCCAAGTAGACCGGCAACAAAAACAGGTGACAAAATTATTGATTACTTTAAACAGCAAGTCACCGTGAAAGTTACGGTAGATGAACACAATTTCAATAAAAACTTGTTTGAGCAGATAGTAGCTAGGACAGACAGTAGTGTTGCTTACAGTGAGTCAGAGTGGGAGACATCCGGTGATTTACATGTAAAAACCTTTGTGTTCAGCAAAGATAATCAGTATGATCTTTCCATTAAGGGGGAGGATAATGCCAAGAATGGATTTGAAACATTAAGTACATCAAGTGATTTAACAGCAGCAATTCTTGATAAAACAGAAAGCACAGCCAAAGTATCCGTGGCTGTGGATACAACACTTCCGGAAATCGGTGACACCGCGAAACCGGTTATTGTAATCAAACCGGGCAATGCCCCTGGAGAAACAACAGAGGGAGATGCATTATATAATTCAGATGTTACCTACAAGGTGGTAGTATATGATCCGTTATTAAACAAATATGCATCAGGTATCGATAATATTTTGTTTAATGTTACAAGTGAGGATGGAACATCTGCAACTTGTACGGTAGATAAAGGCGGAAACATTAAAACAGGTACTGGTGTATCAATCACAAGAACAGGTGGAGATATTGAAAAACTTGCACAAGGCATAGAGAATAAGTATACATTTAATGTCACACTCTCAAGTGAGGTATTCAATACAAATGGCATTGTACTTTCTGTAAATGCAGAAGACGTTTCTACAAACAAAAAAGAAGATGTAAAAGCAGATCCGATTGCGATTGATATTACAGAACCAAAAGTAGTTGTATCCTATGATAATAACGATGTAAGCAACGAGAAATATTTCCATGCAGACAGAATTGCAACAATTAAGGTTACAGAACGTAATTTCAGTGAAGACTGTCTTCAGTTTATGATTAATGGAAAAGATGCCAAACTTCATTTTAGCCTTCAGAGTAAAGGCAGTGGTAACAGAGACAATGCAGTATGGGTAGCGACATATGAATTTTCTGTTGATGGAGATTATGAAATCGAAGTGGAATGTGAAGATCGTGCAACGAACAAGGGAACGGTTGAATATGAAGGTGAAGCTCCGCAGGACTTCACGATAGATAAAACAATCCCGGTCATTACGGTTGTATATGATAACAACAATTTCCAGAACGAGTTCTATTACAAAGAAGCCCGTACAGCAACAATTACAATTGAGGAGCATAATTTCTCATCAGATGATGTGGTAGTTACAATGACCGCTAATGATGATGGAACTTCAATTGCTGTTCCTGGTGTGAATGGATGGACAAGCGAAGGAGATTTCCACAGAGCAACCATTCATTATAACTATGATGCAGAGTTTACCTTTGATATTGAGTATGCCGACCTGGCCACAAATGAAGCGGAAGATTATACACCAGATCACTTCGTAGTAGACCAGACAGCTCCGGAACTGGAAATCTTCGATATCGAACACATGTCAGCAAACAATGGTGTGGTTCGTCCGGGTATCCGTTACCATGATACAAACTACGATCAGAATGGTACCGTGATTCTCATGACAGGCTATCATAATGGCGTTGTAGAAATGACAGGTGATCGTAAGCTGGAAGCAAATGGTCTTGAGTTAAAGCTTGATGATTTTGCATATGTTCAGGAAATGGATGATATCTACACAATGGAAGCAACTGTTTATGACCTTGCAGGTAACAGCAGTGAAGCTATGGTAATGTTCTCTGTAAACCGTTTTGGTTCTGTATACACATTTGATGAAGCTACAGATGCCTTAATTGGTGATAACGGAAAATATTATACAAATAAAGAACAGCAGCTTGTCATTACAGAGACAAACGTTGATACACTGGAATTCAAAGAAATTACCCTGAACTTAAACGGTAAGCTGACAACCTTAAAAGAAGGTGTGGATTATACGGTAGCTCTTGATGGAAATGATGCTACATGGAAGCAGTATACATATACGCTCAAAGCAGATAACTTTGTAGAGGAAGGTACCTATATTCTCACAATTTATTCTGAGGATAGAGCAACCAATACTTCTGACAATAATACCAAGGGTAAGAAGATTGAGTTTGTGGTGGATAAGACAAATCCAAGTGCATTAATTTCAGGTGTTGAAAATGGCGGACAGTACCGTATGCACAGCAAGGAAATGACAATTGATATTGAAGATAACGTAAGATTATCTTCTGTAACAGTCACAATTGATGGTGTAGAAACTGTTTATGATGCAGCTCAGATTCAGAAAATGGATGGAAAACTTGTACTGAACATTGGCAGTGCAAACCATTGGCAGGATGTAGTTGTAGAAGTAACAGATGCAGCAGGAAATACAGAAATTTCTGAAGAAATGCGTGTGCTTGTAACTGCAAACATCTTTGTACAGTTCTTCATGAATAAACCGGTATTCTATGGAACACTTGGAGGTACTGCACTTCTTGCAGCACTTTTATGGTGGTTCCTTGTAGGAAAAAAGAAAAAAGAAGAACAGGCTAAATAATGTGATTTAGAGAAGAGCTGCTGCGGCGATTGCGGCAGCTCTTTTTGCAAAAGAGAGGGAGAAGATATGCCATATCCGGGAGAGATTTTAGGCGGCGTTTATCAGATCATAGATGAAATAGGAAAAGGCGGTGTAGGGATTATTTACCGTGCATGGCATCTGAATCTCCAGAAATATGTGGTTGTTAAGAAAATCAAAGACAACTATGTAGGAGTGTTAGAAGCAAGGGGGGAAGTGGATATTTTAAAATCCCTTCATCACAGCAATCTCCCGCAGGTATATGACTTTTTACAGGTAAACAGAGAAGTTTACACAGTCATGGATTTTATTGATGGACATGATCTGAAATATTATATAGATCATGGTTATCGCTTTGAGGAAGCAGCCCTCTGGCAATGGCTGATACAGCTTTGTGAGGTGTTGGAGTATCTTCATAAGCATGGGATTCTTCATCTGGATATTAAGCCGGCGAATATCATGCTGGCAAAGGATGGAAATATTTACCTAATTGATTTTAATATTTCACTTTCCGGTGAAGGGGATGCTTTATCAGGAATCAGTCAGTATTATGCCTCTCCTGAACAGTTTAGAAAATGGACAGCACTTTTGTATGAAATAAAAGATCAGGAAGAAGCGTTGGATGCAGCCACGGATATCTACAGTCTTGGGGCGACCTTTTATCATATGATGACAGGCGTTATGCCGAGGGCTGATTTAAACGGAATGGTACCAATCGATAGTTTTCGTCTAAATTATTCGCAACATCTGATTGGAATCATTGGGAAAATGATGGAGCCATCCAAAAAACGAAGATTTCACAGTGGTGGAAAGATCAGAGATTCTATCCGAAAAATGCAAAGAACAAAAGAAGAAAAAATGACACTTCGAATTGTATTTTTTGGGATGCTGTTAGGAATTTTAATTCTTTTGCTGACAATTGGAATGATTTTTTATAGAAATCATCATCATGCAGGAGAAAAGGAACAGGCAATCCTGTTACAGCAGGAGGAACAGATTCAGCAGCTGTATGATACAGGGGAATATGAAGCCGCTTATCAAGAAATCATACGGATTTTAAGTGGCAGTACAGAATTCTTGGAAAAAGCAGAAGGCGCAGAAATAAGCTTTCTGGAAAAGGCAGCAGATTGCTGTATGGAGCTGGAGGCCTATGCAGAGGCGTTGCAGTATACACAGGAACTGCTCACATTGGCTGAAAAGCCGGAATATTACAATCATGCAGCCATCGCGGCTGCTTATCTGGGGAATTATTCTGAAGCGGAATATTACCTGGAAAAGGCAAGAGGATTGCAGGGTGATCAGACGGAAATTGATCAGACCCTTGCAGAGATTAAAGCTTCCAAAGGAGAATACGCAGAAGCAATCAAAACGTATCAGTCTCTGTGGCAAAGGGATGGAAGCATAGGGATTCTCAGAAGAATTGCGCTGCTCTCTTTAAAAGCAGCAGATTCACAGCCGGAATATGCCGAACTGGCTGTAACCAGTTATGAAAAAATACAAAGCAGTCAGAATGTATTTTATTCAGACAGAATGAATCTGGTAACTGCTTATATAAAGTGCGGAATGAACCAAAAGGCAATTTCTGTATTACAGGAAATGCAGGTGCTTTATCCGGACAAATATGAAGTTTATACAAGAACGGCAATTCTGAGATATAACATGGAGCTGAAAAAACCTCCGGCAGAAAGAGATTTTTTGAAAACAGGAAAAGATGCAGAAAAGGCGGTTCAGTTATATGATCAGTCTTCTTCTGAAAAAATAGATGAACAGATTGAAATGCTGCGGCAGTTATTGGATACATTACCGTAGCAAGGAGGAAAATGGGATGGAATACAATCAAAAATTACGTTCAAGATTTTTAATCGGTGTATTAATCGTGCTCATCGTGTCATTGTTTGTATCGGCGGCAGTGCTTGTAACACTGGGGATGAGACAAAACAAGTATGATTCGGCAATAAAAAGTGCAAATCATTATTTTACAGCAGGGGATTATCAGAATGCCATCGTAGAGTATGAAAATGCCATTGCCATTGACAGCAAAAAAGAGAGCGCATATCTGAAGCTTGCATCTGTATACATCAATCTGGGAGATTATACATCAGCAATATCAGTCATTGACAGGGGATTGGCACTGATTTCTTCAGAACAGCTGACAGGTAAAAAAGTGGAGATTCAGACTCTGGTATCAAATGCTTCCAAAGCAGAAGCACATGTTATGACATTAGAAGAGATTCAGGAATATTCATCAGAGACCGGTTTAGAGAACAATGTCTTTGATATGGTGGCATCATATACATACACAGAATATTATCGCGATTACGGCAATGTATCAGGTACAAGGGAAGGCAGTAAAACAATCGTAAATTATGTAAATGCAGGTTTTAAAACTGTTTATTATGACATTGAAAATAAGAAAATGATAGATGATTCTACCAATATGCCATATGCAAATGTAAAACCTGCGGAAGTAAGCTTTGATAACCTGCATAGAATCTTTTCATCAGGTGGAGAGAAGTTTGCTGTCAGTTATTCAAAGCTTCAGGAACTGTTTGGAGATACATTAAAATTTCATCAGGAACAGCAGACTGGAAGGTACTATATTTCAGCAGAGTATAAGAATTGTAAAATCCATGTGGAAACTGATAAAACAGGAAATATTGTCAGTGAAAATGCATGGAATAAGCTGGAACCATTGAGTCATACAGGGTTTGAAGCTGATGAAGAGATTGACGGAAAAGTCAAAGGCTATGTACAGGATGCAATGACCGGAAAAGGAATGAAGGCGGATATGAAAGTTCGCGAGAGAGGAAAAAAGAACGGGACAGTTATTGATAAACTGACCAGTGCCAGAGACGGCAGTTACACCTTTGGCGGTAAACAGGGAAAATACACCATCGAGGTAAGTGCCAAGGGATATATTACAGAATATCTTGATGTGGAAATTATCAGAAATCAGACAAAGGTAGGAAAGAACATTGTTCTGTCACCGGAGGTTGCAGAAGGAGAAATCCGTATTGTACTGACATGGGGAAGCAATCCGACAGACCTTGATTCCTATGCATATGGTAAAAGCTCATTAGGAATAAATTTTAATATCAATTATACAAATACGATAGTCAGAGATGTAGGAAATCTGGATGTGGATGATACAAGCTCATATGGACCGGAAACAATTACGATTACAGATACGGGCGCAAGTTTCGAGTATTCAGTTGTAGATTTTAGGGCAGAAGGAACTATGGGAAGTTCAGGGGCAACCGTAAAGGTATACCTGCCGGGTGAATCAGCGGCGAAGGTATTTAATATCCCATCCGGATCCGGACTGATATGGAAGGTCTTTAAATACGAAAACGGAAATATCACAAAAATCAATCAGTTAACATCAGATACAGATTCCGGCAGATTCCACATTGGAGGAAGATAAGGAATGTTAGAAATAATAACAATCATTGTAGTTATATTTTTCATAATCCATATGACGTTTTTGATTATTAAAGGCGTGCGGGAAAATCGCAGTTATAATCAGACAATTTTTCTCACTGGGGGAAGGTATGCAAGTGAGAATCAGGGCGGCTCCTATCGAATCATTGACAGCAGTCTTGAGGAGGAAGATACGCTTTTAAAAGGAAAAAATGCAGTAACAAGCTCCTTTTCATGTATCTATATCCGACTTTATCAGCTTTATACCGGAAAATGTTATGACTCTTATTTGGAAAATACACTTCAAATAGGGCGTTCAGGGGGAGATGCGGCTGCGACATTGATTTTGGATGATCCGATGGTATCGAAAAAGCACTGTATGCTTTATAGAAGAGGTGATCAGATACTGATTCAGGATCTGGAATCTACCAACCATACCTATGTGAATGGCTGCAGGATTGAAGGTGCAGTTCCAATTACTCATGGGGATCAACTATCATTAGGCAATAGTCAGTATCAGTTCCAATGTTATTATCAGAGGTGACGGGATGGCTATCATATTAATCGTTTTAATTGCAGCTTGCGGAATATTTGAAATCTTGTTTCTGGGCATTTACTTGAAGAAGAGACAAAAGAAAAAAAAGGAGATTCAAAAGAATCTTTACAAAATGATTGAATCCAGAGTGTTGGAGCAGTCGTTGAAGTACCGGATCACCAGTGGACAGGCAGCGGTACAGGAGTGCGCAAAGCCATTTCTCTATATGGAATTTCGGAATACCAAGCCGCGGATTTCTTATCTGTTTCCATTGGATGAATGGATTACCATAGGAAGAAATAAGGAAAACAAAGTATGTATTCATGACGAAACATTTTCAAGACTGCATTGTAAAATCGGAATCATTAACAATGTTTTGCTTCTCCAGGATCAGGGGTCTGTAAATGGCACCAGAATTCACAGAGGCATTTTTAAAAAGATTGATGTTAGCGGAGGACAGCAAGAGATTCTGCAATCCGGTGACAGGATTAAGATTGGAGATTATCGGATGAAAATAAAAATCTTTTATGGTTCTGAAGCAATGGGATAGAAGGAGAAGTGTATGGGATATATTGTAATGGCTTACGCAGAAGAAGGGTATCAGGAATTTCTTTTACCCCAATTATATGATGCGGATTATGAACTGGTATTGGACAGACAGCTCTTCGGTATGAGAGATGACCTTCCAGTAGCAATGGAAAATGTAGATGGAGCATGGGTGTTTGTAAAACGAAAAGATTACCGCTTTTTGAATCATGAAGGACAGGAAGGCTTTGGGAGAGAACTGGAGGACGGACAGGTTTATCATCTGAAAAGCAGGGAAGGCAATAAGATTACAATGGTAGTCATGGGATTCAAAGACGTATTCCCTACTTTTGAAAAATACACACTTTCTTGTAGCAGTCAGATTTCTATTGGCAAGGATTCAGGAAATGTGATTGCTTATGATTTTAAAGGCTATATTTCCAAAAACCATTGCGTGATATTTCAGTATGGTTCCCAGTGGGTATTTCAGGATTCCAGCAGTAACGGAAGCTACATTAACGGAAAAAGAGTCAGAAGCCAGAGTGTCTTAAAATTTGGGGATCAAATTACACTGTTTGGCCTTCGAATCATTTTTCTGGACAGTTGTGTTGCGATATGCAAAATTTCAGGACAATGCAATATTGACGAGGCCTATCTTCCGAGATTTTATCCAAGAGAAAATGTGGGCATTCCGGATATATCACCGGAGCCGGAAAAAAAGGAATATTTTAAGCGTTCCCCAAGAACCATTGATACATTGTATACCGATGAAATAGAAATTGAGGCACCGCCTCCATTGAATAAAGCAAAGAAAAAACCGCTGCTTTTGACCATCGGGCCAAGCTTTACTATGGCAATTCCAATGTTAATGGGATGCCTGATGTCAATTCTCAGTGCCAAAAGCCGAGGTGCGAACAGCGGGTTCTATATGTTTACAGGTCTGGTAACAGCCGTTTCTTCCGCAATCATTGGTGTAATTTGGGCATTGGCAAATATGCGTTATGCCAGTCAGGAGGAAGAAGAGAACGAAGAGCTTCGTTACAATGCATACGGTCAGTATCTGATCGATATTACTGAACTGATCAAACAAAAACATGATGAAAATAAAAGGATTCTGTTTCAGACCTATTATTCCGGAGCGCAATGCTGTGAATTCGGACGAGACGATGTGCGGCTTTGGAACAGGAATGAAAGACAACAGGATTTTATGACGGTTCGTTTGGGTAAGGGAACCATTCCATTTCAGGCAACGATCAGAATTCCGAAGGAAAAATTTACATTGATCAAAGATGATCTGGCTGCAAAACCGGCAATGATTCAGCAAAATTATGAAATGCTGACAAATGTTCCGGTATGTTTGGATATCCGTGACAAAGGTGTTATTGGTGTGATCGGCGGTGTAGGAAAATACGGTGCTTACAGTGTTGTACATAATATGGTCGCACAGCTGGCGGCGAACAACTGCTATACCGATGTGAAAATGGTATTTTTGTATCCGCAGACCGCTGAAAGTGAAGAACACTGGTCTTTTACAAAATGGCTTCCTCATGTCTGGACAGAAGATCGCAAGATCAGAATGATCGCCAGTGAAAAGTCTGAGATTGGCGATATTTTATACGAATTATCAAGAGTGTTCCGAATGAGAACAGAGGAACAGAATCATGTTGTGGAATACCCTCTTCCACATTATGTGTTTTTTATTGATGATATGAAACTTTTAGAGGGAGAACTTTTGGAACAGCTGATCTTAGATCCAAAGCCGGAGTATGGGATTACGACGATTCTTCTTGCAGAAAAATATGAGGATCTGCCAAATACCTGTGAAAACATCATTCAGAATGATGGACGTGCAGCACGATTTTTCCATGTATTTGACAGCGAGCACCAGACAAAAGATCTGGTATTTGAAACGGTAGGAGTTATCCAGTTGGAAAGTCTATCCAGACGACTTTGTGATATTGAAGTCAATGAGATCCAGGGAAATGGAGAGATTCCAAGTTCCATCGATTTCTTTGAGATGTTTGGAGTCGATACCTTAGAACAATTAGGGGTACTGGATCGTTGGAAAAAGAATCGTAATTACGAAAATATGAGGGTGCCGATTGGTCAGAAAGGTGGAGGTGCTCTCTGTTATCTGGATATCCATGAAAAATATCATGGTCCGCACGGTCTGATCGCCGGAACGACCGGTTCCGGTAAAAGTGAAACGCTGCAGACCTATATCCTTTCTCTGGCAGTAAATTTCAGTCCGGATGACATTGCATTTTTTGTGATTGATTTTAAAGGCGGCGGTATGGCAAATCTGTTTTCGAATCTGCCACATATGGCAGGACAGATATCAAACCTGTCTGGAAATCAGGTACGGCGCGCCATGATTTCCATTAAAAGTGAAAATATGAGAAGACAGCGCCTTTTTGCAGAATACAACGTAAACAATATCAATTTGTATACGAGATTATATAAAAGCCATGAGGCAGAGATTCCGATTCCGCATTTATTTATTGTGATTGATGAATTTGCAGAGTTAAAGAGAGAAGAACCAGAATTTATGAAAGAGCTGATTAGTGTGGCGCAGGTGGGACGAAGCCTGGGGGTACATCTGATCCTGGCAACCCAGAAGCCAAGCGGTACGGTTGATGACAATATCTGGAGTAACTCAAAATTCCGTCTTTGTCTGCGTGTGCAGGACAAGCAGGACAGTAATGATATGCTTCATAAACCGGATGCGGCGTATATTACACAGACTGGACGTGGATTTCTCCAGGTGGGAAACGATGAGATTTATGAACAGTTCCAGTCCGGCTATAGCGGTGCAGATTATATTGAAGATGGTAAGAACAAGGCTTCTTCAGCAGTCATGATGACACTGAATGGAAAAGAAGCTTTGATCGGAAGCAGTACAAGAAAGAGAAGGGCAAATGTACAAAAGGGTAAGAGTAAGACCCAGCTGGATGCGGTCGTGGAATATCTCCAGACACTGGCGGTAAGATACCATTACAATCAGAGTATGCTGCTCTGGCTGCCAGTACTGCCGGAAGAATTATATCTTGCACAGTTAAAAGGCTATAAAGACGGCATTTATAGCAATGGAATTTGGCAGGAGCATTCGGGAAAATGGCAGCTGGAAGGATACATTGGTCTGTACGATGACCCGGCACATCAGGCACAGGAGCCTTTAAAAATTTCCTTCTCTGAAGGAGGGCATCTGGCGGTATGCGGTATGGTAGCAACCGGTAAGAGTACTTTTTTACAGAGTTTTCTCTATGGATTGATCCATCATTACAGTCCGGAAGAATTGAATTTCTATGCACTGGATTACAGCAGCAGAATGTTGGTTCCGTATGAAAATGCACCGCATTGCGGAGGGGTGATTGTAGATACAGATACGGATAAGGTAAAAAAATTCTTCTATATGATAAATGGAATCGTCAAGGAAAGAAAGCAGTTATTCCGCGGCGGAAACTTCAGCCAGTATGTGCAGTCCGGGAAAAGTGAGAAGAAACTGCCGGCAATTCTGATAGTGATCGATAATTATGCAAATTTCAGAGAAAAGACCAATAGCCAGTTTGATGAAGATCTGATCCGTCTGTCAAGAGAAGGAGTTGGTTATGGAATTTTTCTGGTCCTTTCTTCAGGAGGCTTTGGCACTTCTGAGATTCCAGGGCGTGTAGCAGATAATATCAGAACCGTGCTTTCTCTGGAAATGGGCGATAAATTCAAATATGCCGAGGTACTTCGGACGACAAGAACGGAAGTCTTTCCGGAGGCTGATGTCAAAGGCCGAGGTCTTGCGTATGTCAACGGAACAATTTTAGAGTATCAGACTGCATTGGCGGAAGAGGCAGAAGATGCTTATGCACGTTCAGAAAAGATTGAAAAAAGATGTACTGAAATGGCAGCGTCATGGACTGGTGAAAAGGCAAGAGAGATTCCGGTGATCCCGGAAAATCCGACGTTGAAAATGCTGGCAGAACGAGAAGAATATCAGAAACTTTTTGCAGAGAAACGTTATCTGCCATTTGCATATCTGTCACAGGATGCATCTGTTTATTCTGTGGATCTTTGGCATACCTATTGCTATCTGATCCAGGGACGAAGCCGAAGCGGAAAGAAAAATATGTTAAAGCTTTTGATGTATGCGGCTTCTAAGAAAGAGAATGCAAAGGTTTGTCTCATTGATCTGAAAGGTCAGGAATTAAAGAAAACAGCAGAACAGCTTTCCATGGAATACATTACAGAGGAAACCGCTTTATTTGAATTTTTTAAATCGACAGTGCCGACATTTAAAGAGAGAAATCTGAAGAAACGGGGATTTCTGGCAGAAGGTATCGAGGAAGACCAGCTGGCAGAAAAGATGAGCAGTGAAGCACAGATCTTTATTTTTATTGCGGATATGGTTTCTTTTATTCAGGCAGCTTACAGGCAGTTAGAAGGAGTTGGAAGTATGAACGCTTATCTGGAAAATATTACAGAAAAGGGAAGCTATCATGGATTTTACTTTTTTGGAATCCTAAATCCGGAGCAGAGTTCTGCGGTAGCAGGCTACAGAATTTATATGAATATGATTTCTTATAAAACTGGTATTCATTTGGGTGGAAATACAGCGGCTCAGAGATTGTTCCAGTTCAATAATATTCCTTTTCAGGAACAGTCTAAGACCGCGAAACCAGGAACAGGGCTTACACCGCAATATGAAGAACCGGGAACGGCTGAAAGCGTGGTATTGCCATTGGTAAAGGGTGATCTGACATGATCTATGCAGTAGGACAGGGAGAGCGAAAGGAAATTTCCCTTTTAGAGAAAGAAATACGGGAACGGACTGCTTTAAATACCGATGAAGAATTAAATTTTGTGGGGATCTATACAAGAGAAGCGTTTGAACAATTTATAGAGAAAGAGCAGCAGGCGGATATCTTATGTGCAGACGTAACCGTTTTTCAGGGGATTGAGCAGGTGGAAGCAATGCGGAAGAAATATCCCAAGGCAGCCCTTGTTTTGATCGCAGATATGAGCATTTCCCCTGTAAGTTATATGAAACCAACGATTCTTGCAGCTGCACTCCTTTTGAAACCTTTGCAGGAAACAGCGGCAGCACAGGTGATCAAAGAAATCTTTCAATGTTATATAGAGCAGGCCATGGACGAAGAAGTGTTTGTGGTAGAGACGAGAGAAGAAAAACAGCGGATTCCCTATTCTCAGATTCTTTATTTTGAAGCGAGAAGCAAAAAAATATATGTTTGTACACAAAATTATGAGTACGGATTTTATGACACCATCGACCATCTGGAGGAGCAGTATTCTGAGTTGTTTGTCCGGTGTCACAGAAGCTTTCTGGTAAACCGCAAGATGATCGAGCAGGTGAAGTTATCGCAAAATCACCTCACGCTGAATGGCGGTGTAGAGATTCCGTTGTCCAGAAGCTATAAAAGTCAGATTAAGGAGCTGTATTAGATGATGGAAGAGAAAGTATTTATTTTTTCAAAGGAAGAATTTATGGTGCTTGCGGCAGCTTCCGGAATCCGGCAGATGTATGGATTTTCCATAGGCGAAGAATTAGATGATGAGACGGCTGTGCTGGTCATGCAGCAGCTGGCAGCCAGGAATCTTCTTTTGTCCATAGAAGGAAAGTTTCAGATTCAGGAGCCAGTGGCATGCCTCTTTCAACAGGTGAAAGAGGCAAAAACAACCATCGATGTTCACAAACGGAGTGGGAAAAAATGCATTGTTTATATCGGAGATTTTGGCGTGAAGGTATCGCTTTCTAGGAGGCGTGAAGGAACACTGCAGGTGCAGATGGTGCCCCTTGGAAAACTCTGGAAACATTTAACAGAGGAAGGCTGGATTCCGGAAGAAAAGGGGGAATTAAGATGATTCTGGTAGATATTGAAGTACCGGCAAACAATCAGAAATATGATTTTCGACTGGACGAAAACGTATACATTGCAGATCTGATTGATGAGATTGGTGCAATGATGATTACCGCAGCAGAAGAAAGTGATGCAGAAAACATCAGAGAGATGCTCCTGTGTGATTATGCCCATCAGAGAATTCTGCCATTGGATTCTACACTGAAGCAATGTGGTATCCGAAGCGGCGATCGGCTTGTTTTTTTGTAAAATTGGTTATTTGTCAGAAAAATGTGCCGTTTGTCGGATAAGAAACACCTTTTTTAGGGGGTCTGTTAGGATACAATTGCAAGGAGGAAATAACCGAAATGACCTTGATCGATATCAGAAGAACAACAGAGATCCTGGTATCCTTAGCTCAAGCAGAACGAAAATATCATCAGTTCTATGAGGAAGCAGGACAGAACGATAGACAGTTGGGAAACCTGTCAGGAATGCATCTGGTAAGAAGGTCTTTGGAACATATCATGGAGGATATGCAGGAGGGAGATCAGGTGCTGAATCAAATGATCAGATGTCTGGAAATAACCTGTCAGACTTTTGAAAAATATGAAGAAGAGATTACGGAATATGCGGAAGAGTCAGGCTGCCAATATGGAAGCGAAACGATTTTAAAAGCAGTTGAAATTCCAGAAAATATTTTCAGACTGCTGAGATAGGAGGAAAGTAAATGGCGGCTCAGTACATTGAAATTGAAACTGATCAGTTGAAACGGGATACGCAGGAACTGATGGAAAACAAGCAATATGCAGAAACAGTTTTAAATGAGATGGTGCAGGATATTGAAGAATTGAACAACATGTGGAGTGGGAAAGCAAATCAGGCTTTTCGTACACAGTTTGGCAAAGACGTAGAACTGATGCGTGAACTTTTGGCGAAGATGGACAAGCTTGCAGAGTGCATGGAATTTGCAGCTGGTGAATATGTCCGGTGTGAAAATGAAGTAAAAACACTAGTGGACAGTATCAGAATATAAAGGAGGGAGTAAAGTGTCTGAAAATCTTGCAGATTTAATAACAGGAAGTTATAATGCACAACCAATTATAATACCTAGAGTTCCTGCTCCGCAGCCTTCGGATTTGATTATTAATATAGCTGATTTTTTCTCTTCTTTAAAAGTAGATCCGGAAGTAATGCGACAGAAGTCGGTAACAGTTACTTTTAAGATCAATAAGATGAAAAAAGCTTTTGACGAATTGGAAGCTACTGTGAATAAGACGAATAATTACTGGATTGGGGAAGCAGGAGACGCACATCGGGAGTTTTTTAATATTGCAAAGCCGGAAATCGAAGAAATGTTCAAACGTTTATCGGAACATTCCAGAGAACTGGCTGAAATGGCAGCAACTTATTCCAACGTGGAAAAAGAAGTCACACAGTTATCAGAGGATCTACCGTCTGATGTGATCATATAGGAGGGAAGGCATGAAAGCACTTTTCTCAATTGAATTTGATTTTCAGCAGGCGATAAAAAGAGCGGAAGAGCTGGAAGAGATTGCTGCTGATATGAAAAAGCTGGCAAATGAGGATTTGGACAGCTCATTACAATCATTGTCTACAGCCTGGAAAGGGGAGGCAGCAACTGCTTATCTTACCAAAGGTTCCAGGTTAAAAGAAAAAATATTAAAAAGTTCCAACGATCTGAAGAAGACAGCATCAACAATCAGAAATGTTGCAAAGCGAACCTATAAAGCAGAATTGGCTGCCTATAAGATCGCAATGGAACGAGCATACAAAGAATGATTTTTAGGAGGAAACAAAAATGGCATTAATCAGAGTAACATCAGCACAGTTAAGAGCAAAGGCAGAGGAATTAACAGGATTAAACAACAATTTAAAGACAAATGTAAGCGAACTGGAATCTTGTGAACAGAATCTGGCAACTATGTGGGAAGGTCAGGCAAAGGATGCTTTCCATCAGGCATTTACCAATGACAAGATTCAGATGACAAACTTCAGCACCTTGATCGAAAAATATGTATATACATTACAGACAATTGCAGCAAAATACGAACAGGCTGAAAACCTGAACACAGAAACGGCATCAACAAGATCATATTAAGAGGAAAATAAGGGGATTCGAAAGGAGAAATAGATCATGGAAGGAACATTAAGAGTAACACCGGAACAGCTTGAGGCAGCAGCAGGAGAATTTTCTACAAAAGGAACAATCGTTGGAAATTTAACATCACAGATGACACAGCTGGTAGAAGGGCTAGCAAGTGTATGGGAAGGCGAAGCAGCAACAGCATATACAACAAAATTCAGACAGCTAGATGATGATATCCAGAAAATGGTTCGTATGATTCAGGAACATGCAAATGACTTAAATGAGATGGCAAGAGTATATCGTGACGCTGAAACCGCAAACCAGGATGAAATCGCAGGATTAGCAGGAGATGTAATTGTTTAAGGTGTTTTGACTTGGGAAAGGAAGTTGCTATCGGGGGACTTCCTTTCTTGGCATGATATTGTATTTATTAGTGAAAAATCAGGAGAGAGGGAATATGGAGCAAAATTTAAAAGTATCTGTGGGCAGAATAAGAAATGATGCTGCTCAGATAGAAAATGAAATTGACTCGATACCTGCTTTAATAAAGGAACTTGAACAATCCATGGCTCAATTAGCACAATGCTGGGAAGGTCAGGCGTGGTTGGAATATCAGAATAACGTTGCGCGCTACATTGAAATTCTTACAGAGATTTATCAATATATGGGAGAATTTACGAAAGATTTAAATCAGGCGGCGAAACTGTACCAGAGAGCAGAGCAGGATGTTTGTTCGGCCATAGACCGAAGCATTGTATTATAGTGAAAAGGGAAGAAGCGTATGGATGAATATGTAATTAAAGTTACGCCGCAAAGGTTAGAAACGATTTCTCAGGAGGTTGTCGGTAAAGTTGAAAATGTAAAAAAAGCTTTTGAAAATGTGACTGCATTAATTTCATCTACAGAGCAGTATTGGCAACGAAAAGGAAATCGTTATATGCGAGAGGCATATAGCATAAGAAAAGATGATTATGAAAGAATTTTCGCAGAAATAAAAGGACATGTGATTAAGCTTCAAACAATCGCAGGTGTCTATCGTGAAACAGAGAATGCGAATCTGGATATCATGGATATATTGCCGGGAGATGTGATTATTTAAGGGGGATTCGTAAATGGCTAATATTGTAGTGGATTTTCGGGATACATTAAATAAAGTGAAAGAAATAGAACAGCTTTCCGTAGATGTTCTGAAGATTGCAAACAATAATATTGATGAAATCAGCGAAAGTATTCCATCAGTATGGAGTGGAGATGCGGCGAAAAGATATCAGAAAAAAATAAGTAAAATCAATAAAAAAATAAAAAAGAGAGCAAATGCACTGGAAAAAAATGCAGTCGGATTAAAAGCGTCTGTAAATCGTTTAAAGAGAGCGGAAGAATATGCACAAAGATTATTTTCAAAAAAATAAAGTAAACAAAATCAGAACAAATGTGTTTTCTGTAATAATGTTAGGAGTTTTTGCTATGAGTACGATAGGGTGTGGGAAAGTCATTGGTTATGAGAAAATGGCGGAAAAATTATTAAATGAAAAATATAATGATGAGTTTGTGGTGGAAGATATACAAAGTGCAAGTATTTTGGATGAGTATTATACTGCGTTGGCTTATCAGAAAGATCATCCTGATACTATATTTAAAGTGTATGTGAATAATGATGGTTCGGGTGTTTCTGATAATTATGTAAATCGTCTGGTATGTGCTCAGTTATCTGATACAGTGGCAAGAAATTTAGATTCTTTAAATGGAATTTATTATATATACAGTTCAACACTGATCGATTCTTTGGAGTTGGAAGACCCGTATATTTCGTTAAGTGAGTATGTCGATACACATCCAAAAATGAAATACAATATTTATGTGTTTTATAGTCCGGACATTTCTGATAAAGAAAATTTGTATCAGGGACTAACAAGTATTTGTCAGGGGCTTTCCATTAGCGGAAATATCTATCTGTATATTATGGATGACAGTGTTTTGAAAGATGTACAGGATTATTTGGAAAACAATGACAAAATTTATGATGATGGTGACCATATGTTTGAACCGTATTTCTGTGGAATTATGAAATTTACTAATGGTGTATTGGATAACAGCAAAGATGAAGTGTTTGAAATGATAGAGGGAAAATAAATGGGATATCAGTACAATGATGCAGAGATGATGCTGGCTACGCAGATTGCATATTTGGATATTAGCGGCGAAGATGTTTCTGTTGGCGATGTGGTAGATAATATTTTGGAATATGGTCATTGTGTAAATGGTGAATGGGTATTACATGAACAATATCAAAATCATCCTCAGTGTAAATATTTAAAAAAACAGCTGGAGGTTGCGGGAAATATATCAGAACTTACGGAAAAATACGATAAATTAGGTGATGATTGGAGAAACTGGAAAGTTGTTGACAGATGTGATGATCAGAATGGTACGGGATACTATGGATGCCTGATTGATACAGGGAACGAACATGCCATTATTGGCTGCAGAGGTTCGGAAAGCTATAACAGTGACCAGGTTGTAAAAGACTGGATTGTGGCAGATGTTGGGTTGTTGGACAGTGAATTGACAACACAACAGGAGAGAGCACAGAGATATATGGAAGAATTATATTATAAATATGGCGATCAATACGATACTTTTAGTCTTACGGGACATTCTCTGGGTGGAAATCTGGCACAGCATATGACGATTCATGCACCGGCTGAAATGCGGGATAATATTGATCACTGCATCAGCTTTGATGGTCCGGGATTTTCCCAGGAATATATTGATAAAAACAGACATTTGATTGATAAAACAGATGATTGTGTGGATCATTATCAGTGGAGTTGGGTGTCCTCTTTATTGATTCCGCTGCCAGATGTGATTCCGACGATTATTGCTGCACATGATGATGAACGGTATGGACTGCCGAAAGCCATACTTTATCGGCATGATGTTCGTAATGTGGATCTGGACGAAGATGGAAATATTCAAAAAGGAAAAGAGAGTGCTCTTTCCGAAATCTTAGGACCTCTTTCAAGATATCTGGAGCGATTAGGAGAAGGAACTCTGATAGATCCTATGTCTGCTGTATTACTGCCTAAGATTACGCGTTTGGTGGTATTGTACAAGCTGGTCAGAGATGCTGCTGAGGTGTTTTATAAAACCAGCGAATCTATAAAAGAAAAAATAGCATCCGTTTATTATGATTACATTGCGCCAAATGTTTCAGGTGAATATGAAATCAGGTTATTAGCGGTTAGTTCCTATGAAGGAGAGTTAAGAAATGCTCAAAAGCAACTGGACGGAGTGACAAATGAAATAAGAAAAATCAGCCGCACATGGAGCAATTGGTCCTCTTCTGGAGCGTATTATCGCTCACAGTTAAATATGATAAAAAATGGATTGGAATTGGATATTCGGGAACTTTCTTTGCTTGCACGGACTACAGGAGAGATTGTGAGTGCTTATTCTGAGGTGGATGATCAAGTAGCAGCTTTATTTGGATAAAAACATAAATTATGAAAATATTGATCAGGTATTCTTACGAGGATACGAAGCTGAAGAAAGAGATAATTTTATTGATGCATTAGATAAATATTATGCGGAAAATTAAGAATGCAACAAAATTCTTATTTAAAGATCAAGATATTCAGGTAGTGATGATTATTGCTGCTTTGTATATTGTATTACATATTTTGGATATTGGATGTCCGATCAAATTTATCACAGGGATTTCCTGTGCGGGCTGTGGAATGACAAGAGCATGGTTGAGTGTTTTGAAACTGAATTTTTCAGAAGCATTCACTTTTCATCCGCTGTATTGGATCATTCCATTAGTCGGGATTTTTCTTTTTTGCCGGAAGAGAATCCCAAGAGTAGCTGCCAGTTTCATAACAGGCAGTCTTATTGTGCTTTTTGTGACAGTATATATCATACGAATGATAAATCCAGAGGATACTGTTGTGAAAATAGATTTTTATGAAAGTGCCATTTGGTATATTATAGAGAGAGTGAGGGAACTATTATGATGCTTGACCAGAATAGAAGTTTGGCAAAATATATTTTGTTATCATTAGTAACTTGTGGAATTTACAGTTGGATTTTTATTTATCATTTGGCAAATGATATGAATACGATGTGTGAAGGAGACGGAGAAACGACTCCGGGATTAGTAAAATTAATTCTTTTAACCTTGGTAACCTGTGGAATTTATTCCTTTATATGGTACTATAAGTTGGGAAACAGATTATGTGCGAATGCACCGCGATATAATCTGACATTCCAGGAAAATGGTACAACCGTTTTAATGTGGCAGCTTTTTGGAGCTCTTTTATGTGGTATTGGGCCTTTTATTGCATGGAATATTATTATTAAAAATGCAAATGCACTTGCAGCGCAGTATAACAATTTAGTACGCGGAAATGTAGCATATTAAGAATAAAGATCGGGACATCTCTGGGGTCCCGATTCTTTTTAATACGGATAGATAACACGAAGGAGAATAAATCATGTATTGTCGTAATTGTGGTAAAGAAATTAAAGATAGCACTCCAATCTTCATAAAACCCTAAGAATTTACCTATTTAATTCTTCATCGTCCTAAAGTATAATGACTATATGAAAAAGTTTTAGTTCGGAAATTGACTCACAGGAAGGGGGATTTTTATGAAGAATCGACTCTGTTTCTTAGGAACAGTCCTTATGGTGTCGCTGCTTATCGGATGTGGCGGCTCCAGTAAAGAAACGGCTGCATCTACAATGGCAATGGATATGGCTGTTACGGAAGAAGCTGCGGAGGAAGCATATTATGCAGCAGACGAAATGATGGAAATGGAAAGCGGGGACGGCGGTGTTACCACGAATTCAGAGATATCAGATACTGCACAGACAGGCCGAAAGCTGATCAGAACTTTTGATATTACTATTCAGACAAAAGAATTTGACAGTGTATTATCCGGAATCCAGACAAAAATACAGGAACTTGGCGGTTACATAGAAACCTCATCTTTGGATGGAGGTTCTGCATATTACAGTTCCTACAATCGTTACAGTTACATGACTGTGCGTATTCCGAGTGACCAACTGGATCATTTTGTTGAAACTGTTAAAGAATCTGCGAATGTTACTTATATTTCTGAATCAACAGAAGATATTACTTTAAAATATGTAGATACGGAAAGCAGAAAGATTGCTCTGGAAACAGAACGCGACAGACTTTTGGAGCTTCTTGAAAAGGCGGAAACGGTAGAGGATATCATTACGATTGAGAGTCGTTTATCAGAAGTCAGATACCAGCTGGAATCTTATGCTTCTCAGCTTCGTACTTATGACAATCAGGTGGATTACAGCACCGTCTACATCAATATCAGTGAAGTGGACAGGGAAACGAAGGTAGAACCAAAGAATTTCTGGGAGGAAGTGGCAGAAGAATTTGGTGACAGCCTTTACGGAATCGGAAGAGACTGTAAGAATTTTGCAATCTGGTTCTTAGGTTCTTCTCCGTATATTGTGTTGTGGGCTGTAGGTATTGGCATAGTCGTACTGGTTATTAAAATAATCGGTAAGAAAAATACAATGAAAAAAACATTAAAGACTATGAAAACTGAAGAACAGGATGAAGCAAATAACTAAAAAATCGTAAGCGAGTATGAAATCAATGGTATAAAAGGCAGAAAATAGACATTTCGAAAGGAATGTCTATTTTGATGTAAAAAGTTTAAAAAACAGTAGCTAATTCACCCTGAAATGCGGTATGATATAAAAGGAATATTTTCGAAATTAGGAAGTAATGAAACACCGTAAGAAACTGAGAAAAGAGAGGACTAGCACTATGAGACTTGGAGTAACGAAAACACAAAAAGGATATCAGTTTGCTTTTGCAAGTGCGAAAGAAGAGCCATGTAAGCTTCTTCTTTACAAAAAAGGAGAAAAGACCCCTGAAATGAGCATATCCATGGAACGCTCCCTGGGTGACATTTACGTGGCAACTGTAGAAAAATTGAATGCAAAAAACTATGAATACGCATATCAGGTAGGGGAAAAGATCATTTTAGATCCATACGCCAAAGGAATTTCCGGGAAAAAGGGATTTGGCGAACAGGTAAATTCTCAGCAGCTTCGGTGTACTTTAGATTTTACAGAATATAATTGGGAAGATGACAAACATCCGGAAATACCATTTAATGAGTCGCTCATTTACTGTACCCATTTACGCGGCTACACGATGGACAGATCTTCAAAGGTACGCGCCAAGGGTACATTCAAAGGAATGGTGGAAAAGATTCCGTATCTGGCATCTTTAGGAATAAAACAGCTGGAATTAATGCCGGTATACGAATTTGAAGAATTTCCGCGTCCAAAGAAAAAAACGAGTATGTATGAACCGGAAGTGAAGGAGGAAACTTTAAAATTAAATTATTGGGGATATACTTCAGGTTACTATTTTGCGCCGAAGGCAAGTTATGCGGCAGGAAAAGATGCTTCTAAGGAATTAAAAGATCTTGTAAAAGCGCTTCACAAAGCGGGAATTGAACTCATTTTGGAATTTTATTTTGATGAAACAGCACCACCAAATTTCGTGATGGATTGTTTAAAATATTGGGTGGAAGAATACCATATTGATGGCATCCATATTAATCGCAGTGCAGTTCCTATGAGAAACATTGTCATGGAGCCTGCATTAAAGACAACGAAAATTTTTACAGAATATTTTGACCAGTCAGAGCTTTCCGATGAACCGAAAAACTCAAAGAGAAAACATCTGGCAGAATACAGTGAAGGATTTCTTGTGGATGCGAGACGTCTCTTAAAAGGGGATGAAGATACACTTCGTGCATTTGCCGATAAGACAAAGAAAAATCCAGATAACATGGGCATTGTCAATTATATGGCAAACCATAACGGATTTACGATGATGGATATGGTGTCTTATGATGAAAAACATAATGAAGCCAACGGAGAAAATAACCGCGATGGCAGCAACTATAATTTTAGTTGGAACTGCGGCGTAGAGGGTCCGTCAAAGAAGAAAGCAATCATGCAGCTTAGAGGAAAGCAGCTTCGCAATGCATTTGCAATGCTGATGTTCGCACAGGGAATTCCGCTCATTTATGGCGGAGATGAATTTGGTAACTCCCAGCAGGGAAATAACAATGTTTATGGACAGGACAATGAGCTTTCCTGGGTACAGTGGAATGCTTCAAAAGATGCAAAAGCTTTGCTGGAATATGTACAGAAACTCATTGCCTTTAGAAATGCACACAATGCATTCCATATGCCGAAAGAGGCTTCCATGACTGACTATAAATCCACAGGAATTCCAGATTTATCTTATCATGGGGAGAATGCATGGTATGGAGGTTTTGAGCCATACCGCAGACACCTTGGTATGATGTACGGTGCCGGGTACGCAGAAGAAAGCACCATTTATGTGGCTTATAATCTGCATCAGTCTGAGCATGAATTCGGATTACCGATTCTGCCAAAGAGCAAAAAATGGAAAATGATATTTAACACTGCAGAGGAAACGGAGCAGTTCACTCCTGAGGGAGTAAACATCACTAATCAGCGTATCTTAAAACTGACTGGAAGAACAATCTGCGTATTAGAAGGAAAGGCTGATGAATAAAATACTTGGACACTTTAAGACGATTACCACCCACAAACTGGTGGTAATGAAAGAATGCTTTAAGATCGGATTGTACAAACAGGGGCTTTTACACGATATGTCAAAGTACGGTCCGGTGGAATTCATTCAGGGGTGTAAAAATTATCAGGGGACAGCAAGTCCCCATTTAAAAGAAAGAGAAAAAAAGGGGTATTCTTCTGCGTGGCTCCATCATAAAGGACGCAATAAGCATCATTTTGAATACTGGATTGATTATAGTCCAAATAACAAAGAAGGTATGGTAGGCTGTAAGATGCCAACAAAATATGTTGCGGAAATGATGATGGACCGCATTGCAGCATCGAAGGTATATAATAAGGGACACTATAATCAGCATATGCCGTTAGAATATTATGAGCATGGAAAACATGCTTATATGATTCATCCGGAAACAAGAGCATTATTGGAATATCTGCTCCATATGCTGGATGAGCAGGGGGAAGATGTAACATTTGAGTACATCAGAAAAAATCTTGTAGGAAAGAAGGAATATCCGGATATTTCGAAATAGTCCGGGTGAGGAGTATGAAATACGTAAAGCAATTCGCAATCATTGCACTGATGACATTCCTGGGAGAATGCCTGAACCTGTTACTTCCGCTGCCGGTACCGGCCAGCATTTATGGAATGATTCTTTTATTCTTAAGTCTTCAGACAGGAATCTTAAAGCTGTCTCAGATTGAAGAAACAGCAGACCTGCTTTTAGCTGTCATGCCGATTTTCTTTATTTCACCGACAGTCAGCCTGATGAGCAGCATTGGTGTGATCAAGGACAGCTTGGTAGGTGTTCTTGTTATTTGTCTGCTGTCTACTATCATTGTCATGGCAGTGACAGGCCTTGTATCTCAGGCAATCATCCGCCACGACAAAAAGAAAAAGGAGGTACAGGAGTAATGAATGAGTTTTTATTAAATTCAACTTATTTTGGTATCGTACTGAGTCTTTTGTGCTATTGGATCGCACTGAAGATTTCAGAAAAAGTAAAAAGTACACTGATGAATCCGCTGCTTGTATCATCTGCAATCATCATTGCAGTGCTTTTGATCTTCAAAGTGGATTATAAGACTTTTGATAAAGGTGCTTCTTATCTGACGTACTTTTTAAATCCTGCAACCGTCTGTCTGGCAGTTCCTTTGTATCGGCAGTTTAATGTTCTGAAGCCAAATTTAAAAGCAATCTTACTTGGTATTTTATCGGGTTGCGTTGCCTGTATGATTGTTATTGTCGGACTTGCAGCAGTATTTGCCTTAAGTCCTGAAATTACGGCATCGCTGCTTCCAAAATCCATTACGACTGCAATCGCCATTGGACTTTCCGAAGAAATCGGCGGAATTTCCTCTGTCACAGTCGCATGTGTGATTATCACAGGAATTTTTGGAGCATGTATTGCTTCGACTGTATTTAAGATTTTCAGGATTGAAGAGCCTGTAGCCCAGGGGCTCGCCACAGGAACATCAGCTCATGCCATCGGTACTTCCAGAGCACTGGAGCTTGGCGAAGTTCAGGCAGCCATGAGCAGTCTGGCAATTTGTGTGACTGGTATTATGACAGTTATCATTGCCCCAATTGTAGTGGGGATAATTTCCTAAAATATAGGAAAATTTGTGGACAGACCCGAAAAAAATAAAAAGGAAATCTTTGAAAAACACAGAATTTATCTTTTAGAAGTACCTTTTTTGCAAAGAGAGGTGTACGTATGACGATTCGAGAAAAACAAGAGCAGTGGGAAGCACAGTATTTAAGTCCCTATGCAGCACTTAGTAAGAATTCCAGAGGAAGAGATCGTTATGAACCGCAGTGTGACATTCGACCGGTTTACCAAAGAGACAGGGATCGAATCTTACATAGCAAATCATTTCGTCGTTTGAAGCATAAGACCCAGGTGTTTTTAACGCCCCAGGGCGATCATTACAGAACACGACTGACTCATACACTGGAAGTGTCTCAGAATGCGCGTACCATTGCAAAGGCGCTTCGCTTGAATGAAGATTTGGTAGAGGCTATGGCTCTCGGTCATGATCTTGGCCATACACCTTTTGGTCATGCAGGAGAAAGGGCACTTAATTCTCTCTGTTCCAAAGGCTTTGGACATTACGAACAGAGTGTCCGTGTGGTTGAAAAGCTGGAAAACGGAGGAAGGGGTTTAAATCTCACCTATGAAGTTCGTGATGGAATCAGAAATCATCGCACTGCAGGCAGACCGAGTACGCTGGAAGGAAAAATTGTCCGCCTGTCGGATAAGATCGCATATATTAATCATGACATTGATGACGCCATCCGAGCAGGAATTCTGGTAGCAGAGGATATTCCAAAAGAATATACGGATGTTTTGGGCTGTACCACAAGCCAGCGCCTCAATACGATGATTCATGACATTGTAAAACACAGTGAAGGAAAGCCTGACATTCTCATGTCTGCGGAAGTGGAAAAAGCCATGGCGGACCTTCGAAAATTCATGTTTGCCAATGTCTACACCAATCCAAAGGCAAAAGCGGAAGAGCAGAAGGCTCAGGATATGTTAGAGCATCTGTTTGAGTTCTACAAAGAACATCCGGAAAAAATGTCCGAGGAATATGTGGACATGCTGGAAAACAGAGGTGAGTCCTTGGAGGATGTAGTCTGTGACTATATTTCCGGTATGACTGACCAGTATGCAATACAAAAATTTCAGGAATATTTCGTACCGAAATCCTGGAGCTAATGAGGAGTAAACATGTACTATCCTGATGAACTGGTAGAAGAAATCAGAGAAAAAAATGACATCGTCAGTGTTGTAGGAGAGTATGTAAAGCTGACCAGAAAGGGAGGTTCCTATTTTGGACTTTGTCCTTTCCACAATGAAAAAACAGGTTCTTTTTCGGTATCGCCGCAAAAGCAGATGTATTACTGTTTCGGATGCCACAAAGGAGGCAATGTATTTAGCTTTCTGATGGATTACGAAAACTATACATTTCCTGAAGCTGTCAAGGTTTTGGGAGAACGTGTGGGCGTAGATCTGCCGGAAATTGAATATTCGGAAAGTGCGAAACAGCAAAAGGATGAAAAGACCAAAATGCTTGAAATGTACAAGCATGCGGCGACCTTTTACTATCGGATGCTTCGCACCTCCCATGGACAGATTGGTTATCAGTATTTACGAAAAAGGGAACTGACAGACGAGACGATCAAGCGTTTTGGACTTGGGTATTCTACGAAATTCGGAAAAGATTTATATAATTATTTGAAAAAACAGGGCTTTTCAGATCAGATGATGATTGATGGGGGCTTAGTTTCCTACAGTGAAAAAGCAGGAACTTATGACCGTTTCTGGAACAGGGTCATGTTCCCGATCATGGATGCCAACCATAAAGTGATCGGTTTTGGGGGTCGAGTGATGGGAGAAGGAGAACCAAAATATTTAAACTCTCCAGAAACAAAGATTTTCGATAAAAGCCGAAATCTCTATGGTCTGAACTTTGCAAGAGCAAGCCGCAAGGACAATATGATTATCTGTGAAGGTTACATGGATGTCATTGCTCTTCATCAGGCTGGTTTTACTCAGGCAGTTGCATCTTTAGGAACTGCTTTGACAGAAAATCAGTGCAGATTGATTGCAAGATATACCAAAAAAGTTCTGTTAACTTATGACAGTGACGCAGCAGGGACAAATGCGGCATTACGTGCAATCCCGATGCTGAAAGAAGCGGGCTTAAGTGTCAGTGTCATCAACATGAAGCCTTACAAAGACCCGGATGAATTCATCAAAGCACTGGGTGCAGAGGCTTTTGAAGAACGAATCAATCAGGCAGTGAACAGCTTCCTGTTTGAGATAGAAGTCATAGAAAGACGTTACGATTTTAAAGATCCGGAATCAAAAACGGCCTTTTTCAAGGCGACTGCAAAAAAACTTTTGGAATTTACGGAAGAAATCGAACGCAATACTTATGTGGAGGCGGTGGCAGACCGATATCATCTGCCATATGAAAAACTTAAGAAAATGGTAGATACCATGGGCGAAGCTGCAAGCAGTATGCCGGTGAGGGAAAAACCTCGTTCCGGTATCCAGAAAAAGCAGAAAGAAGATGGTATCACAAAAGCACAGAAGCTTTTGATCACATGGATGATTTCAGACGACAGATTGTTTGACGAGATCAGTAAACATGTGGAACTGCGAGATTTTACCAATGAGTTATACCGTACGGTAGTGGAAATGCTGTATCAGCAGAAAGCACAGGGCAAACTAAAGCCTGCAGAAATTATGAGCCACTTCACGGACAGTGAGAACCAGGGGGAAGTCGCATCACTGTTTCATACCGAATTGAAACAGATCGAAAAAAAGGAAGAATTGGAAAAGGCAGTGACAGAGACCATTATCAAGGTCAAAGAGCACAGCTATAATGTGCAGATCGACGAAATGGATAAAAATGACATGATTGCCTGGCAGAAGATTCTTCAGGAAAAGAGCAAATTACAGAGACTGCATATTTCTCTTTAGGTGAGGATATGCTAAAGAATAGGTGTAGAGGTGGACGATATGGACGAAAAAGAAAGCATGCTGAAAGTGGCTGAGAAAATTAAAGAACTTCAGGCAATGGCGAAGAAAAAGAAAAACATGCTGGAATATCAGGAGGTTTTAGACTTCTTGCGTGATACAGAGCTTGGAAAAGAAGAAATTGAAAAGATCTGCGATTTTCTGGAACAGAATGGCGTAGATATTTTACGTGTCACAGAAGAAACAGATGATGATGAAATCCTTTTGACAGAAGAAGATGAAGTGGATGTGGAAAACATTGACTTATCTGTTCCGGAAGGTGTCAGCATCGAAGACCCTGTACGTATGTACTTAAAAGAGATTGGTAAAGTGCCTCTTCTTAGTGCAGAGGAAGAAATCGAGCTTGCACAGAAAATGGAAGAGGGAGATGAAGAAGCAAAGAAAAAGCTTGCAGAAGCAAACCTTCGTCTCGTTGTAAGTATCGCAAAACGTTATGTAGGTCGTGGGATGCTCTTCCTCGACTTAATCCAGGAAGGTAACTTAGGTCTTATTAAAGCTGTTGAAAAATTTGATTACCGTAAAGGATACAAATTCAGTACCTATGCAACATGGTGGATTCGTCAGGCAATCACAAGAGCTATTGCTGACCAGGCAAGAACAATCCGCATTCCTGTGCATATGGTAGAAACGATCAATAAACTTATCCGCGTATCAAGACAGCTTCTTCAGGAACTTGGACGTGAACCGTCACCGGAAGAAATTGCAAAAGAAATGAATATGCCGGTAGAACGTGTTCGTGAAATCTTAAAGATTTCTCAGGAACCGGTATCTTTAGAAACACCAATCGGCGAAGAAGAAGATTCCCATCTTGGCGATTTCATTCAGGATGATCATGTACCTGTACCTGCAGACGCTGCCACATTTACTTTATTAAAAGAACAGTTAAGTGAAGTGCTTGGTACATTAACAGAAAGAGAACAGAAGGTTCTGCGTCTTCGTTTTGGTTTAGATGATGGACGTGCCCGTACATTGGAAGAAGTAGGTAAAGAATTCAATGTAACTCGTGAACGTATTCGTCAGATTGAAGCGAAAGCTTTAAGAAAGCTTCGTCACCCAAGCAGAAGCAGAAAGTTAAAGGATTATTTAGATTAATATGCAGTTATCACAACGATTATCATCAGTCGCATCGATGGTTACCGCTGGGAATTGTTTAGCAGATGTGGGAACAGATCATGGATATGTTCCCATTTATCTTTATGAGAGAAAATTAATTCCACATGCTATCGCGATGGACGTAAATAAAGGACCGCTTGAGCGGGCAAAATTACATATTGCAGAGTACGGATTTGGAAATGCGATTAAAACAAGACTCTCAGATGGGCTTGCTGCGTTAAAGCCGGGGGAAGCGGACAGTATTGTCGTCGCTGGAATGGGTGGTCCGCTGATCATTCGAATTTTGAGTGCTTACCCGGAAGTGACTGCTTCTGCAAAAGAGCTGATCTTACAGCCACAGTCAGAGGTTTCGGAGGTAAGAAAGTGGCTCTGTGAGCAGAACTATGAAATTGTAGAAGAGCATATGGTCTATGAAGACGGAAAATATTATCCGATGTTCAAGGCTGTCAAAAACGAGGCCTGGCAGGGGTTGGAGCCTTTGGAATGTAAATTCGGGCGTTTTGAAGTACTGCAGGAGCCGGAGGTTTTAAAGGCATATCTTAGGAAAGAAATTTCCGGGAAAAAGGCAATTTTACAGAAGCTTGAGGGCGAGTCTGGTACAAAGAGCAAAAACAGAGCAGAAGAAATGAAGCAGTTAATTGGAGAATTCGAAGAAATGTTATCAAGAATTCCGGAAATGCTGCCGCTTTAGAGAAGAGGTAATTTCAATGAAATGTAAAGAGATCATTCAGGTATTAGAGGAGGCATGTCCTTTAAAATATGCGGAAAGCTGGGACAATACGGGATTCCAGATTGGAGACCGGGAAAAGGATGTTGCTCATATTTTTGTGGCGATGGATGTTACCGACGAAAACATTGCGGAAGCAATTCGTTTGGGAGCAGATATGATGGTTACGCATCATCCCATGCTTTTTTCCCCGCTTTCTTCTGTAACCACAGATTCTATTAATGGCAGAAGAGTTATCAAACTGATTGAAAATGGAATCTGCTATATGTCTACCCATACAAATTATGACAGCTGCCGCATGGCAGATTTGGCTGCAGAACGCCTGGCATTGACAGAATGTGAGGTTTTGGAAGAAGTAGCAGATGGCATTGGAATCGGCAAAGTGGGAAAGCTGCCGGAAAAAATGACCCTGAGAGAATGTGCTCTTTATGTGAAAAAAGTATTTGATATTCCGTCTGTGAGATTTTTTGGAGATGGAGAGCAGAAAGTGACCGTTGCTGCTATTTGCCCGGGAGCTGGAAAAAGTCTTGTGAAGGAATGTCATGGAAAGGGCGCTGAAGTGTACATTACGGGAGACATTGATCACCATACAGGAATTGACCAGGTGGATGATGCGCTTCCAATCATTGATGCAGGACATTATGGGGTAGAGCATATTTATATAGAAGATATGTATCAGCTGCTTTCTGAAAAATGCCCTGAGATCAAGGTGAGTAAGGCAGAGATCAAGCATCCTTTTGAGGTTGTGTAAATAATATAAAATGATTTGAAAAATGAGTGCTGGGAGGTAAAACTATGAAAAAGGTTACTCTTGGAAACATTGTAAAAGAATACGAAACAGGGACTTCTTATGAACAGATCATAAAGGAAAATTATCCTGAAAAGGCGGAACAGATGATTCTGGTAAAAATTGATGGAAAGCTGGAAGAACTTGCGAAGAAGGTGAAACGCGACTGTGTTTTAGAACCGGTCACATTCAGTGATAATCCAGGCTATAATTCCTACAGACGCAGTACGACATTTTTAATGTTAAAAGCCATCTATGATCTGTATACGCGTGAAGAAATTGGAAAAGTGCGTGTGGAATTTTCAGCAGGTGCGGGGTATTTCTGTACATTGGATGGGAATTTAAAGACAGATGAGAAATTTACCGGAAAAGTAGAAGCACGTATGAAAGAATATGTGGCAGAAGCAATTCCGATTAAAAAAGAGGTTGTAAATACGCAGGAAGCAATTTCGCGATTTGCGGAATATGGAATGAGTGATAAAGCGGCGCTGTTTCGTTACCGACGCGCCTCAAAGGTAAATATTTACAGTATTGGCGGATTTCAAGATTACTATTATGGATACATGGTTCCTAATACCTCTTATCTAAAATGGTTTGCGCTGGCGCCATTTGAAGATGGATTTATATTGCAGTTTCCGAAAAAAGAGGAACCAACGGTCGTTCCACCGGCAGCATTCAGCAAAAAAGTATTTGATGTTCTTCGAAAATCTGAAGAATGGGGCAAAATGCTGGAGCTTTCTACCGTAGGAGAGCTGAATAATATTGTGTCCAAAGGGGACCTGTCTGAAATGATTCTTGTACAGGAAGCCATTCAGGAAAAACAGATTGGTGACATTGCAGGAATGATCGCGGCGAATCCTTCAAAACGTATCATTATGATTGCGGGACCATCCTCTTCTGGAAAGACTACATTTTCCCACAGATTGTCTGTACAGCTGCGTGCCCATGGTCTGAAACCGCATCCGATTGCGTGCGATAATTATTTCGTGGAGCGTGAAAACACACCAAAAGATGCGGATGGAAAATATAATTTTGAATGTCTTGGAGCATTGGACACAAAATTGTTTAATGACCATATGAACAAACTGCTTGCAGGGGAGACGGTGGAAATTCCGGAATTTAATTTTATAACCGGAAAGAAAGAATATAAAGGAAAACAGATTCTGACTCTGGGAGAAGAGGATGTGTTGGTAATCGAGGGAATCCATTGCTTAAATGATGCCATGTCTTATAATCTTCCTGCAGAAAGTAAATTTAAGATTTATATCAGTGCGCTTACCATGTTAAACATTGATGAGCATAACCGTATCCCTACCACAGATGGACGCCTGATTCGAAGAATGGTCCGTGATGCGAGAACGAGAGGTTCTTCAGCAAAAAATACTATTGATATGTGGCCGTCCGTACGAAGAGGCGAGGAAGAAAATATTTTCCCATATCAGGAATCTGCAGATGTGGTGTTCAATTCTGCACTCATTTATGAGCTTGCTGTGTTAAAACAGTATGCAGAGCCATTGCTTTTCGGTATTGATCCGAGTGAGCCGGAATATGTGGAAGCGAAGAGATTATTAAAATTCCTCGATTATTTTGTAGGGGTAGACAGCAATCTGATTCCAAATAATTCAATTTTAAGAGAATTTATTGGCGGAAGCTGTTTTAGAGTATAAATAAGAGAAAATACGTGAGTTTACAGCGTTGACGTTACAGGATGCGTTGTGCTAAAATGAGCGGTGGATTAGAAATAAATATGAGTAGGACAAATGTTCGCGGCTTGCCGGAGTCTACGGATTCCCGGTGAGGTGAGGAAAGTCCGGGCTTCACAGGGCAGGATGCCGGATAACGTCCGGTGGAGGCGACTCCAAGGCTAGTGCAACAGAAATATACCGCCAGCTTCTGCTGGTAAGGGTGGAAGGGTGGCTTAAGAGACCACCGCCCGCAAGGTAACTTACGGGGCATATGTAAACCCCATCCGAAGCAAGACCAAAACGAAACATATGGCGGCCCGTCAGTTTCAGGTAGGTCGCTCGAGCCTGCTGGTAACAGCAGGACTAGATAGATGAACATTCAACGACATAACCCGGCTTATCGTCCTGCTCATTTTTAATATCAAAGAAAACAAAAGAATAAATTGAACCATAGGAGAATGTTATGAGTAAAGTAAGAACAAGATTTGCTCCAAGCCCAACAGGCCGTATGCATGTAGGGAACTTAAGAACTGCTCTTTATGCATATTTGATCACAAAGCATGAAGGCGGAGATTTCCTCCTTCGTATCGAAGATACAGACCAGGAACGTTATGTAGAAGGCGCTGTTGATATTATTTATCGTACACTGGAAAAGACAGGTCTTATTCATGATGAAGGTCCTGATAAAGACGGCGGTGTTGGCCCATATGTTCAGAGTGAACGTCAGGCAGCAGGCATTTATTTAGAATATGCAAAAAAATTAGTTGAAAAAGGGGAAGCATATTACTGCTTCTGTGATAAGGAACGTCTGGAAAGCTTAAAACAGGAAGTTGCAGGCAAAGAAATCATGATCTATGACAAACATTGCCTTTCTTTAAGCAAGGAAGAAGTAGAAGCAAACCTGGCAGCTGGAAAACCATATGTTATCAGACAGAACAATCCTCAGACAGGAACTACAACCTTCCATGATGAAATCTACGGAGATATCACAGTAGATAACGCAGAACTGGATGATATGATCCTGATCAAATCTGACGGATATCCAACCTATAATTTCGCAAATGTAGTAGATGACCATTTAATGGGAATCACTCATGTAGTACGTGGTAACGAATATTTATCTTCTTCTCCAAAATATAATCGTTTATACGAAGCATTTGGTTGGGAAGTACCAGTATATGTTCACTGTCCATTGATCACAGATGAAACACATAAGAAATTATCCAAGAGATGCGGACACTCTTCTTACGAAGACTTATTAGAACAGGGCTTTTTAACAGAAGCAATCGTTAACTTCGTTGCACTTCTTGGCTGGAGCCCGGAAGATGACAGAGAAATCTTCTCTCTGGAAGAACTGGTAGAAGCATTTGACTATCGTCATATGGGTAAGGCTCCATCTGTATTTGACTATACAAAGTTAAAATGGATGAATGGCGAATACATTAAGGCAATGGATTTTGATAAATTCTACGAAATGGCACTTCCATATATTAAGGAAGTCATTACAAAAGATTATGATCTGAAGAAAATTGCTGAAATGGTGAAGACACGTATCGAAATTTTCCCTGATATCAAAGATTTGATTGATTTCTTTGAAGAATTACCAGAATACGATACAGCAATGTACTGCCATAAGAAAATGAAGACAAATGAAGAAACATCTTTAGAAGTATTAAAAGAACTTCTTCCTATCTTAGAAGCACAGGAAGATTACTCTAATGATGCGCTTTACGAAATGCTTATGAAATATGTAGCAGAAAAAGGCTGCAAGAATGGATATGCATTATGGCCAATCAGAACTGCTGTTTCCGGAAAACAGATGACACCAGCCGGTGCAACTGAAATCATGGAAATCATCGGTAAAGAGGAAACAATCCATAGAGTGAACGTTGCTATTGAAAAATTAAGTAAATAATATTATTTATTTTATGCCTCGGAAGTAATTCCGAGGCATTTGTGCAATATAGACAATTAATTGCGGAAAAATTGTATGTTTTGGTAAAAGTGACATTTTGAAAAAAGATTGAAAAATGTTGTTGACTTTTGTCTATGCCAGGGTGTATATTAACAAAGCTGTCGCGAACGACAACAACGAAAACTAAGCATCGGGGAGTTCTAAAGGCCTTCTTTGAAAGAGCGAGAATGAGTCGAAAAAAGTTGAAAAAAGTTGTTGACAAATCGAAAAGCACATGATAAGATATCAGAGTTGCTGATGAACAGCACAAAACAAAATGAACATTGATAACTAAACAGTATAACATGCAAAGTTCTTTAAGAACATATGCAAACCTTGAAATTCTTTAATGAGTAATGTCTGGAAAGACAGTCCGAGAGGACAGAAATTCAAGAGAACA
>JAGAQG010000048.1 GCA_017622875.1 Lachnospiraceae bacterium
CCGTTCTTACAACGGTCTTTGTCATATTGATGGCTGACTGTGCGGCATATACACTGCTCATCAGATTTGTCTTTGTACTGGTATCCAATCCAAACTGTCCGGCAATTCTTGGTACTTCCGTGCTTGATAACATTAGTCCCAACCCTAATAGCAGATGTTCCCTAAATACCATCAATCCCGCAGTCAAAATTGTTGTCTGCAGGAACGCAGTCATACAGATTCCAACCACCTGCTTGCACCACTGGATAAATCCATCTATGTATCCTCTTGGAACAGAAAACATATATAAGCTTCCTACTGCAATCTGAATGAGCAGGATTCCTCCTCTTTTTAAGTTTGCAAAGAACACTTTAATCACTGCATATCCCATCATGATCATGCAAAATATCATGACCAGAGGATTCGCAACAGTCATAAACGATATTGCATTCAATGTTTCCTGTGCCGTCGTACCAATGCTCTGCGCATCTGCGATTCCTGCAATCGCAGAACCAAATGAACCTTGAAGAGATATGCACAGGCTATATAAATTCACCGGTACGATTGTAAATAGATTTACTGCCATAAACCCTTTAATATAATTCATGGCCGTATCTCTGATGCTTCCTCGGCCTCCCTGATATTCAATAGCACATTCAAATGCTCCCACGACCAGCCCTACTCCAAACAGTGCCCATCCGAAGTAACTAAAAAAAGTGGTAACCGCTTCTACCCAGGATAGTTCAAACAGTTCCACTCCCATATTGTTCATCATGACGAAAAAGTCACTTAAAAATCCTATGATCATACCGTACAACCAGTCCACGATCTGGTTTAAGACTGTATCAGCCACAAAATCAAATATAAACATTTTTCTTCACCTACATTCCGAGAATCTGCCAGATATATGCTGGTGCAGTCAGAGTAAAGATCAAACACGCAAACAGTATCGCGGGAGCTGCCCACTCAAACTGCCCGTGTTTCCTGTAATCAAAGTATGCGGTACCAAGCTTCGCAAAGAAGAACACTGCCAAGATCAGATCAATCGCCGGAAACACAACCTTGTTGACAACTGTTTTGATCTGTGCTGATGCATCCTTCCAAGTCTGCTCAATCGCTCCTGCCACATCTCCGGTTCCTGCTGCACAAACATTCATTCCAAACACTAAAGAAAGCAGTAACATTACCGTTACTGCCATTAACCATTTCCTTTTTTTCATTTTCCGTCCTTTCTTTTTCTGTCTTTTTCATATGACCATCTGAGGTGATTCCGTCTGCTCGTTCAAAAGTTCTGCAACCTCATAAACTTGAGGGCTTTCATAAAACTTTAAATCTCCACGATATCCTATTTTTAATCTGCTGAATTCTTCTCCCAGTTTCAACACCTCTTCAGGAGTATTCTCCGGAAATTCCTGATTCCAGATGACCCATTCGCCATTCTGATATCTAGGTGAAAGTTCAAGAATCACATAGTCTTCCGGTACAAATGCAGGATATCTTTTTGGCAGACCCTGTGCATCATAGTAACGTTTTCCCTCTTGCATTACAGTTAATTCCATCAACCGAAGAGTACCTTCCAAAGATGTACAGAACCAGCACTCTCTGTCCGTAAAACGTTTGATACGTTCATCTTTAAGAATGGATTCCACATTTCCCCTTTTGGTATAGTGATAAAGTTTTCCTTCAGGTTTATTGATTTTCTCGTATGCCATTTCTATCACCCTGCTTTCTGTGGCGCAATATGCCAGTCATCCCATAAGTCTCCGGATATCTGCACAGAATCAGTTAGATTCACACAAAGCATTCCATCCGGCGTCCAACAATCCAGAAGATATGTATAGACCTTATAGTTTCCATCCGGCATCCAGATTGGTGTAAAATGTGTTCTTCGATTGTATGTGGAGTAATGATTGTTCTTAAATTCAAATTCTGCATGGTAGCCGTCCTGCATTCGTTCAAGTAATCTCCAGTAGGTCTGATAATAAAATTCCGGAAAATAACTGACCGCATTCTGTGGAGGTGTTGTCGCAGATGACTGACTGGTCGTTCCATCAGCTTTTACAAGGATATTCACACCATACCCACTCTTTATGGTGCTGTCCGTGGCTGTTGGTGACTTCTCATCTGTTCTTAGTTCCATATCAGCAGACAAAGAAGCAGAATATCCCAACAGGTCGTATTTCCACCATCCTTCATCTACATACTCCCCTTCATCAACCCATTGTCCGTGAGACTCTTCACAGTCTGGCAGACAAGATGCGCTGTGGTGTCCTGAATGCCACTGCCAGTTGCTGTGCCAAACCCAGTATTCGTACCACCATGGTTTCCAGACGGTCCACGAAGCACTCGTCTTTTCTGTATTGACAGGCACTACTGCATTTCCGGCATTGTAAGAATCATTTCTGTCATCTGCAACTGGATTGGGCGGTGGATTCTTATCCAAGTCAACAATATTCGCACTGATCGTTCCCCTGCTTGGACTGCCGGGTCCGCTCACACTAACATTGATAGTTACATGCTGTTCCGTATCTGGTGTGTGCCACTTTACCCACACAAGCTGCTGGTTTCCTTCCGGATAATACACATTATTTACTGTATAATTTCTTCCAAGAATGTTAAATGTGACTGTTACCGGCTCATCCGGTGAGCTTTCTCCTCCGCTTACCGTGACTGCGGTTATCACATCCGTATCTACACGGTATTCGTAATCCGCTTCAATCACTTCCGGAACAACAACCTCATTAAACCTTACAATTCCAAGCCCCAGAGCACTAATGATCTGCTCATCGGATACCTTATCATTTTTACTTCCTGACCATGCCGGATATCCAAGATCTGACGTTTCCAAGAACATTGCCAGTGGAAGGTTCTTATGCGTCAGAGAGGTCAGTTTCTTACGAACATTTCCGCCTGTGATCTGGTTATATTTTGCTGCCTCAGTTGCTGTAAACGCCATTCTTGTTCCCTGGTATGTTACATATGCGATGGGTTCCAGTAACAATTTGTATGATCCGCTGACAATAATGTCATAGCTTACCCCTACATATCCGGCAATGCTTCTGATTACCTGCTCATCTGTAAAGTAAGATTTAATCTGTGCAAGGCTTGCACTCCCTGATGACGTTGTAATGATCTTTGGCAATGCCTGTCCAGGATTGATATAGGTATAGGCGCTTGTATAAGGTGATAATCCTGCTCCGTTTCTGTACTGGCTCTTGCAGACCTTCCCAAAGTGAACCACGATGTCATTGGGCTTTCTATTGGTAAGGTCAATGGATGGGGCGACCGCACTGCCTGTATCTGCCGTAACTACGGTAACCCTTACACCCTCATCTCCGGTATTCCAGAAATTCACATCACTTCCGCTTCCAAGCCCTCCGCCACCAGTATCAATGTTTCCCTGCCCTGTCGCATAAGCATTCACCGGCATCAGGGCAGTTATAAACACAAGTAAAATTACAATAATCTTTCTAACTCGCTTCATGCTTCTCCTTTACAAATTACAGACCGTCTGTATCTCCAAACGGTCTGCACAAAAAAAGCACAGTCTGCACTGTGCTTTTGAAAACTATTCTTTTATTCCATGATGCCTACTTTATTTCCGTTTTCGTACATGTCATTAGCGGTAGTTCCACTTCCTCCGCCACCATGGTTCGTTACCCATCCAAAGCCTTCGATGTAAATTTTGTTTCCCTGCTCCTGTCCATGGGATGGGGTAGTTTCGGATGATACTGTTTTTTCCTCTGCTTTTGTTTCTTCGTATTCCGGTTCTGTATCCGGATTGCTAAGATCCGTTTCTTCTGTTACCGTCGGAGGTTCTTCCGGTTTTTCATTTTCTGTCTTTTCCGGCGTTTCCTGAAGCTGCTGCTCATTTCCGTCATTTACTGTTTCCACTTCAGCTTCAATAACAAGATCTTCATCTGTTGCAGTATTGGTTTCTTCTAAAACAGGAACATCTACTACGATTTCACTTTCTTCTTCTAAACTGCTTTTCGCAGCTTCTGTTGCCGGCTCTTTATAAATCAAGCAGCAAATTCCAATCTGTAACAGCATGCTTAGAATTGCTCCCACTACAATCAGTTTTTTCTGTTTCTTTTTGTCCATTTCGTTTCCTCCTTTTGTCCTTGATTTTTGTTATCACACAACCTATCACACAAGTTGGCACAAGTCTATCGGAATATGAAAGATTTTTAAAACTTTTCCGTATAGGCTGCCCTTGCTTTTAGGTTGATCTTCATCTCTGTAATAACTTTCCCCGCAAAGCGTACAGGAACTTCCAGTCTTATGGATGCATCCGCATAATAGTGCCCTCCTTCCACTGCCAAAGCAGTATTTGGCAAGGTCACTGTCAATCCGCTGATTCGATACTCCTTTACGCCATCGCCATCCAGTTTTACATATCCATCGCCATCTTCCTCAAGGCCTAAGAGGAAACACATTCTTCCATAAATATCACCGTAATCTACAGATTCTGCAAAGGATTCTCCGTCCGGTTCATAGCCTGCAGCATATCCTTCACGGACACTGTGATAAACTTCATTGTAATTATCATTCACTGTTGAGATGACTGCTGACTCCATTGCATCCTTGATACCTGCCGCCGTAATCATTAATCTCATATATTCTGACACAACAAGAATGATTAACAGCATCGCGATCGTCACTGCGACCACAAGGGGAAACATATTTCCTTTATGGTCACCAAGCAGATATCTGATTTTTCTTAAGCACTTTCTCATTTCCAATACACCTCGCTCTTTCCGGAGGCTCTGGCACGAATCGTTATTGGAAA
>JAGAQG010000049.1 GCA_017622875.1 Lachnospiraceae bacterium
AGTAAAATACTCTAGATCAAGGGGTGTGGTTATAGCAAAACGCTTTAACTCAATATCAAAATCCGGATATATACTTCATGTGTTTAGATTATCTCATATGATTATGAAGAATTGGAACGGTAGGTAATTCATCGCTTACGATTTTTGCAAAGTACTTTGTTAAGATAAGTATAAACGGACATCCAATGAAAAACCATTGAATGCCCGTTATATTTTAAGTTATTTTATTTAACTGGCAGTTAATCGCCCATCTGGTGAAAGCTACCTGATTTCTCTAGTTTTCAATTGGTTTTTCCTCACCTAAATACCGGAATGGTAAAAACAACTGACTTAAAGATGTTGATTTTGACCATTCAACTTTAGAAATGAATACACCAAAAGATCTCATTGCATTTTTAGGATTTCGAACACTGAAAAAAGTTCCTACCGTAGCTTTATTGGCTTTATTGGTCTGATTTAAATCCGGAACCAAAGTTCCTTTTAAAGAATCAATAAACTGTATCACTTCTTGAATTAAAGCATTTTCTTTCGGAATGTCACTCAACGCATCGATGATTACCCTTTCCAATGCACCTTTTTCGTTCGACGGAATGATCAAAAGATATGTATCTATGTTCTTCGTCTGTCCAAATGAATCTTGGATAATATTATCCTTCCACTGTCCAACATTGACGGATATCCTTTTAAGTGAGTTATTAATTACTCTTCTAATCCTCAAATCTGATGCATCATCTCTGTCTGTAACGACAATTAAAGAAGATATATCTTTCTCAACTATCATATTATTTACGCGATGCCGTTCCACGAAGTGCGCAAATTTACCATTACCGCCTACCCCACATAAAACAAGTTGGTTTCCATTTTTTGAAAGGCTCTCAATATGTTCATGTTCATCAAGGGGCTCAATTCCAAGCAGATTATCCCTTTCGTGATTCCACCCATACACATTTTGTAAATAATGACTTATCAGCTGTACATCCGACACGCCCTCTACAAGTACTAATTCTGTCATCATAGGCGCACCTCGAATTCAAAAACTTTTCTGTTCTCGTATACATATTTTCCTGTAACGTTTCGAGCAACTATGTTACTACCATTATTTTCAATAACCTTTTTTAACGTAATGACCTTTATTGGATCATTGACAACGTTATTATTTTCATAATTACCGTATCGTAAAATTGCCTCAATAGCCTCTATGCTATGTGTCGCAATAAATAATTGAACATTCAACTTGCTTGCCAACGCAAATACAACCGGGAACAATATGTCATAATATTTTTTGTGTAACCCTGTTTCTATCCCATCAATCAATAGTATTGAATCCGTAGCATCAAATAATTTATTAAGAATATATAAGATTTTTTTGATGCCGTCACCATAAACAGAGAAAGGCATATTTACTCCATTTTCCGTGATAATGGACTCCAAATAGGTTCCATCATCTGCTTTCGTATAACAAATATCTGCGATGGAACCATCAAATTGTCTTAAAATGTCAATTGCCAGCTTCTTGTATTCCGGATTATCTACAATATTCTGCAATAAATCATAACGCAGGTGCCCAAAAGATGGTATATAATGAACTTCCTTTTTTATGATAGGTCCCGGAATTACATTATCCAAAGAAGTACAGCGAATCTCTTTTTCTACCCTTCTCTTTCCTGTTTGAGTAATAATATTTCCTGTAAATACTTTTACCGCTTCCGGAATAAAAGCTGTCTCTCTTTTATACTGTGTTTTTTGTCGGGCAGACATTGTTGATAATTGAAGTGCATTTTCACCAGAAACGTTTCCTTCATTTCCTCTCAATTCAAATTCAAGCGGTCCTTTATCACTATTCGCATAAATATCAAATTCCAAAAGCTTCTTGCTCTGCTCTATGTTAAACATTTTGATAAAAGAAGTATAAAAGCTGTTATTAGGATTAAGTACGGTTCTTTGATTAATCACACTCTTAATAGAACTTAGCTGCGATTTAGCAAAAAGCAGCTGTATCGCTTCTAAGAATGTAGTTTTACCACTATTATTATCTCCTACTATGAGGTTAATGTTAGAGAGTTCTGAAACAGTTAGTTTTTGAATACCTCTAAACTTAATTATTTCAATAGATTTAATAAACGCCATTACTAGTCATCTCCTTCCATACTCTCAAAACTTATTACCAGTCTTGTGTGTGTAGCTACAGCAATCTTATGCAAGGTTTCTATTCTGGGAACAACTTTACCGTTTTGAATTTTACTGATGTTAGATTGGGACATGTTTGTAATTCGGCACAAATCTTCCTGCGTAAAATTATTCTCATCTAAAACCCTTTGGATTTCCTCTGATACGCTATTTAATACTTCTCTCAAAGTATCCTCGGAAGTGTTTACGATTTTTTCTTTTGATTTAGTAACCGGTTTCTTTAAGTTATTAATTTGCTCAAATATAGAATTCATATCTCCGTTATTCATAACATCAGTCTCCTTTTATGTTAAGTATGACATATTTCTTTTTAAATATACATTTAATTGTTACATTTAACATATTCCGCAGAACAAGCTTTGTTATATTGTTATTAATAACATATTTTATTGATTTTTGCAATAAAATTGTCACGCGTGGCATACTATGTGGATATTATTCTGCTTATCTAAACTTCACAGTGTATCTCGGGCGGATAACATAAACGGACATCCAATGAAAACCCATTGAATGCCCGTTATGTTTTTAGTTATTTTATTTAACTATCATCTTCGTGGCATCACGAAAATGTTCCGATTCAAAAGTTTGAATCTAACCTCTATTCATCCCCATTTTCTTTGGTGTACCAAATGGAACCACATCTTTTACCGCATCCTTCGCACAAATGCGTACATCATCGTTATCAATATCCACCAGAATGTATTTATCATTTCCCATCTTTAGCTCTTTCATATAACTTAACTGTCGAAGGCCATGTCTGGATTCAATTCTCTCGCATAAATCTTTATGGTCCTTGTCTTCCAGAGCATATACCATATCTATGGATGCCTGATCTACCGCGAGGATATCTACAGATGCTGCAATTCCAATATCCGGTGTTACGACAGGAACAGCGGCGCATCCTTCACAGTCACAGGATACAGACATATTGCGAAGCACATTGATATAGGTAACCTGTTTCCCAAAGAAATCAATGGCTGCCTTTGTGGATTCTGTCATTCTTTCCATAAATTCTTCCTCGACAATACTCCACATATTATCTGAGCCCGGAATCGTATGAATCATCTTCTTTCCAATACGTCCATCTGCGCATCCGATACCAATGTTTTTATTAGAACCTCCAAATCCCCCATTTGCATGACCTTTGAAATGAGTCAATGTAAGCATAGAATCATATTCCACCAAATTCTTGCCCATAGACATTTCTTCGAACCATTTTCCATCCTTTACAGGAAGCATCAATGTTCCGTCCTCATCCAAAATGTCTACCGGACAAAATGTCCATCCGTTGACTTCCAGAGTTTCTCTATGCTGTTCAGTCGTATAACGATCACCTTCATAATAAGTATTTGTCTCAATAATTGTTGCCTCTGGCAGTTCCTCTTTCACCAGATTTTCTACCCAGTCTCTCGGAATAATGTTAGGACCATTTTTCTCTCCTGTATGGAGCTTGATCGCAATTTTTCCTTCAAGTGTCGCATTTACTCTCTGATAAATTTTTCTTAAACCCTCTGCAGATAAGTCTCTGGTAAAATACACGATAGATTCATTTCCTGTTCTTTCTTCATATGGTACGTAACGTTCTCCATCTGTGCCTGCAGTAATTTTTTTATACATCATAGCCTTTGCCCTCCGTGTCGCAACTTATTGATTATATTATAAGGCTTAAACCTGACTTTAGGTCAATAAATTATCAATTTGGCTGAAAACTATTTATCCAATTCCTGCAGTCTTGTACATACACTCTGTAACAGCGGCATACTATGGCTGACTGCTAAAAGTCCGATTTCTCGCTCCTGAACTTCTTTGATCAAGAAGCTCCACAACTGGCTCTGAGTGATCAAATCAAGCATCGTGGTAATCTCATCTGCTAAAATAAACTTTGTACGTTTTCCCAAAGCTCTGGCAATGCAGAAACGCTGCATCTCTCCACCAGATAACTCAGTCGGATAACGGTTCAGCCAGTCATCCTCGATTCCGAGTCCGCGGATAATGCGCTCTTCGATTTTATCTCCCTCTTCCAGAGCTGCTCTCATATGAAGTCTTGGATTTACCACCTGTTCCGGATGCTGCCAGATCATCTGTACCGGACAGTAACCTTTATAAGAAGACAGCGATTTTCCATCCAACAGAATTTCTCCAGAATCCGGCTTCTCATATCCCGCAAGGATTTTACAGAAGGTAGTCTTTCCAAACCCACTCGGCGCAATGATTCCTACGCGCTCATGACTCTCCACCGATAAGCTGAAATTGTCCAAAATCTGTCTTGTATCTTTTCCGTATTTAAAAGAAATGTTTTTTGCTTCCAGTAACATACTTCCTCCTACACTGCATGAATGCAGCGGACTCTGCCCCCGCGTACTTCGCGGTAAGCGATTCTCTTCTTGCATTCCGCAGTACATTCCTTACATCTTGGCCCAAACGGACACCCCTCTGGTAAGTCTTTTACATAAGGCTGTGTACCATCGATGAACTGGAATCCATTCTGCGGCAGCGCTCTCCAGAGTGCCTTGGAATATGGATGGCGTAAATTTTCTTCCTTTTCAAAGTCCTTTACATCCGCATCCTCTACCGTAGTTCCTGCGTAAAATACGACAACTCTGTCTGCAACCTCTAACGCCTGCTCCAGATCATGGGTAATCAAAAGAACTCCTGCGCCATTGTCTGCCATCTCTCTGAAATGAGCCATGACACGACGCACCATATCCATATGAAGTCCTGGTGTTGGCTCATCTGCAATCACAAGTCTCGGATTTCCCATCATGGCAGTAGATACCAGAACTCGACGGTTCATACCGCCAGACATTTCAAAGGGATATAAATCCTGTACCTCTTCCTTCAAATGAAATCCTTTAAAAATCCCATCCAGTTTTTCCTTAGAAGCTTTGTCCTTTTTTCCTTTTCGAATCTGAGGTCCAATCTTCATCAGCGGGTCCAAAAACGCCACACTCTGTGGAACCAGCACAATCTCATTTCCACGAAGAGCAGCTTTTCGTTCTTCCGTTAAGATTTCCCCATCATAAATAATCTCTCCGCCAAGTGTCGCATTGTAAGGCTGAATCCCTAAAATCCCATGCGCCAGCAAGCTCTTTCCGGAACCACTGGAACCAACCACTGCTACCATCTCGCCTTCATGAATAGTCACATCCAGTTCGCGAATGGTCGGCAGAGATGTTTTCTTAAAACCATTTTCATACTGTTCAAATGCAATAGAGAAATTATGAATATCTAAAATCACTTTTCTTTCTTCCATAATGCCTCCTACACATGTGCGCTTGCCGGGTCAAGCAGTTTTCGCAAGCTTTCTCCCGCAACGTCAAACAATACAACCGTAAACACAAGTAATAGCCCAGGGAATACCGCAAGCCACCATTTTCCCATCGTCAGATAAGTCATGCTTTCTGACAAAATGATACCGATTGCCGGCTGTTCCGGTGATAACCCAAATCCCAAAAACGTAATGCTCGCTTCATGCAGAATCGCATGAGGAAACATTAAGATCAAACCTACCAAAAACTGCGGCAGTAAATGCGGAACCATATGTTTCCATGCAATTTCAAATTTGCTCTTGCCCAGCTTTTCTGCCACTTTAATATAAGTCGCTTCCTTCAACTGAAGTACTTCCCCTCGAATCAGTCGCGCCAAAGAAGTCCAATGTGTCAATGCCACACCAATCACGACTCCCTTAAATCCTTTTCCAAAAGCATAGGAAATCAGGATTAACAACAAAATATGCGGAATTCCCATCACAAGGTCAATGATCCATGTAATGATAGAATCTACAGTCTTTCCCATAGTCGCAGCCAAAGTTCCTAAAATAAATGCAATGATAGAACTTACTCCAGCCGCAAGAAGACCAATCTTAATACTCATAGACAGACCCGTTAATGTTCTTACGAACATATCTCTGCCCATCCAGTCTGTTCCGAAAATATATTGTCCACATGGTGCAAGATTTTTTCTTGAGAAATCCACAACCATGGCCTCGTCCGCAAACACTGTTCCCGCAATGGTAATTGCTGTCAAAAATCCAACTGCCGCAATAAAAGCTACCAATGTGAGGATTCTTCCGTTCATTTTTTTCATGAGCGTTTCCCTCCTCTTCTGATTCTAGGATCAACGATTCCATAAAGAACGTTAGCAATCAGGTTTCCGCCAAATACAATCGCTGCACTGATGACTGTAATTCCTAATAGTAACGGTACATCACTTCCTGTACCGGCAGTTACAGCTGCCTGTCCAAGCCCCGGATACGAGAAAATCTGCTCAACCAAAACAGAACCGCCAAAAATTTCACTGATAGAGCCAAACTGCAATGTGAGCGCCGGAAGAATGACATTTCTAAGTCCATGATTTTTCACAATGCTCCATGTACTTTCCCCTCTGGCTCTCGCAAACAGCACATAATCGCTTTCCATGATATCGATCATCTTTTCACGGGTATGTAACGTAATATTTGAAATTCCTGTAATACTTAAAGTCAGTGCCGGTAAGATTGCATGCTGAATCTTATCCCCAATCGTCACACCGCTTGCTTCCATGCCAATTGGCACACTAAGTCCGATCGGAAGCACCTTTAACCAGACTGCAAATACCATCAAAAGCACCAGTGCAAGCCAGAATGCCGGTGTACTTGCGATCAAAAGTGAATATCCTTTGATCAGCTTGTCAATCCAGGTATCTTTTTTAAGGCCTGAAATGATTCCCAAAACAAAACCTACAACGCCGGAGATCACCCATGCGATACACATCAGCCACAGGGAATTTGCCAGTTTTACCTTAATGACTTCAAGCACCGGCTGACGGTATAACAGGGAGATGCCCATGTCTCCCCTGAAAAAATCAGATGCCCATGCAAGAAATCGCTGTAACGGCGGTTGTCCCACACCCCAGTAGTCCTGTAATTTTTCAATCTGCTCTACACTCATGGAACCAAGCGCAGCCTGTCCCACATTGGCTTGTAATGGGTCAATCGGAGATACACTCACCAGAATAAATGCCGCAACACTTACCCCAAACAAGAGCAAAATCATTCTTATCAAGTTTTTTCCAATAAACAGTAAATGATGCCTCACCAATCATTTCCTCCTAAAGCGGGCAAAGGAGCCATAAAAATGGCTCCACCCAAATCATTGTCTTTTCTATTTATACACGAAAATTAATCCCATGTCCACTGGTCTACGTTATTTACTACAGACCAGCCGTGGCCGTGTGGATGCAGTTTCTGTTCTGCTACGTTTAAATTTTCTCTTGACCAGTAAAGGTGGTCGATGTTCGCAAGCCAGATCCACGGAATGTCGCCATCCTGTGTGACACCTGTCTCGCCATCCCACTGTGCCTTTTTCCAAAGCTCGTAGGATTCTTCCAAAGTGTCAGCTGCAAGGGCTTCGTCCATGTATTTGTCCACAGTTTCGTTAACATATGGAGAATATACTGCTGATCCGCCATCTACCGTGTGATACATATTGTAAAGTTCCATCGGTGTGTGTGCACCCCAGCCCCACATTAATGGCTCGTATAATGCTCTTGTATAAGCAACATCCCATCCAACGCCTTCTGTGCTCACCTCAATGCCAAGAAGTTTTAACTGATTTGCTGTATCTGCCGCCATTGCCTGACGTACAGAATCACTTGCCGGATACATTAACGTAAATGCAGCTTTCACACCATCTTTTTCTCTGATACCGTCTGTTCCCATTACCCAGCCGGCTTCTTCAAGAAGAGCTGCTGCTGCTTCAGGATCATAGGACACTTCTGCTGCTTCGTTATACCAAGGCATGCCATCACAGACACTGTAAGCTGCGCTGCCGTAACCATACATTACATTTTCAATCAGCTGTTCACGGTCAATGCCGATGTTGATCGCTCTTCGCACAAGTACATCGCTTGTAAAATCATTTCCAATGACATTTCCTGATGCATCTGTTGTCTGTGGAACTGCTGGAAGGTTAAATCCACGATTATCTACAGACGCGAAAGAAAGTAATTCATATCCTTCAATTGTCTGTTCTGAATAGGATGCTGCTGTGTAAGCTAAATCCACCTGACCTGCCAAAATTGCTGCAAACGCTGCATCCTCATCCATAAACAGAACTGTTACTTTTTTCATCTTCGGAGCTTCTCCGTAATAATCCGGGTTCGCTTCAAAAATAACCTGCTGGCCCTTATCCCACTGCTTCATAATGTAGCGGCCGGAACCGATTGGATTGGAACCATAAGCAGGACCATACGCATGTTCCGGTACGATACCTACGATTGCCATGGTATATGGCCAGATAGAATATTCTTTTTCCATATGGAACTCAACAGTTGTATCATCTACTGCAACAGCTTCTTTTAACATAGTAAAATCATTCACGGAACTGGTCGCTTTTACTGTATTATAAGTAAATGCAACATCTTCTGCAGTTAAAGCTTCACCATCTGTGAATTTTACATCATCACGGATTTTTACAGTCCAGATCATACCATCTTCACTTACCTGTACATCTGTTGCAAGGTCGTAGTCGATTTCCAAATCTTTGGTTGTCACCGTCAATGTACTCTGAATCAGCGGTTCATGCACATGTTCACCAGCTCCCCAACCGTATGCCGGGTCAAAACCAGATGCCGGTTCAGAACCTTTCCCCATTGCAATAATAACAGAATCTTTTGCTTCCGCAGGTTCTGCTGATTCTTCAATGGCTGTACTTTCTTCCGTTTCAGCTGTCGGTTCTTCCTTTGCGCCGCAGCCCGTAATAAGGGATACGGTCATGACCAGCGCCAAAATCACACGTAATACTCTTTTTTTCATCCTGATATTCTCCTGTTTTTATCTCTGATGAGGAAGTTCAAGGAGGTTTTTAAGAGCCTTGGACTCCCTCATATTTCCCTAATTTTTTATCGATAACTTTATCTTAACAGAGTGTTAAATACTTCACAAGCCTCCCCTGGGGATAAATTTTATCTTATTTCTCATAATTCCTTAAATACTCCTCTCTTTTATACTGCGTGCATCATCGAGTTTTGCTGCACTCCAAAACCCGATGACCAATCACTGCACTCCTAATTTCTCTACAAAAAAAGCAGGTTCATATACTATTTGCATAGTAATATGACCTGCTGTTGTTCAGTCGGTTCTTTATTTATGAAATTAGAATTTAATGCTTTTTTTGATTTCTTCAGCACGCACAGGTTGTCCATTTGCCACGTAAATGTGAATTTCTCCAAAACCCAGTTCACGAATGAGTTTCAAGAGCTGTTCTTCCTTTTCCGTTGGCTTTGGATATTCTTGTCTTTCCAAACAAGCACCTCCTCATATTTCCAATCTGCAACTTTAAAATAACATAGGAATATTTATTCCACAAGCCACCCAGGGGGATAGCAGATTCACTTTCGGTATTCTTAATACATCTCATCCAAAGTAACCAATTTCACTTCTCCTCTATCAGCTGCTGCTTTTAAACTTTCTGCAAAACCACCTTTAGAGAAAATGTAATAATGATATATTTTCCCCTTTCCAAATGCAGCAGCATATTTCTTCAACAATTCCAGTTCATCCATACCAATTGCTTCATTTCTAAATTTGCAGGAACCAATCAGGTACTCGTCTTTTTTATCCAGAGTGCCTACCAGATCAATCTGTACCTGTTTCTTTTCTACGGAATCTGTCCCCCACCATTGCCCAATATCAATCAACTGGAAATCCTGTTCATCCATATAGTAAAGTAAATAGTCACTACACATCTTTTCAAAAATTAACCCCATATAATCATTTAAATGTGCCTGAACCGCTTTGTTGTAAATTTTCTCCATTCTTCCCGATGCAATTGGTGTCATATTGTTAGGTACAAAACGATACCAAAATCGAAAAAACGGGTCCGCAATACTATAGATTGTTTTCTTTCCCGGTTTTTCAGTCATCGGAGTTTCTTTCTTTAAAATTCCCAAATTTATAAGCACACTTAGATATTTAGAGCACGGTCCGCTTTCAATACCTGTTTTGGTACTAATCTCATTCATATGAGATGCGCCCTCTGCAATTGCTGTAATTACGGAATTATACACTGCCGGTTCTCTAAGCTCCTGCTTCAACAGATTCGCAGGTTCTTCAAACAAATATGCAGAGCGGTCAAAGAAATTTTGCAATAAAGCATGATGAAAATCTCCCTTCACATTCAATTTATTAATGTAATGGGGAATTCCACCTGTCACACCATAGATAAAGGCATTTGTTACATTATCCAAATCCGAATTAAACACCGCCGTCTCCTTATAAGACAACGGTTCTATTTTAAACTGTCCCGTCCGTCTTCCATAAAGAGGACTTTGATAGCCGAGAACCTGATTTTCCATAAAGCTCATAGAGGAACCACATAGAATCAGATATAAATTGCTATCCTTCCATGTATGATCTATCAAGTGCTGCAGTCTTGAAGAAATTGACGGATATGACTTCGCCAAATATGGATATTCATCAATGACAAATACCACTCGTTCCTTTTCCGCCAAACGAGTAATCTCATCTAATGCACTGTCAAAAGAAAGATACTCTGGAGCTTCCGTAACATCAGGGTCTTTGTATGCGCAAATTGCTCTGGAAAGGGTCTTTAAGTTATCTTTCGCTGTTCCCTCCAGAAGAGCTGAAAAAAACACCGTAGGTTTTCCCTTGCAAAATTCATTGATGATTGTAGTCTTACCCACACGACGTCTGCCATATATAACAATACATTCAAACTCTCCATCATCATATCGTTTATTCAATTTACGAAGTTCCTCATCTCTACAATAAAACATAGCGCCCTCCAAAACTATCTTACGATTTACTATCTTATGAGTATAATTATATTTGTATAATATCCAAAAGTCAACTAAGTATACCTGTTAACGAATACTTTTTAAAATGCAAAAAATTAAGAAGTTGACTTATTTTTCCTCAAGCTTTAACATTTAGCATAGAGTAATTTATTGGAGGCATGTGAATGATTTTACAGGAATTTTTTAGACAAAACCCCAAAGTAGCACTGGCATTTTCCGGCGGTGTGGATTCTGCGTACTTACTTTATGCAGGAATCAATTCCGGCTGTGATATTCATGCATACTATGTGAAATCAGCATTTCAGCCGCAATTTGAACTGGACGATGCACTTAAACTTGCAAATGAACTTGGTGCAAAAATGACAATTTTAGATTTGGATGTTCTGTCTGATTCTGTCATCGTACAGAATCCTGCAAACCGCTGCTATTTCTGTAAAAAGAAAATTTTCGGAAAAATCATCGAAGCTGCGAAAGCAGATGGTTATAAAGTTTTGCTGGACGGAACCAATGCATCGGATGATGCAGGTGATCGTCCGGGAATGAGAGCTTTGCAGGAACTTCAGGTTCTTTCTCCGCTCCGCGAATGCGGTATCACAAAACCGGAAGTGCGCAGACTTTCCAAAGAAGCAGGATTATTTACATGGGATAAACCTGCTTATGCATGTCTCGCCACCAGAATTCCAACGGGAGTCGAAATCACTTCCGAAAATTTATCTGTTACGGAATATTCTGAAAAAACATTGTCTGATATGGGATTTACTGATTTTCGCATCCGTTTATCAGGTAATGATGCCAAAATTCAGGTAAAAGAAGAACAGTTAGAAAAGCTACTATTATATAATAGAAGAGAAATCTTAGAAAAATTGAAACCATATTATTCATCCATTACGGTGGATTTAGAGGTGCGTTCATGAGTGATACAAAAAAGATTTTAGAACAGTTTAAAAATAATGAGATTACTTTAGAGGATGCTTTACTGGAATTAAAGAAAGAGCCTTTTGAAGATATTGGATATGCGAAGGTGGACCTGCACCGTAAGGTAAGGCAAGGCGCAGCCGAAGTCATTTACGGGGAAGGAAAAACACCGGAGCAGATTATCGGCATCTGTGATGCCATGTTAAAAAATGGTCAGAAGACCATTTTGATCACAAGATTATCAAAAGAATCTGCTGAGATTGTGGCAGGGGCCCATGAAATGACCTACCATCCACAGGCCAGAATCGGTATCATCGGTGAATTGCCAAAGCCTGACGGTATCGGAAAAATCGTCGTTGCGACCGGAGGAACCAGCGATCTTCCTGTTGCCGAAGAAGCCGCATTGACCGCGGAAGTTTTAGGCAATGAAGTGATTAGACTGTATGATGTAGGAGTTGCAGGTGTACACCGCTTACTGGCACATTTGGATGAACTGATGGAAGCCAGCGTTGTGATTGCAGTTGCCGGTATGGAAGGTGCACTTGCAAGCGTTGTTGGCGGTCTTGTGGACTGTCCTGTTATCGCAGTACCGACCAGTGTTGGATATGGTGCATCCTTTGGCGGAGTTTCCGCACTTTTATCGATGCTAAATTCCTGTGCCAGCGGTGTCACAGTGGTAAATATTGATAACGGTTTTGGAGCAGGATTCTCCGCAAGCAGAATTAATCATATGGAGAAAAAGCAATGAAAACATTATATATAGATTGTGGAATGGGGGCCGCAGGGGATATGCTGACCGCTGCCCTTTTTGAACTTTTTCCACAGCCGGAGAAAATCATCGAAGAGTTAAACACACTTGGGATTCCTCATGTCCACTTTGAAAAAGAAACCGTCACCAAATGCGGTATTCAGGGAACCCATATGTCAGTGAAAATTCATGGCATGGAAGAGCACGAACATTATCCTGAACATGGAACAGTTCATGAAATGGTACATGACGAGGCAAATCACGCCCACTCCCACCATCATACACACCATGAACATTCTCATAATACACTTCACGGCATCGATCATATTTTAAATCACATGAACATTTCCAATAAAATAAGAAATGATGTTCTGGCAGTCTATGGATTGATTGCAGACGCAGAAAGCAAAGCCCACGGTGTACCTGTTTCTGAAATTCATTTCCACGAAGTAGGAAATTTAGATGCTGTGGCTGATGTAACCGCAGTCTGCCTTCTGATGGACAAACTTGCACCAGAAAAAGTCATCGTTTCCCCAATCCACGTGGGAAGCGGTCAGGTTCGCTGTGCTCATGGTATCTTACCTGTACCTGCACCAGCCACTGCACATATTTTACAGGGGTGTCCAATTTATGGCGGTAAAATCCGCGGGGAACTCTGCACTCCGACAGGTGCTGCCCTGTTAAAATATTTCGCAGACGATTTTGGTGATATGCCTGTGATGAAAGTAACAAGCATTGGCTACGGAATGGGAAAAAAGGATTTCGAAGCAGCTAACTGCGTCCGCGCAATGGTTGGTGAAACAGACACATCCAAAGATGTCATGTATGAATTGAACTGTAATGTAGATGATATGACCGCTGAACAGATTGGCTTCGCATTAGAATGTTTCTTTAAAGCTGGGGCAGTTGAAGCATTCACACTCCCGATCAACATGAAAAAATCCCGTCCAGGAACCCTCATCCGTGTCCTCTGCAAGGCAGAATTAAAAGAAAATTTAATTCATACGATTTTTAAATATACTTCCACTGCCGGTATTCGCGAGACAAAAGTAGAACGCAGTGTATTGGAACGAAATATTACTGAAGTTGAGACTCCTTATGGAATGATTCGGCGAAAGGATTACTCTGGTTACGGGGTATCCCGCTCTAAATACGAGTATGATGACCTGGCCCGCATTGCTTCAGAACAAAGCCTCAGCCTTGAGGAAATTCTGAAAAATATTGAAGGTTAGGAGTTCCTAACGTCTTGCTTTTGATATAAAAATACCGTATAGTCTTATTAAGAACGTTACGATTTTGACAAAGATAAAAGAGAGGTATACATCATGAAAAAATTAACAGTGAAAAAAGGCAGCACATGTATGGCATGTTTACAGTGTGTTCAGGCTTGTTCGGAAAGCTTCTACAAAGAATTCCACGAAGACAAATCCTGCATCCAGATTGTAGAGAAAAAATCCGTACGTCCTATGGTATGTCCACAGTGTGGTAAATGTGCAGAAGCATGTCCAAATGGTGCAATCAAACAGAACGCAAAAGGCGTTTATATGGTTAACAAAAAACTCTGTACAGGCTGTGGCGCATGTGTAGAAGCATGTCCATTCGGCTTAATGGTAAAAGCTGAAGATTCTGAAACAGCTTCTAAATGTATCGCTTGCGGTATCTGTGCAAAAGCATGTCCAATGGATGTACTTGAAGTAGTAGAAAGCTAATTTTAATCAATCTATAAAGTCAAAGGGGATTTCCAAAATATGGAAATCCCCTTTTTGCTTTATGCACATCAATGGATGATTAAACTTTTTTAATCTGATTTAACTGTGCATTTAATCCAAGCAGCTGTTCTTTTGTAAACTTCTTGTCTGACATGCCGCCCATTAAAGTCAGCAGACGAAGTACGGTAAATCCGCCCATCATCTGCATCATGCCTTCATTAATTTCAAATCCCATGGCTTTTCGTCCCATCAGACCGCCCATAAGCTCTCTAAACATTGCCTGTCCTTCCGGACTCTTTAAAATCTCGCTCATCTTGTCATTCAGAGAATAGTATCCTTCCGGAGCATCGATATCGAACCAGTTGAGAACCGCGCCCTCTTCTTTCAGACGATAATCCTCATTAAACGCATCAACCTTTCGAATCACGCTCTCATCTGTGCATTCCCCTGCTGCAGCTTTTAATTCTGTAATACCTTCATTTGGCACATCAAAGTAGAAGAAATGGACATCACTGGTCTGTTTTCCAAGACTCACACCATTTGCAAACAGTTCCACTGACCGCTGGTTAGAGTAAACAGTGACTTTTGTGGTCTCTTCAACACGATCAATATATCTCTTACCGCAAAGATGTACAAATGGTTCATCAGATAACCACGCTTTATACGCATAGAAGGAATCCTTTTTATATTTACGGTCAAATGTCACAAGTCCTTTATGGTTCTGTCCATTTTCACCGCCCTCGTTACGGGCATCTGCACCGAAATCAAACATATTCCATACATGAGTCGCCCACAGATATTTTCTTGTAAAGAACTGCTTAATCAGCTCTTCATGATAATATGCCTGATATTCTTCTGTATAATCTCCCTGGAATGGCTCAGAAGAGTGCCAGTTCAATGCTTCACAACCATATTCGCTGCATCCAATCGGAATCTCAGGAAATGCCTTATGAAACTCATCAAACCATGGACCGTTCATGGAAGTATCTCCACCGTACCATCCAAAATAATGATTATAAGATACCACATCCGGAATCTGAACATATGGATCATTTTTATCACACATAGACACGCACGCAATCGTAGTCAGCCTTGTCGGGTCCATTTCATGGCAAAGATCATTTAATGCTTTATGGTTATCCAGTAAATCTTCATCAGAACCAGCAATAGAAATCTCGTTAGAAAGACCCCAAACTACGATTGACGGATGATTATAATTCTGAATGATCAGTTCTTTCATCTGGGAAATCGTATTCTCCCGGGCAGTTGGCATATGCTTTGAAATATATGGAATTTCCGCCCATACTACCAGACCTCTTTCATCACAAAGGTCATAAAAATACTGATCATGCTGATAGTGTGCTAAACGAATGGTGGTTGCACCCATTTCACAGATTAAGTCCATATCTTCCTCATGGTGTTCCGGCAGCAATGCATTGCCGCATCCCCATCTGTCCTGATGACGCGATACACCGCGCAGCGGATATTCTTCCCCATTTAAAATAAATCCGTTTTGAGGATCAATTTCAAAGGTACGACAGCCAAAACGTGTCGAAACTGCATCCACAGCTTCCCTGCCTTCAATCAAAGCTGCTTCTGCAATGTAAAGATAAGGATCTTTTCTGCCATGCCATAAATGTGCATCTTCGATTTCGAAAATCACTGCGGTATCTTCAGAGGTAATGCTTCCAACCACATTGCCCTCTGCATCTTTGATTCTATATGCAAGTACATGATCATCCTTTTTGTTTGTTACAAACACTTCTACACCAACTTTTGCAGTTGTGCCTTCCATGATCGGTGTCACTGCAATCCCCGGACCTCCATGATAGTCTAAGTCAAAGTGCGCTTCAGAGACTGCAATGATATTTACATCACGGTACAGACCACCATAAAAGGTAAAGTCTGCCATCTGTGGATAGACCGTTTCATTTGGAGCATTATCAACAGCAATCACCAATAAATTGTTGTAATCCAGCACGTCAGTCATATCTACTCTCCATGTAGAATAACCTCCATCATGATGAGCAAGTTTTTTGCCATTCACATAAACATCCGCAGAAGAGTTCGCACCGCACAGCTCTAAATAATATCTGTCTGCCGCTGGCAAAGAAGCCTTTGTAAACTCCTTGGCATAATAGCATGTACCACGATAGAAATCATTATCGCCATCCTGACCATCAATTGCATTCCAGGAATGTGGGAGATTTACAATATCCCATCTTGTCGGCATTGTTTTCGGTACTGCATCAGCCATTTTCGTAAATGCCCATTTTTTATTAAAATTCATTACATTTCTCATGGAAATTGATCCTTTCTATTTTCTGTAATCTATTTCTGCAGCAATATTTTATCAATCCATTTCATATCACAAATTCTATAGTACTATGTTTTATCCATAATCGTGAGGATTATTTTCACTTTTTATAGTATAATTTTTATCTTATCTTGAAATATGCCAAAAATTGTTAGATACTGAAAGCATCTTTCCAGGAGGTAAGTTATGGCATACGAAGCAGAATTAAAATTTTTAAAAAAGCTGTTGGCACAGTTTCACTTAAATATGCATCTTGTCAATCAGAATCATAAAATTGATGAATCTGTAGATTTGGGGCTTCGAAAATTTCTGGGACTCGAAGAGATGTATGAAAAGGATTTTTCTATCCTCTGTCAGCGTATTCAGCCCAATACGATCTATCAGATCTCTGACGATTTTTTCTGCAGCTATATCATCCTTCTGCTTCCTTCCAGTCCGGAGGAAAAAGACTTTTTGATTATCGGGCCTTTTACAGATCAGGATTTTTCAAGGCAGGATATTTATCGGGCAGTGGAAAAATACCATGTACCTCCAAATCTGACCGAACGTTTTTTGCAGTATCATGCAGGAATCGCGCTGCTTAGCAATTCCTCTCCAATACCATCCATCATCAATGCTTTTGCAGAGACCATTTGGGGAGATTCCGATAATTTTATCACAAAAAATATTGATCTCTCCTTGTCTGAAAGCTATATTGATGCGATCCCTTCCAGCATTTTAGATGTAATTACCGAACAGAAAGACATTTCCTTTAAAATGCAGCTTTTGGAAAAACGTTATGCGGCAGAAAACCAGTTCATCAAAAATATTGCACAGGGAAATTACCACAAGGCTGAGGCTTCCTTTGAAAGCAGCACCTTGTTTGATATTGAAAACCGCATGAAAGACCCCGTACGAAATATAAAAAATTACTGCATTATCATGAATACCCTTCTTCGAAAAGGCGCGGAGCAGGGTACCGTCCATCCAATTCACATTGACCGCGTTTCCTCTGAATTTGCCCGCAAAATCGAAGGTGTCTCATCTCAGGAGGGGGGCAAAAATCTGATGCAGGAAATGATTCGCAAATACGGTCTGCTGGTGAAAAACTATTCCATGAAAGATTACTCTCTGCTGGTCCAGAAAGTTATTACCAGAATCGATACGGACCTGACTGCCGATCAATCCTTAAATATGCATGCAAAAATCCTGAACATCAGTCCAAGCTATCTGTCCACACTTTTTCGCAAGGAAACCGGAATTACTCTTACAGAATATGTGAATCGCAAACGTGTAGAATACGGTGTTCTTTTGCTGAATACTACAAATATGCAGATACAGACCATCGCGCAGCACTGCGGCATCTCAGATATTAATTACTTTACCCGAATCTTTAAAAAATATATCGGAAAAACTCCAAAGGAATACAGAAACAGCATCGGTTCTTAACTCCTGACCGATGCTGCCTTTCTTTTTTATTCTTTCTGTCCACAGACTGCGCGGTTTCCCGGTGCATCTACCCACAATTTTATTTTTTTATCCCCTAAATCATACACTTTTATCATATTCTTCAAATGTGCTCTGTCTGGACAAATGCTTTCAAAAAGCTCCTCACAGTCTTCAAAAAGCTTTGGATGAAACTGCAAAGTCTTCTCATCTCCAAAGATTGCCCCATAAAAAATATCAGCTTCCACTAAATCCTGAAACATATGACTTCCAAAGCTTAGCTCCGGCATATAACCTGCCTTGCTTTCCGATACTTCGCAAATACCACAAAAATCAGAAATGTCTGCAAAAGCTACCGGAACCCCAAGTTCCGGCGAAGAAGTTCCAATGCGTCCTGGAACTGTAAGCAGTATATTCTTCTTTCCGCTTTCTTTACTTTCTTTCTGGAAATAACGGTTAATCGCACCAATGGCAGCTGCAGCCTCCGGCTTCTTCGCATATTCATAATTATAATATTCGATTGGGTCCACCTGAATTAAAATATCAATGGTTTTTTCTGCAGAATGCCCCATGGAAGAATCTTTTATGTCAAAGAAGCATTGTTCCGGCATTAGTTCTGGAATCGCTACTTTGCCGCCCTCCTGTCCTACATACAACGGACGACACTGCAAAAGATTTACCACAAATTCATCCTTTTCTCCCAGATTGATCGCATATTCAATATCCACTGGATTTTCATATACCCGCTGAAGCGTTTTTAAAATATCCTGCATCATATGAGTAAACAATGCATTTTCCAGAAGTTTCTGACAGCTTACGAACCATACCTCTCTTTCCCTTCCACTTTCTCTTAAGAAATATTCTGCATCATAATCATGTTCCAGCACCTGTTTTTTATACCACAGAGGCATGACCGGAAGAACCTGATCAAGCCGCTTTTCCTTCAGCGCATTTTCCTTCAGATCCAGTACATCAATGTGGTGCTGCGAAAATCGATGCTTCTGCGCCACATTCTTTGCTGTTGTTACTTTCGGTCGGTCTAAATTCACAAGACGAGGATAGTCATTTTCTGTACGGTCTACAGCTTTTGTCCCAAGCCCCATAACAAGACGCAGCATCCCCGCATCCGGCCGCATATCCTTCTGCCATTTATAGGTCGTATAGCTATATCCCACACCGGCCGCACATGGCATATAAAGGTCTCCATAATAAGATCCGGAAACTCTCTGTACCAGAATCGCCATCTGCTCATCCACCTGGTCTAAGCCTCTCTGTTTTCTATATTGCAGTGCAGAAATATCCATGGTACTTGCATACACAGTACGCACCGCGTTTTCAAAGGCTGCCAAACGCTCTTCCGGTTCTCCACAGTTGGCACAAAAGACAGATTCGTATTTTCCTGCAAATGCATTTCCAAAGCCATCCTCCAGAAAGCTTGAAGAACGCACAATGATCGGATTCTGACCAAAATAATCCAGCATTTTTCGAAACTGCTCCCGGATATTGGGCGGAAACTTTCCTCCAAGCAGACTGTTCTGTAAATCCTTCGCCCTATCAAAATATCCTTCCTCGGAACGCTGAACGATTCTTAAGTCCCAACAGTCATTGGCCACAATGTAGGTATAAAATACATCGGAACCAATATACCAGGAATCATGAGGTTCATACTGCATCTGATATTGCGGCAGTTCCTTTTCAATAATCTTTCTGGCAGCCAGCATACCGCAAGCCTTACCACCGATGGCACCGCTTCCTATCATGCGGTCGCGCACAGAAAAGTAATCCTTCGGTTTAAAATATTTTTGAATGAGACAGCGCATTTTCTCATCCTTCGTCATCGTGCTTTCCAATATCTTTTCTTCTGTTTCCCTGGAAAAGCATCCGGCCGCATACTGCATTTTTGCCATGGCAAAGAAACGGTCATGACTGTCTGTGCTTAAATCCTGTACTGTCTGTTCCATTTCCTGACGCAGCCTGTAATAACGACTCATTTTCAGCCCCTCTGTCACAGGCGCAAAGCAAGGATTCTCTTTCGTCCATACATGCGGAAGAAACATTGTGGCAGAATATCGGTTCCATACCTTCAACGGATGAAGATACATTTCATCTCCCTCAGAATAAATATCCAAAAGAAGCTGTGTCGTATCCCTGATTCTGGCAACAGCGTCAAAAGAATGCCTTCCCCGAATCAGCGGAAAAAATGCCACAGTATCAAGACTGAACAGATATGGACAGGTCACTCTGAAAAAGTTTCCCATCATAAGGTCTGTGTACCACACCGACTGCAGCTCGGAAAGACTGTCAAATACATAAAAGGCGTCAAAACCGTCTTCCTCAATTCTTTTGTGAATTGCCACTGCAAAGGCTTCAAATCCATCCTCCGGATCAAATTCATAAATTTTTAACCCTTCCTGTGGTTCTAAGATTGGTTCGTGCTCGGCGAAGCGGATGTAGATTAAGTTTCGTCCATCTTTAATTGCCTGAGAAGCAAAAGCTTTTGCAAAAAAAACGTAGTCCTCCAGTTTTGATACCTGAAGGACTACGTTGTCCCCTAATCGAATGGAATCCAGTGCCTGATCCATTCCCGCTACACCGCTCATAATTCTGTCAAATGCTGCCATAGGCACCTCCGTCAAAGATCATAAGCTGTCTGTAGTTTCAATTTTCTTAAATCAATTATAACTTCTAACCATTTCCATGTAAAGAAATCTGTGAGAAAAATCAGCCGATTCCCCCGAAGAAAATGCCCAGGATGTACACGATCAATGTAATTCCTACAAATACATATTTTGTCAATGGTACAAACCATTTTCCAAGCTTCTTTTTACGTCCAAGCTCTGACTGCTCTTTGGCAAATCCTTTTGGACATACCCAGAAGAACATGATTCCCGCAAGAAGCGCACCTAATGGGATGACATAGATTGAAATAATGTCCATCCATGTACTTACTGCATCTCCGTTTTCTATGAAAATACTGATTGCTGCTCCAACCACTGCTACAATAATAACTGCTGCGATTCTTGACAGTCCGAACTGCTCCTGCAATGCTTCAATTGGTGTCTCAAACAGATTCATTAAGGAAGTAATCGCTGCAAACAATACTGCCGCGAAAAAGATCACTGCAAAAATTGTACCGAATGGCATCTGCTGGAATACTGCCGGCAATGTAATGAACATCAATGGCGGACCACTGGCTACATCCATTCCAAATGCAAATACCGCTGGAATTACGACCATGCCAGCAAGCAGTGCCGCCAATGTATCAAAAATCGCTACATTCTTCGCACTGCTGACAACATCCACATCATCTTTCAAGTAGCTTCCGTAAACCACCGTACCGGAACCTGCCAGTGACAGTGAGAAAAATGCCTGTCCCAGCGCATACACCCATGTTTTTACGTCAAGAAGCTGTTCCCAGTTTGGTACAAATAAATATTGATACCCTTCTGCAGCCCCCGGTAATGTCATTACACGGAACATTAAAAGAATAAAAAATATGAAAAATACAGGCATCATGATCTTATTGACTTTTTCGATACCTTTTGAAATTCCCATAGCCATAATCGCAAAAGTCATTACCAGCGCAAGCATATGCCAGCCAACACTTCCGAAGTTTCCTGTCAGTTCTCCAAAAAATGCACCCATATTTTCTATACTGATCAGTTCTCCAGTAAGTGCGCTGAATAAATATTTCAGTACCCATCCGACAACAACTGAATAACCAATCGCGATTCCCAAAGAACCGAGTACTGGAATAATACCAATGACTCTTCCCGGCTTTTCGTATTTTTCGCCAAAACGAAGCTTCATTGCTTTTCCGAAGGCTCCCAAAGGACCTGTTTTCATGCTTCGTCCAAATGCCATTTCACCGATGACTCCTGAAAATCCCAGTAAAACGACGAAAATAAAGTAAGGAATTAAAAATGCTGCACCGCCAAATTTTCCTGTACGGTATGGAAACATCCAGATATTCGCCATACCAACTGCGGAGCCGACACAGGCAATGATAAATCCCAGTTTTGTGCCAAATTGTCCTCTTTGGCTTTCCTTTGTTTTTTCCATAATCCTCTCTCCAATACATTGATTACTTTTTAAATCATAGCTACTACTGTATCACAGTTTGCGTATTTTGTCATATGATGTAGAGAAAAGATTTTAGAAAGAGACATTTTATGTCAAATCCAATTGCATGTAATCTTACCGCTGATTACTCCAAGGTCATGGGTGACCGCATTTTACCATTCGTTTTTACCTTAAATACTGAAGATTCTATTTTAGATCCTGAAGAAGGGGAACTTCAGCGTTTCTGCTATGATGTGGAAGGTGTTGGCGAAGATACTTCTGCATTTGCAGATTTAAGCCACTTTCTTCTTGGAATCTGCAGTGACATTACCTTCGATGACATTGCTGAAATCACTGTCGTAATTGACGGAGTTCCTCAGACTGTCATCCGCGGTGACAATGTTGAAATCAAAACAGAAGAGCATCCAGACCCGCCAACAGGCTGTGTCGGATTAAAATTCGATTTTCCATTAGATAAGGTAGACGGTCAGATGCAGGTATGCTTTACGATGAACTCTGTATTCGCTGTAGGACCAGTCAATGTCTGCGTTTTCGGCGGCAATGTAACTGCTACAGGTCTTACGATCTGCGGACCTGTCTGTGGTGAAGTTCCAACTGCTTGTGAATCAGTCTTCTTCCAGACTGAAACTGTATGCGTACCTGTAACGGTTACTCCGTTTGCTACCGCTGGCGAAGCAACTGCGACCTGCTGCGGTGACCCAATCGTTTCCACAGAACCTAACTGCCCGGGCAATCGTACTTCCTGTACGTTTACAATTACTCAGAAGCTTTGCATTCGTATCCCAATTTCCTTTGGTGCTGCTATTGAAACTGGTGATGCACATGTACAGTGCGGCGGTGTATCCGAAGAACCTTGCGACTGTGACGATGATGACGCTGAAGTAACAGTGGTTCCTGTTACTGCTGCAGCTCCAGCAAACAATACGGTTTCTCAGAATAATGGAAATTCCAGAAGATATTATAACCGTTAAACGCTAAGTTCAGGCTATACGTCATAGCTTAGGATAGCGAAACAGCGCACAGGAAGTTTTTTATGCCCCTGTGCGCTGTTATTTTATAAAATGATATCATTTTCCATAGTCATAACTTTCCATAATATCCCCGGCTTTGTTCATCCCAAACATTGCCAGATTACAAGGTAATTTCACAAGAAAGCTGTCAACTCCCTGCGATTTTGAATCTATTTCTCTTCACTGTTCTCTGCCTTTCTTCGCTCCACCACGTCCAACGATTCTCCAATCTCAATCATATGTCCGTCCGGGTCATAAATGCGGATAACCCGCTGTCCCCAGTCATATGTTTTTAATTTATGCGCGTAGTTAATTTCAAAAGAACTGTGATCTAACTTTTCCTGAAAGTCTTCCAGATCATTCTCAATGAAATAAAGCTCCGATGCATTTCCTCCATACGTAACTTCTTTTTCAATCAAATGTTCCCATATCTTGCGATCCTGAAGAACAAGTCCTTCTGTTAAAATCACATTTCCATCAAAATCATTCAGCACACGCAGACCGAAAAGCTCTTTATAAAATGAAATTGATTTTTCAATATCTTCCACTACCAATAAAATATTTTTCAGTCTCATAAGTACCTCTTTCTTAGCAATACCCCACTGCCAGTCCAAACAATAATATCACGCTCGTCAAAATCAGATTTGCAAGTTGGAATTTTCCACTCCATTTTACCCAGTTTCCATAGCTTATATTTGCCAGACCCAAAGAGATTAAAAGTACCGGATTCGTCGGATAAAACACATTGGAAAATCCATCTCCAAACGCAAATGCCAATACACACAACTGGGATGAAATACCAAATACTTCCGCTGTCGGCACGATCAATGGCATCAAAAGAAATGCTTTTGCAGAGCCTGACGGGATAAAGAAATTCATTACCAGCACCAGTGCATAAATAAATAGAATCACACCCCATCTCGGAAGTCCAGCCACCAGTTCAATGGCTCCTGCTAAAAACGCATCCAGAATATTTCCTTCCATTAATGTATACCGAATGGAATTGGCCATCATGATCAGCAGAACCCCCGGCAATACACTGATGACACCATCCTTAAATGTGAGCACAATCTTCAAAATTTTGCTGCCGGCAGATCTCTGAATCTCACTGGCCTTTTCTTTCTTTGTCTCGCCTCCGGCAATCACCGCATCCATCGGCTTTTCAATTTTTTTCACATGCCACCATAAGAACAGCATCAAAAGCCCATAAATCAGTACAAATCCCACGATACGCAGCCAGATTCCTGAAAACGTTCGAAGGCCTGCAATTTCCTGAGCAACGCCTACCGTAAACGGGTTGCAGACACCGGCTGCAAATCCACAGCCAGCCGCCAGAATACTCATTCCAAGCCCCGTCAATGCATCCCAGCCAAGTCGAATCGCCAGAGCCACCACGATTGGGACCAGCGGTACACATTCTTCAAACGTACCGATTGCAGAACCAAGTACCATAAAGAACAGCGGTATCACTGCCAGCAGGATTCTTCTGCTTTTTCCAAATTTATCTGTAATCTTATCCAGCAAAAACCTTAACACGCCAAATTTATCAAGGGTATTAAACAGTCCTCCCAGTACGATCAAAAGAATGATGACCGCAATCATGGAACTATTATCCTCGCTGAATAATACAAGAATCGGAGACAGTGCCCATTTCCAGAATGGAATTCCTCCTCCCGGAATGATAAATGTTAATGCATAAGTCACGATCATCATAATAAAGATTACAATGATTGCTGTAATAAATGATTTCACACCTGCGCCAAGCGCAGTTTTTTCTTCTTTTCTTCCCATTTCTTCACTTTTCCACTTTTACTCATTAAAGTATTTTATTAAATTTTATCACAAATGCGGATTCTTTCAAAGACGAAAACTTTTATGAAATTTTCTCTAATTCAGCCACCAGATTGTGAAATTTAAATATCCTGCAAAGGCCAACCACATAAGATAAGGAATATTTAGGTATGCTGCCAGCTTGGATATCTGATAGAATTCTCTAATCATAATGGCTACGAGAAAGAAAAGAAGGACCAGCCATAGAAATGAGAATAAGAACCATTGGAAGTTAAAAAAGAAAGTTGGCCACAAGAAATTTACGGTCAGCTGATAGGCATAAATCGAAATGGCGTTTTGTATTTCATCCCTGTCAGCGCCAGAAGTTAAGATTAAATAGGAGGAAATTCCCATCAATGTATAAAGAACTGTCCAGACTATCGGAAACAGCCAGGATGGCGGGGACAAGGACGGTTTGTTTACGCTTTCAAACACCGACATTCCGCCACCTGTTAAAAGTGCGGAAGCAGTGCCCACTGCCAGAGGAATTGCGATGCAGATAATCAATAATTTCCAGTTCATTTTCATATTTCAGGACTCCGAATATTTTCCATATTTCTTGATCTATTTTATGAAATATTTTTTCGGTGAATGTTAAATGTTATTATATTTCTCCTGTTTCTGTGCATATTAATCTCAAATATATTTGGAGGTTCTTATGGAAGATCGAGATACAATCAAACTGTTAAAAGAATGTGATGCAGGCTCTAAAATGGCGGTCACATCATTGGATGAGATTTTAGAAAAAGTCGAAAATGTAAATTTAAAAAAGCTGTTGATGGAAACAAAAGGACATCATGAAAAGCTGGGAAATGAGATTCACACCCTGCTCAATGAGTATGGAAGTGAAGAAAAAGAACCGAATGCAATGGCCAAGGGAATGTCATGGATGAAAACGAATATGAAAATGAGTATGAATGACACCGATGAAACCGCTGCTGATTTGATTACTGACGGTTGTAATATGGGTATTAAGTCCTTGTACAAATATATGAATCAATATCCAGGAGCAAATTCTAAAGTGAAAGATATTTGTAAGAAACTGATTTCCATTGAAGATCAGTTAAGAAAAGAACTCAGGGCGTATTTGTAATACGCCCCAGAGATTAAAATAGCCGAAACTCATTGGATATTTACCTCAACCTATGTATAATATAATTATTACCCGGTTCGGAGGTACTTATGAAAAATCTGTTATTTTTAGGTGACAGCATTACAGACTGTAATCATTATTTTGACCCTGAAAATTTAGGTCAGGGCTATGTACGCATGATTTCTGACCAAATAAATACACCTGATAAAGTCTATCAGGTACTGAATAAAGGAAATGATGGATTTACGGTTCCTGCTGTCCGCAGATTATGGAAACGCAGCTGTTTAAATTTACAGCCTGATTTTATTACGATTCTGATTGGAATCAATGATCTGGCAGTGATGAGAAATACAGGTATCACAGCCTCTGTGGGGCTCGCAGACTTTCGGGAACAATATCAGACGCTGATTGACGATATCCGAATGATGACAGACTGTCCGATACTTCTTATGGAGCCTTTCATTTTTCCATATCCGGCAGAATATTCAACCTGGGAGCCGGAGCTACACGCAATGAGTGAAATCATTCAGGACATTGCTTCTAAAAATCAAGTAACCTTTCTTCCTCTCTGGGAGAATCTTCTTTTAGAGGCAAAAAAATACGGTTATTCTGAAATTACGATTGATGGGATTCATTTAACAAAATACGGTCATCAGCTGATTGCGGAAAAATGGATTGAGAAAGTGAATTTATTATGAATCAGGATTTGACTAAAGGACCGATCATAAAATCTATGCTGCTTTTTGCAGTTCCAATGATCTTAGGAAATCTACTTCAGCAGTGTTACAACATTGCCGATACCTTTATCGTGGGACGCTTTTTAGGATCCAATGCATTGGCTGCGGTCGGTTCTTCCTTTACCCTAATGACATTTTTAACTTCGATTTTGCTTGGACTCTGCATGGGAAGCGGTGCTTACTTTTCCATCTGCTTTGGCGAAAGAAATGAGAAAGCTCTCAAAGAAGGCCTGTTTGCTTCCTTCTTATTAATTGCCGGGCTGACTGTGATTTTGAATGTTATCGTTTTTGCCCTTTTAGATAAAATAGAATTCTTTTTGCAAGTACCGAAAGAGGTATGGCCTTTGATGCGCAGTTATCTCGTCATCATTTTTATGGGAATTACTGCGACTTTTTTCTATAATTATTTTGCATCCCTTTTAAGGGCTGTTGGAAACTCCATCGTACCGCTTGTTTTCCTCGCTGTTTCAGCGATGTTAAACATTATTTTGGATCTATGGTTCGTAATCGGGCTTAATTTCGGCGTCGGCGGGACTGTCATGGCAGCATTTGCGGCCGCAGTCAAAATTGACGCGTTTGCTTATATGCCTGTACAGGATTTTGGCAACGCATTTTCCACATTTATTGCCCAGAATTATGGTGCAAAGAAATATGACCGTATACGTTCCGGTTTTAAAGGCGCTATGGCAGCATCCTTTTTCTTCTGTATCATTGTTTCAGCAATTGTCTGGATTTTTGCCCGTCCACTGATGCTTCTTTTTGTAGATTCTTCTGAAACTGCGATTATTTTTGAAGGTGTCCGCTATCTTCACATTGAAGGCGCATTTTACTGTGGAATCGGATGTCTGTTCTTACTCTACGGACTTTACCGTGCCATGGGAAAACCGGAAATGTCTGTGGTACTCACCGTGATTTCTCTGGGCACGCGAGTTGTGCTTGCCTATATTCTTTCTGCGATTCCTACTATCAGTGTCGTTGGAATCTGGTGGGCTGTCCCGATTGGATGGTTCCTTGCGGATTGCACAGGAATTATCTTCTATCTGTCAAAAAAGAGAAGCTGCTCCACTAAAGCAGTTTCCCTTTTTATGCTTCTTCAATCGTCTCACCCTCATTAGCTTCTTCCATAGTAATCTCCTGCTGTGGCGCTTCCACCGCAAATCTCACCTGCAGCACCGCCTGCGGCCAGTTCAAAGAAAGGTAAGCATACTTTTCCTTCTTCGCAGCCTCTTCATGGAAGATTTCAAACAACTCTTTTAAAACTTCCCTTGTCAGATATCCTCCTCTCCAGTGGAAAATCAACACTTTGCCTTTCTTCACTGCCTGAGCAGCACGTTTTCTGACATCCTCATATTTTGTCCATGACAATTTTTTCTCTCTATAATAAGTATGATCTCCATCAACGCACGCTGGAATTTTATAAATGACCGGCTCATGATCTTTGAAAATCTGGCTGTCGCTTAAATTAAAATAATCATACCGAATCACATCATCCTTACCTAAAGAGTTATCAAAGGTGGCATCCAGATGATAATATTTTCCCTCAATGCGTACCACATTCCACATATGGCGGTATTTTATTCCCTTCTCAGGGTTATTATCACATAATGCAATGATGCACCAGATTCCAAGAGCATCACATAAAATTTTCACTGACTTTGCAATTCCCTCGCAGACTCCCACACCCTGCTGGAGCGGTCCGATAATTTCATGCGAGTAAGCCTTTTTCAACTTATCATACCGCACATTCTGGCAAATAAAATCGTGAATAAACAGCTCCTTCTCCTTTTCACTCATCTTCTCCGCCTGGCGAGCAAGCTTTTTCACTCTGGATTCCAACGCCACACGATGCTCTGCAATCTGATTTTTCTTAAACAAATACTCCGGAATCATCTCCGCATGATCAGAATCCTTATAATATTTATAAGAAAACTTCACTGACCAGAAAATTTCCGGATGGTCCATTCTCACCATAAAATAAATATCCGAAAGTGTCTTTCCATCCAACAAAGGCACCGTAAAAGAAGGTGCCAGATTAAGAAGTCCCTCTTTCATAGCATAATATGCCTTCTGCTCAATTTTCGTCAACTGATTATAATAATAAGCCATAGCTTCTCCTACTCTTCTTTTCTGAACTGGCTCGGTGTCACACCAAGGCGCTTTTTAAACAGGCGGTTAAAGTTCGAGATATTGTCAAATCCTGTGCGCTGTGCAATCTCCAGAATCGTATCATTGGTAACTTTCAACTCCTGCGCAGCTTTTCCAATGCGGAATTCAATCAAATATTCCATAAAACTGGTTCCCGTCATCTCCTTGAACCATCTCATAAAATGACTGGCACTATAGCCGCACTCGTCAGCCATTCCCTCCACCGTCAGTTTCTTATCATATCCATCTTCAATCCTTGCCAGCACGATCTTAAATTTCTCTGTACTGGAATTCATAAAAGATGTCTCTTTTGTCTCCGCCATCTGAAACAGCATTGAAAAAATGATCAGAAGATTCCCACGAACTGCAAGCTCATAGCCCTGAGATTTTTTTGAACACAAAGAATCTGAAGTATCCAGATAAGCCCTCACCTGGCTGTTTAATGGATGCTCCGTATCAATGCATGTGGGAATCGTCACCTTCTCATTGGTCAGTGGCTGCCAGTATTTCTGGTTGCACAAATCGAACTGAGTTCCACCGAGAAAGCTCATATCAAAAATAATATTTTCATACTCCATTCGCATTCTGTTTTTATGCTTTAAGCCATGAATATGTCCCGGCAAAATCACAAAGACATCTCCCGCCTTTGCATTATAAGTCTCAAAATCTACCTGTACAATACCTTCGCCTCTTTTGATGTAGATCAATTCCACACTGTCCTGCCAATGCATTGGTACAAAAAAGAAGTCCTGCGGAATTGTACAAGGATAAACATTGTAGGCAAACATCATATTGGAATGACGTTTTGTCTCATGGTAAGCATTTATCATTGATTTTTTTGTATCACTCATCGCGCATATTTTCTCCAAAAAACATCTAAGATGATAGGATTGTACAATATTTTGCACTGATTATACAAGTTTTCGCAAAAAATTTATGATAAAAAGAAGCTGTAAACAAAAACACCCCTTTAGATAAGGAGAACCGACAATGACAAAAAAAGAATTAGAAAACAAATTAATTGAACTTTGCAAAAAAAATATCAAATCCTGCAGCTATGAAGAACTCTACACAGCACTTTTAAATATTACCGAAGAAGAAAGTGCAAAACATGTAGAAGCTGTCACAGGCAGAAAACTTTATTATATTTCCGCAGAATTCCTCATTGGAAAGCTGCTCTCTAACAACTTGATCAACTTAGGTCTTTACGATGATGTAAAGAAGCTTTTAGAAGCAAACGGAAAATCTATGGCAGAACTTGAAGAAACAGAGCCGGAACCAAGTCTTGGAAATGGTGGTCTCGGACGTCTGGCAGCATGCTTCCTTGATTCCCTTGCAACATTAAACCTGCCAGGTGACGGCATCGGCCTTCGTTATCACTGCGGACTCTTCCGTCAGAACTTTAATAACAACTTACAGAATGAAACACCAGATTTCTGGTTAGGCGATGATTCCTGGGCAAAGAAAACAGAAAAAGTATATCCTGTTTCTTTAGCAGGTAAAAACTACGAAGCACGCCTTTATAAAATTGCAGTCACAGGTTATGAAGGAAGAACAAACTGCTTAAATCTGTTCGACCTTGATACCATCGACCCATCTGTAATTGGCGATGGAATTTCCTTCGACAAAAACGACATTGAAAAGAACTTAACATTATTCTTATATCCTGATGACAGCGATGATGCAGGACGTATCTTACGTATTTACCAGCAGTATTTAATGGTAAGTGCAGGTGCACAGATGATCTTGGAAGATGCTGTAGAACGAGGCAGTGACCTTCACGACCTTGCGGACTACGCAGCAGTTCAGATCAATGATACACATCCATCCATGGTCATTCCTGAATTGATCCGTCTTCTGACAGAAAAAGGCATTGAATTTGAAGAAGCAGTTGAAATCGTTACAAAGGTATGTGCTTATACGAACCACACAATCCTTGCAGAAGCATTGGAAAAATGGCCAAGACATTTCCTTGAAACTGTGGTACCTCAGCTTATGCCAATCATTGAAAAGCTGAATCATATTGTTTGTGATAAGTACAATGATCAGGCTGTGGCAATTATCGACCAGTGGCAGAATGTGCATATGGCAAATATGGACATTCACTTCACACACAGTACAAATGGTGTTGCAGCCCTGCATACAGAAATCTTAAAGAACAGTGAATTAAATCATTTTTACCGTTTATATCCGGAACGTTTCAATAACAAGACAAATGGTATCACATTCCGCAGATGGCTCTTAAAGTGTAACCCGGAACTGACTGCTTATATTGAAAAGCTCATCGGGCCAGGCTTCAAAAAAGATGCTTCCGAATTAGAAAAACTGGCTGCATTTGCAGATGATGAAAAAGTATTAAAGCAGATCATGAAGATTAAGAAAAACAACAAAAAGGCATTCGCACAGTGGCTTGAAGCAAAACAGGGAATCACTGTCAATGAAAACAGCATGTTCATGATTCAGTCTAAGAGACTTCACGAATACAAACGTCAGCAGTTGAACCTTTTATACCTGATTCATCAGTATTACGAAATTAAAGCCGGACACCTTCCAAAGAAACCGATTACAGCAGTATTCGGTGCAAAGGCAGCTCCTGCTTATACGATTGCCAAGGATATTATCCATGCATTGTTGACACTCTCTGAAGTAATCGCAGCTGACCCTGAAGTTTCAAAATGGCTTCAGATTGTATTTATCGAAAATTACAACGTTGCTGCTGCTGAAAAAATGATTCCGGCATGTGATCTTTCTGAACAGATCAGTTTAGCTTCCAAAGAAGCTTCCGGTACAGGTAACATGAAATTCATGTTAAATGGTGCATTGACACTGGGTACCATGGATGGTGCCAACGTGGAAATCGCAGAAGCAGTTGGCGAAGAAAATATTTATATTTTCGGTCAGAGCAGCAATCAGGTCATCCGCCGCTATGCCCAGGGCGACTACTGTGCAAAAGAATGGTACGAAGCTGATTCAAACATCAAACGTGCGATCAACTTCTTAACAAGCGAAGCAATGCTTGGCGCCGGCTGTGCAGACAACCTCTATCGTTTACAGAACGAATTGATTTATAAAGACTGGTTCCAGACACTTCCAGACTTCAACGCTTACGTTGTACGCAAAAATCAGGCTGTGGAAGATTATGCATTAAACCAGAAAGATTGGGCAAAACGTGCCCTGATCAACATCAGCAAAGCTGGCCAGTTCTCTTCTGACAGAACCATTGCTGAATATAATGACGAAATCTGGCATTTAGGCTAGATATAACTTAAGCTTCTTTTGCTTAAGCATCCCTATTTGTTTTAAGGCTTCCCGGGTTCTCCTCCCGGGAAGCCTATTTTTCCTTGAATTTACTGGCTTTTCTTGCCATTTCTTAACCACTGTGCTATATTTAAAAAATGAACATTCGTTCTTTGACGCATTAAAGTCAAAGAGTGAAATTGAGGAGCAGGTTGAAAGAGACTTTCAACCTTGCATACATGCCTCAAATGAACAAATAAACTTGTTCAATGAGGCATTTGGAGGCATATTATGACAAAACGATTTGAAGTAAACTTTCCGCTTGCCAATGGCAGACCGGAAAAACGTACCGCTTACATTTACCTGCCTGAATCTTACTTCAAAGAACCATCAAAAAGATATCCTGTTCTTTATATGTTTGACGGGCATAATGTATTTTTTGATTCTGATGCCACCTATGGAAAATCCTGGGGCATGAAAGAATATATGGATAAGACCAAAACGCAGATGATCATCGCTGCGGTGGAATGTAATCACAGTCCAAATAATGGACGCCTGGAGGAATATTCTCCATTTACTTTCCGTGATTCTGAGCTTGGCTATGTGTCTGGCAGAGGAAAAGCTACCATGGACTGGTTTGTAGATGTATTTAAAAAATATATTGATACAAACTATCGTACAATTCCTGACAGAGAGCACACCTTCATTGCAGGAAGCTCCATGGGGGGACTTATGAGTATTTACGCACTGATGGAATATAATCACATATATTCCCGTGCTACAGCACTTTCACCATCCCTTTGGGCATCACCGGTGGAAGTACATAACATGCTCTCTACAGCACAGTTTGATCCAGATACGGTTCTTTACGTAGATTACGGTTCTGAAGAATTTGGTAATCACCGAAATATGCGCCGCGCATTCGGTGAGCTGGCCACACTTCTGATGTGGCGCAAGCTTTCCTTACATTGCCGCATTGTACCAGGCGGCACTCATTGCGAAGCGAGCTGGGAACGTCAGATTCCATTCTTCATGGAAACCTTATTATATGATTTAGATACAGAAGAAAACAAATAAGAGAGGAAGAATTCCAATGGAAACACAGTATTTCAAACATTACAGTCCAGCCCTTGGCCGTGATATGGAGTGTAAGATTTATGGTCACGCAGGCCGCCCGGTCATTTTTATTCCTTGCCAGGACGGACATTTCTACGATTTTGAGAACTTTAAAATGACAGATGTATGGGGCCCATGGATTGAATCCGGCCAGTGTATGGTCTGTGCCATCGACACCATTGACTTAGAAACATGGTCCAACAGACATGGCGACGGCCGCTGGAAGGCAGAACGCCACGAAGCATGGATGCGCTACATTACAGACGAAGTCGTGCCGTTCTTACGCAACTACGCAAATGCAAAGAATGGCTGGGAAGGCTATCCTGGAGTTATGGTATTTGGCTGCAGCTTAGGTGCAACTCACGCAGCAAACCTTTACTTACGCCGTCCGGATCTTTTTGACAGATTGCTTGCTCTTAGCGGCATCTACACAGCAGAATACGGCTTTGGCGGATACATGGATGACATCGTATATCAGAACTCACCAGTTCATTACATGGCAAATTTTCCAACAGATCATCCATACATTGGCATGTACAATCAGCAGAAAGCTGTCATCTGTGTGGGCCAGGGTGCATGGGAAATCCCAGATACTACAAAACGCTTAAAAGAGATCTTCGATCAGAAAGGCATCCATATCTGGGTTGATTTTTGGGGATATGATGTTGCACACGATTGGGACTGGTGGTACAAACAGGTCGTGTATTTCCTGCCTTACCTTTTACAAAACTAGGATACTTTGGATAAAACTTTTAGGAAATCTGCTTATGGGAACATAAGCATCAATAAATGAAGAATAAAACGAGCCGCTCACAGGGAATGAGCGCAGAGGGGGAACTAATGAGAAATTTTGTATTTATTTCACCAAATTTTCCAACAAATTACTGGATGTTCTGCCATGAATTGAAAGCAAATGGTATTAATGTCCTTGGTATCGGCGATTGTCCATACGACAATCTTATGCCGGAGCTTCAGGCTAGCTTAAACGAATACTACAAGGTAGACAGTCTTGAAGACAGCGAAGCAGTTTACCGTGCCATCGCATTCTTTATCTTCAAGTATGGACGTATCGAATGGATCGAATCTAACAATGAATACTGGTTAGAGAGAGATGCCAAACTTCGTACAGACTTTAACGTAACTACAAGCTTCCAGGCAGCAGACATTCCAAGAATTAAATACAAATCAAAAATGAAGGAATACTACACAAAGGCTGGAATTCCAGTTGCACGCTATCACATGGTTGATACTATGGAAGGCTGCTTAGGATTTGTAAAAGAAGTAGGCTATCCAGTCATCGCAAAACCAGACAACGGTGTAGGCGCTTCCGATACCCATAAGATTTCCAATGATGAAGAAATGAAAGAATTCTTCGAAACTAAATGGGAAGACGTTGAATACATTATGGAAGAGTTCATCAATGCAGAAGTGAACTCTTATGATGCGATTATCGACTCTAACGGAGAACCAATCTTTGAAACAGGTAATGTAACTCCAAACTCTATCATGGATGTTGTTAACAACTTAGACAACTCTATTTACTACATTGTAAAAGATCTTCCTGCTGATACACGCAAAGCAGGCCGCGCTACTGTTAAGAGCTTTGGCGTTAAGAGCCGCTTTGTTCATTTCGAATTCTTCCGTCTGTTAGAAGACCATGAAGGAATGGGAAAAAAAGGTGATGTGGTTGCTCTGGAAGTAAATATGCGTCCATGCGGCGGATTTACTCCTGATATGATCAACTTCGCTCACAGCACAGATGTTTATAAGATCTGGGCTGATATGATCGCATTCGACAAATCCACAATGCCTGTTGGCGAACATGCTTACTGCGCATTCGCAGGACGCCGCGATGGTAAGCCATTCAAATACAGCCATGAAGACATTATGGAAATGTATGGACACCAGATGAAGATGGTAGAACGTATTCCGGATGTTCTTTCCGGTGCTATGGGAAATCAGATGTATGTAGCTACTTTCCCTACTAAGAAGGAAATGGATAAATTCTATAAAGATATCTTAAAAGAAAAGAAGAGAAAATAGAATTACATAGCAAATCCCCCGATCATGCGGGAGGGCACTGAAAAAGTAGATAATACCGTCTATATTTGGTAAAATATAAGTATCAAATATAGGCGGTGTTTTTATGATTGAACAACAACAGAAATTAATACTAAGTCCGTACATAGAGATATATGAATTGATAGTTCCAAAGGATAATCTTCTTCGTCAAATAAAAGAATTAGTTGACTTTGGATTTATTTACGATGAATTGATTGATAAGTACTGTCTTGACAATGGACGGAACGCTATCCCACCTATACGAATGTTCAAATATCTTCTCTTAAAATCTATTTATGATTTATCAGATGTAGATGTGGTTGAACGTTCTAAATATGATATGTCTTTTAAATATTTTCTGGACATGGCGCCAGAAGATGAAGTCATAAATCCAAGTTCATTGACTAAGTTTCGTAAACTGCGTTTGAAAGATATGAATCTTTTAGATATGTTGATTGCTAAAACAGTTCAGCTGGCACTGGACAAAGGAATTATAAAATCGAAATCCATTATTGTAGATGCTACTCATACAAAATCAAGGTATAACCAAAAAACACCGCGTCAGGCACTTCAGGAACAGTCCAAAAAGCTGCGCCGTGCCATCTATGAAATAGATGAAACAATGAAAGAAAAATTTCCAAATAAAAACACCGAAGATTCTTTAGAAAAAGAATTGGAATACTGCAAACAGCTTATTTCTGTTATAAAAGAAAATGAAGAAATATGCAGTTATCCTAAAGTGTTGGAAAAACTAAATCTGTTAGAGGAAAACGTCAGTGATGATATGGAACATTTAGAAACTTCAAAGGATTCAGATGCAAAAATTGGTCATAAGACAGCCGATACATCGTTTTTTGGATACAAAACACATATAGCAATGACGGAAGAACGGATTATTACAGCAGCTACAATAACTAGTGGAGAAAAAACAGATGGAAAAGAACTACCCGCATTGGTGCAGAAAAGCAGGGGTGCAGGAATACAGGTGGATGCCGTTATCGGTGACAAGGCTTATTCTGATAAGAAAAATATTGAAGCAGCAAAAGAAGGGGATTATGAACTGATAGCCAAACTAAATTCAGTTATTACCCAGGGCAATCGAACGAAAGAAGATGAATTTGAATTTAACAAAGATGCAGGAATGTACCAATGTAAAGCTGGACATTTAGCGATTCATAAATATCTTGATAAAAGAAAAAAAGATAAAAAGAATAGAAATCCACGCATGGTATATTTTTTTGATGTTGAAAAATGCAAATGTTGTCCTTATAGGGAAGGATGTTATAAGGAAGGAACAAAAAAGAAAACCTACACGGAAACAATCATCTGTGATTCCCACAGCGAGCATGCTGAATTTCAGGAAACAGAATATTTTAAAGAAAAAATGAAAGAACGATATAAGATAGAAGCGAAAAACAGCGAATTAAAGCACCGACATGGTTATGACGTAGCGTCATCATCAGGTCTTATTGGCATGGAAATGCAAGGAGCAATGACTATCTTTGCAGTAAATCTCAAGAGAATTGTTAAATTAATCAATGAAAAATAAGAAAAGTATCCTGAAAAACGATCCTTTAATTTAAGAAAAGTAGTAAACTCCACCAGAAAAACTAGGTACTGGTGGAGTTTCTTTGATCTTCTATATAATTTTATCAAAAAAGATATGTTTTTCAGTGCCCTC
>JAGAQG010000050.1 GCA_017622875.1 Lachnospiraceae bacterium
AACCTTTTCAGAACAACACTTGGCTGTTCTTCCGTTTCACTGTTTCTAGGTTGCTTATTTCTAAGCTGTTCTCTTGAATTTCTGTCCTCTCGGACTGTCTTTCCAGACATTACTCATTAAAGAATTTCAAGGTCTGCATATGTTCTTAAAGAACTTTGCATGTTATACTGTTTAGTTATCAATGTTCATTTTGTTTTATGCTGTTCATCAGCAACTCTGATATATTATCATGTGCTTTTTGTTTTGTCAACAACTTTTTTCAACTTTTTTCGATTCATTCTCGCTCTTTCAAGGAAGGCTTTTAAAACTCATCTATTAAGTTTTTGTTATTGTCATTTGCGACAGCTCGATTAGATTATCATATACATTTTCTTTTGTCAACACATTTTTCATTTTTTATTTTACTTTTTTATTTAAGTTGAAAACCGCCAGATTTGTATAGGGATTCGTCTTTGCCAAACCAATTTTCACCGCATATCCTTCAAGACTTCCAAACTGCTTTTGCATTACCTCAAAAGCACATCTCATTTCTTCCTGTGTAAGCTTCTTTGCCAAAGTTGTATGCGGAAACCACTGAAACGGCTGATAGCGGGCTTCTATTCGCACATGCTGCTGACACGTTATTTCCTTATTACTTATTACCGATAATTGATGTAAATATTCGTTCAATACCGGCGCAATATAAATTACATGAGGCAGAAAGCATCCCACAGATGCCCAGCAAAGCTTTCCTATATTACATTGCTGTGCAATATTGTCAAAGATTTTCCTAGCCCGAGATTCCGAATCCTCCCAAAATGCAGCAACCGTAATGTGCGGCGGCACTTTTTCATCCACCATAACGGTATTTCCTGTATGCTTTGCAATCTGCTTCATATAGCTGCTAACTGTTTCATCAGTTCTCTGGTCAAAATAAATTGAAATCAGATACATTATTTTGTTCTTCCTTATATATAGAAGTAATTTCATGCGTCTTCTTCATTTTCTGATAATTTATTCTTTTCGTCAATGGGTTTCTGCGATACAATGATTTTGTTTCAGGAGGTAATCACTATGGTTGATATGTCCAATCTTATAAATTTACAGATTACAATTTTCTGTCTAATGCTGGCAGGTTATATTCTCACAAAATTAAAAGTACTTTCTGCTGATGCCAGAAAACCTCTTTCGAACCTTTTGATTAATTTTATCCTTCCCTGCAATATGATCACATCTTTTATGATGGAGTTTAACCAGAAGATTCTGATGGATTGCCTTGTAATGCTGATTGTTTCTATCTGTATTCAATTTTTTGCGATTTTTACAAGCAAGCTTTATTTTCCAAAAACTGAAAACTCCAAATTGTCTGTACTTCGCTACGGAACTATTGCATCTAACGCAGGATTTATGGGAAACCCGATTGCCCAGGGATTATATGGCGAGCAGGGACTTTTATATGCATCCATTTATCTGATTCCAATGCGTACAGTCATGTGGTCTTTCGGCGTTGCCTGTTTTACCGGAACAAAAGGCAAGGGCGTTGTGAGAAAAGTTTTGACCCATCCATGTATTATCGCTGTATTTATCGGATTATTTTTAATGATAACGCAAATTCAACTGCCGACTGGAATTGAGCAGACGCTTCGCTATGCCGGCAATGCCAATACCGCACTTTCCATGATTGTTATCGGAAATATTCTGGCAGATGTCAGGGCATCAGAAGTACTTGATAAGAAAGCATGGTGGTACTGCATTGTAAGACTTGTAATCATCCCATCATTGGTTTTAGCCGGATGCATGTTTGCCGGAATTGATGAAATGGTCAAACAGGTATCCGTTGTTTTATCAGGAATGCCAGCTGCCGCTACTACTGCAATCCTTGCAGCAAAATATGACGGCGATGCACATTTTGCCGCAAAAATCGTGTTTCTATCCACATTGTTATCCATGTTCAGCGTGCCGCTATTGTGTATGATCATGAATTAAAAAGAGCCAGGCAAACAATTGTCTGACTCTTTTTTATATCAGTTAGGAGGGGAATCCTCAAAGATACTGTATTTTGCTTCTACATATAGTGTATCTGATCCTTATATTTTTCAAAAAGCATTTCATTGAACTCTTCTCCGCCATCCACATTGGCACTATGAAACACCGGCGGCTCTATACCCATTTCCAATAAATATTCTACAATCCGTACTACCAGCATATTTACAATTGTACATCCTACTACACTGGAAGTAGGCGCAATTTTTTGATTCATCCCTTCCAGCAGCATACTGGAATCTTCAAAGTCTCCGCAGTTGTCAATTACAATATCACATACTTCAAAAAGCTTTTTCCCACTGTTGTCTCGACTTTTTACTCCATTGGTATACACCATATTTGTGATTCCAATTATGGTCACTCCCATTTCTTTCGCTTTGATTGCCATTTCAACTGCAGCAGTATTACGCCCTGAAACGGAATGCAGCAAAAGCACATCACCTTCTTTGATTGGTGTATATTTTAAAATCATGGTCGGATATCCTGCCAATTTTTCTGCAGCACTTGTCTGTGTTACCGGTCTTGTGTTTAACATTACTTCCGATGGCAAAATTGGATTCAACACCGCAAGACCTCCTGTGCGATAAAAAAGCTCCTGTGCCAGAATTCCCGCATGAGATGCACCAAATGCAAAAATACATTTTTTCGATGCAATCGCTTCCGCCATCACTTTTGCTGCTTTGTCCATCATCTCCCATTGAGTTTCTTTAACTTTTCCTAATATTTCCTGCACATGTTCCAGATAATCAAAACTTTTACTATTCATTGGATACCTCCTGCAAATATTTATTAATATAAGAAAATACTTCTTTACGTTCTGTCATCTGCTCTAATTCCCCCCGAAGCTCCGATTCACTAAACAGATTCATTACCCCTATTATTTCTTTTGCATACATTTCACTTTCCTTACATGCCATGCAGATGCACCATTTTACCGGATCATGTTCAGCATGTCCGAATGCAACCGGACTTTTTAAACGAACTAAGGACATCCCTGAAACATGAACACCTACATTGGGATCTGCATGAACCAGCGCTACAGACGGGCAGTACACAAAATACGCACCATTGATTTCTTTCGATCGAATCATCGCCTCCACATAACGAGAATCTATGTTTCCCGACAACAGTAGCGGTGCAGCTGCACTTGAAATCGCATTCTTCCAATCCCTGCACATGATATCCAAAAAAATATTTTCTTCCTTCAAAAGCATCGTCCCACTCTTTTCCAGGGCGTTTCCTAAATTTGCCCGAAAATTCCACTGTTTTTTCTTTCGGTGAGTCTCAATAAACAATTTCTGCAACCTTAGAATTTCCTCATCTGTCAACATCGGCGAAACCTTTACCCATGTTCCTTCTGGCTCCTGTAAGGAAATTGTTGAAATAATCAAGTCATATTTCATACGTTCTTTTACACTTTGCAATTTATGATTGGATGTAATCGCAAGAATTCGGATATTAAAATAGCTGTTCAACTGTTCTGCCAGAAAATTTGCCGTTCCATTTCCCGTATGGCACACCAGAATTACTCTCAGCGGCATATGATTCTTTGAATAACGGTTCACTGCTACAACAATGTAAATCAAAACAACCGCTATATCACTCTCACTATAAGAATGTCCAACAGCTTCTTCTAAAATATAAATATATTTGTGTACCAGTTGATAGTAATCCGGATATTCTTCAATAATCTGCACTGTGTAATCATATTCCAAAGCAGAACCTTCCGCATACAGCTTCTCAATATCTCTCAAATGATTCTCAAGCTGTGCCAGCATCTGCGCATCGTTGATTACAGGAATATCCAAAGCTTCTCCTATTTTTAAAACAAAATTTTTCAACGCCATATGCAGTTTTACATCTTTTGTACTTTCCGCCAAATGGCGGTTGTAAAAACGACTATAATAGAGTCTTGATGCTAAAAAGACAATCTCTGATTCTTCATAGGTGATAGGATAAACCTTTGCCAATTCCTTTAACATATATTCTGCTAATTCATATACAAACAGATTTCTAAACGAAGTGTCTTCATTTTCCTTTTCGGAAATCTGATACCCCTCTAAAAGCCGATGTAAAACCAATGCCAATACAAATGTTGTCTCTTCAAAAGCAGCATCAGTTACATTGATTTCATAATTATGTTCTGTTTCTAGCAGTAAAGTCCTGATACATGGAAAATATTCTTCCAGATGCCATTCATCATACAGAAAACGTTCCGTCAGGTTCACATCCTGACGTAAAGAAAACACAGTTCCCATAGAGGATTGAATAATCCGAATAATGATCTCTCTTCTCTGAATCTCCTCGGCCTGAAGTAAATACCCCTTATTCATTGCAGGAGCAAATGACAAGTCGTAGAGGGATAGCATCTGTTTTACCTGTTCCATATCTTTCAGCAAAGTCGTACGGCTGGCATTAAATTTCTCAGTCAATTCATTTAACGTACAATAATCACTTCTCGTAAGCAACAGAAGAAAAATAATCTGTACCCTTTCTGACGGCGACAGCCGATAAAGATAAAATTCATTATCCACTACCGAATCTAAAAGCTTCGTTTTGTTTTCCTGACTTCCTACAAATGCCACTGCTCCTTCTGCACATTCCAGACATTCGCTTAACTTTTGTACTTTCAAGAAATCTTGAAGCAATTGAATATAGTTACGTACGGAACGGGTGCTGACACCCAACAGCACAGCCAACTTTTCATAGTGAAAAAAACTTCCGGGAGAATCCAATAAAATTGTCAATAATTTCGTTGTCTGTTTATTCATAATATTTCCTCCTCTCCCAGTTTTGTTCTATTATAACCAATGAATTTTACTTTCGAAAGGCAAGCTTATTTCAAAATACCAGGAAAGATTGTGAACTATGCCACCTGCCCTTTTCATGCTATGCTCAGCTTACAAATTTAGGTCAAAGGAGGTCGTTTCTTTGGGCAATTTTCTCAACAAAAACCACATCCGTGTCAAAGAAACCGCATCTGATTGGGAAGATGCGATTCGCAAAGCCGGCGCAGTCTTAGTTAGCGAAAACAGCATTGAAACTGCTTATGTGGAGAAAATGATTCAATCGGTAAAAGAGCTGGGACCTTATATCGTTATCATGCCCGGTTTTGCACTGGCTCATGCTGCGCCATGTGAAGAGGTTCATAGAAGTGATGTAGCATTGATCACACTGAAAGAACCTGTAAAATTTGGATCACCAAATGATCCGGTTTCAGTTGTTTTATGCCTTGGATGTACTGATACCTCATCCCATCTGGACATGCTTTCCTCTATTGCAGAAAGTTTAATGGAGGACGGATGTATTGAAAGGCTTTCTAAAGCCTCAGATGTTGATGAAGTGCTTCGTATTTTAGGCGGCTGACAAAACGCATACTTTAGGCATGCGTTTAACAAGAAAGAAAGGAGGGTTTAATCAGGAATGGTAAAAATTCAGACTGTCTGCGGATTTGGATGCGGTTCATCCCTGTTCTTAAAAATGAAAATTGAGGACATCTTAAAAGAAAACAAACTGGAAGCAGAAGTTTTCTGCGGTGATGTAGGCACCTGTGCTTCTGCCCCTTGCGATGTCATCTTTACTTCTGAAGAACTGGCAGACCGAATTATGGGACGTGTCAATGTTCCTGTTGTAGTTATTAAAAGCTTTGTAAACAAAAAAGATGTAACAGAAAAAACTTTGGCATTTTTCGAAAGCCTCAATAAATAGTCTTTTCTGAAAAAATTGGAGGGAAATATGGCTATATTAAACTTTATTATTAATGAAATTTTTGGTCAGGGCGCTATCTTCCTTGCGCTGATTGCCATGATCGGTTTAATCTTACAAAAAAAATCCTTTAGTGATATCGTACGCGGAACAATGATGACGGCAATTGGTTTCTTTGTGTTATCTCAAGGTACCGGAATTATTACCGGAAACTCTATCGATGGTCTTGCGAGCGCATTTAACACAATGCTTCCAACAGCCAGCGGTGCCCCTGATATTGACATGTCAATCTATGGCACACAAATTGGTATTGTTATGATTCTGGCATTTGCTTTCAACCTGTTATTTGCCAGATTCACAAAATGGAAATCCGTATTTTTAACAGGACACATGCTGTACTGGTTCCCATATGTATTTATTGCAGCAGGTGTTGACGCTGGTTTGACAGGTACAAAATTAATCATCCTTGCAGCAGTCTTCACTGCAGCCTATATGTGCATTTCTCCAAACTTAATGCGTCCATTTGTAAAGGAAGTTACAGGAGATGACAGCTTCACGATTGGACATCCAACAACTGTTCTTTCCTTAATTTCCGGTTACCTCGGAAAATTGATTGGAGACAAATCAAAATCTACAGAAGATATTAACTTTCCAAAATCCCTTGGATTTTTACGAGAAGTTTCCATTACAGGCTCTATCGTTATCTGTATTACATACATTGTAATGTTCTTCATTCTGAAGGCAAATGGTTTAAATCCAGGTGAAGTATGGGGTTACGCTGCTGGTTCCACTGGTATTTTTACTTACGTATTTACAAAAGCTATATATTTTGGTGTTGGTGTAACAATCATGTTACTGGGTGTACGTATGTTAATTGGCGAAATTGTTCCTGCATTTAAAGGTATTGCAGAAAAAGTTGTTCCTGGAGCTATCCCTGCACTTGACTGCCCAGTTATTTTTGACTGTGCGCCAAATGCATTAATTATTGGTTTTATTGTTGCTATGATTACATCTACAATCACAATCATTCTTACTGCCGGAATGTTCCCAACAGTAATCATTCCTCTGACATTTACGTGCTTCTTCGAAATCGGATGCGCTTCTATCATCGGTAATGCAACCGGCGGCATCAGAGGGTGCGTCGTAGGTGCTGCTGTTTCCGGTATTATCATGGTATTCCTTGTAGGCTTCGGTTCTTACTTCTTCGGAAATACAATCAATAACTGGATGCTTGTGTATGGCGGACAGGATTTCTCACTCTGGGGAATTATCATGGGCGCTATTGCAAGATTAATCGCTTAACTTTGATTCTTAACTTAATTACAAGAAAAAAGTCCGGACTCCGGACTTTTTTCTTGTATCATAACCTAATAGCAATATCAATAAAACATTTTTCGACAGTAGTGACAAATTATGCCTTCTTATTGTAAAATGTCTTAGTGATTTTATATTTTCTACGATTAGGAGGAAGCTTGTCATGAGCAAGAAGAAAAAGCTGTCTTTAGCAGCACAAATTTTTATCGGTCTTTTTCTAGGTATCATTGCTGGATTTATTTTCCTGGCAGCCGGAAAAGCAGAATGGGCAGTTGCCTATGTAAAACCTTTTGGAACTATTTTCTTAAACTTAATTAAATTTATTGTTGTTCCAATTGTACTTTGCTCCATCATCGGCGGAGTTATTTCCATGAAAGATATCCGTAAGGTAGGATCTATCGGTTGGAAAACTGTTGTTTACTATTTATTTACCACTGCATTTGCAGTTATCATCGGTCTGATCTTTGCAAATCTGTTCAAGGGTACTTTCCAGGTTCTTCAGACATCTGATCTGGAATATGAAGTAGCTCAGACCACAAACTTCATGGATACATTGGTAAACATTTTCCCATCCAATATTATTCAGCCGCTTGCAAATGCATCAATGCTTCAGGTCATTGTAATTGCTTTATTCTTCGGATTCGGTATTATCTTAGCTGGCGAAAAAGGAGAACCACTGGCAAAAGTCATTGTTAGTCTTTCTGATGTCAGCATGATCATCATGGAACTGATTTTAAAGCTTTCTCCAATTGGTGTATTCTGTCTAATCACTCCAGTAGTTGCAGAAAACGGTGCAAAAATCTTAGGTTCTCTGGCAATGGTACTTTTAACTGCTTATATTAGTTATGTAGTCCATGCAGTCGTTGTTTATTCTGCAAGTGTTAAAACAATGGCCGGATTAAGTCCTGTAAAATTCTTCAAAGGCATGGCTCCTGCAATGGCAATGGCATTCTCCAGTGCTTCTTCTGTAGGAACTTTACCTCTGAACTTAGAATGTGCTGAAAAGCTCGGTGCCAAAAGAGATATTGCCAGTTTCGTACTTCCATTAGGCGCAACCATCAATATGGACGGTACAGCAATCTATCAGGGTGTATGTGCTGTGTTTATTGCCACCTGCTTTGGTATTGATTTAACATTGACAGAAATGATGACTATTGTTTTGACAGCCACTTTGGCTTCCATCGGTACAGCCGGTGTACCTGGTTCAGGTATGATCATGCTTGCCATGGTTCTTCAGAGTGTCGGCCTCCCGGTAGAAGGTATCGCACTTGTAGCTGGTGTTGACCGTATCTTCGACATGGGACGTACAGTTGTAAATATTACTGGAGACTCTGCATGTGCAGTTGTTGTAAGTTCTTTAGAAGACAGAAAACAGGAGAAAAAGAAGAAATAGTTGATAATATAATTAGCCCGCTTAAATGCGGGCTTTTTATTTCACCTTATTTTGCTGTTCTTTGAATAATTTCTATATATAGGTGATGCAAAGTATCTTCATTTAACTTCACAGGATTGTTTTTTAACCGGGTCACATTCACCGACTTGCTTAACAGCTCTGCATCAGTGACATTAAAATTTACAGAATCCTTTTCAAACAACTCCTGCTCAAGTTCCTCAAGATATACAACCGCCTGCTTTGCATTGCTGCATTTTAGTACAGCTGCAATATCATTAAATATTTTTTCTAATTCTTCCTGAGCATAATATTGCGATTGATCAGTGTGACAAAGCATATAGTTCCATACCCTTGGCAGGCACATGAAAGCAGCTCTTCCATGCGGAACTTTATAAAGAGATGTCAGCTTATAACTCATCGCATGAGCAGCTGTCGTCTGGGTAATATTGATTGCACGGCCGGCATAATTTGCAGCTAACATCATAGCCTCATTACCCTGATCTGTATTCTCTAAATAATTTTCCTTGTTTTCCATAATCAGTTCAATTGCTTTTTTCGAATATACCCTGCTCTCTTCATTTGCATTAATAGACCACCAGCTTTCAATCCCCTGACATAAAGCATCCAGCATCGTACATTTTTTCTGATAAACAGGCAATGTGTTCAGATTCCTCCTGTCAAGCAATGCATAGGATGGAACAATACTTTCATGGGTTACCGACTGTTTTTGTCCTTTATAATAAACGACTGCATATCTGGTGGATTCACTGCCTGTACCGGAAGTTGTAGGGACTCCAATGAGCAGTACATCATTTTCCTTATATTCCTGTGTCAGATAACTTTCTGAATCCGGCATTTTGCAGAATAATTTGATACACTTTGCCACATCAATTGCACTTCCTCCGCCAATTGCCAGGATTGCATCACATTTTTCTTGGCGAAACAATTCCACACCTTTGCACACGTCCGCATACAATGGATTTGATGTAAATTCATTAAAAATCACATACGGCACAGAAATCTTTTCATACTCTTCATGGGGCTCAAGAAATCCAAATGAGGAATCACAGACCAGAAGCAACTTTTTAATCCCATGTTCTTTCACAATTGCGTTAATCTTTTCCGCACTGTTTGTTGATATGATTATTTTTTGTTCTTTGTTCATCTTGTGGTACCTTTTTATTTTACTTTCTCTTTAATCTTTGTAGAAACCGATTCCAAAACAATGACCGCAATTACGACTACATAAGTAAGAAATCCCATTTCATGAAGGTCAAAATAAAAATTTCCCGCCATGAAAAGATGGAATCCAATTCCGCCTGCACCAGCAGCCGCCCCCATTGCCACTGCATTTGTAAAGTTGATCTCAAATCGCATAAATGTCCATGCGACCAGATAAGTAATCGTAGATGGAACAATGGCCTGAAAAACAATCTGCCAAAAATTCGCCCCCATCGCCCGCAGCGCTTCAATGGTACCTTCATCTACCTCTTCAATTGCTTCAGAATACATCTTTGTAAGATAAGCAAAACTGTGAAAGGTCAGTCCTATGACAGCTGCCACACTTCCAAGCCCCGCTGATACTGCAAAAATCAGCACCCACAGCACTGTCGGAATAGCTCGAATAAGGGCAATAAAGCTTTTAATGATTCCTCCGATTATAGGAGAAGAAATATTTCTTGCGCAGAACAAAGAACAAAAGAATGCAAAAATTGCTCCAAAAATTGTGGCAAGAATTCCAAGACAAAAGGTCACAAAAAGCTGGTACAGCATCCCCAGAACCGTATCTCTTGTTAATCTTGGTTCCAGAAAAACTGTTTTGATATTCTGTAAAGTGGCCATAATCGCATCTGCAAAATCAATTTCTTTATAATCAAAAGTCAAAAAAGCATAGACCGTGATTACAACAAGGCTGAACATTAACGCTTTTATTGCTGTATTACTCTTGCTGTGAGGTGCGGTCCTAATTTTTCCGTTCCAGCCGCGTTCAATCCTTTTATCAGAAATATCCGTCGGATTTTCTGCTTTTTTGTATATCGGCATTGCTAAATCCGTCATTACTTAATCACCTTTCTTATCTGAATGGATATTGTTTCAATCACAATAACCAGCACAACAATGGCCATTACCACAAGACCGGCAGAACCAAATTCAATTCGTTTATAATACATATCAAACAAATATCCGATGCCGGTTGCCGTCAGGATGCCAATGAGTGTCGAGCTTCGAATATTGGTTTCAATCATATATAAAATCCATGTTATGATTCCCGTCATAGCTGATGGAATAATTCCCTGAAATACAATCTGAATAAAATTTGCTCCTGTAGCATTCAAAGCTTCTACGCAGGAAGCGCTTACTTCGTCAATCGTCTCTATAAAAGAACGTGTTAATAATCCAAAAGTCGTAAAAAATAATGCAAAATATCCTGTCAGGATATTTTGTCCAAAAGAGAACATCAGCACCATAGCCCATACAACGTCCGGTACATTTCTAAAAAATGCTGCTGTCATTCTGACCAACTGGTTAATAATTCCTCGAAATCCTGTGGTCTTGGAACCCAAAAGACTAAACATAAACGCACCTATTCCGGCTGTCACTGTAACTGCTACAGAAAGCAGTGCTGTTTCAAATAATTTATCGAGAATCTTTGGAAGTCTCTCCCATGCTTTTGCGTCAGGAATCAGTCTCTCAGACATCCATTTTGCAGCTTCCGGAAACGCTTTGATTCCTGTCTGCAAATCAAATTCTGTAATATAGGCAGATATTAGATACAATGCCAAGACCACAAGAAATGCCAATGTATAGGTTATCTTTCTTTTTCGAAAAGCCTGATTCATTGCCTTATTCATGCGCCTCACCACCAATATCCGTAATTAAGTCACTCGTTTTTGACTGATATATTTTATGAATGGTCTTCTGATCAAGTCCCTCCGGTGTACCGTCATAGACAATTTTTCCATCTGACACACCAATGATTCTTTCAGAATATTTCATCGCTACATCTACCTGATGAAGATTTACGATACAGGTAATTTTCTGGTTTTCATTGATGTCTGCCAGATGGTCCATAATGATCTTTGAAGATTTCGGATCCAGGGATGCTATCGGTTCATCACACAGGATTAGCTTTGGCTGCTGCATAATGGCCCTTGCAATTCCAACACGTTGTTTTTGTCCTCCGGAAAGCTCATCACATCTTTTGTATGCCTGATCTGCAAGTCCCAAGCTTTCCAGAATCTCAAATGCTCTTAATTTTTCTTCTTCCGTATAATGTCCAATCATTCCGCTGAAGGTCGATTTCTTCCCTAAAGTTCCATGAAGAACGTTCTCAATGACACTTAATCTGTCTACCAGATTGTAATGTTGAAAGATCATCCCTGTTTTGGTTCTAACCTTTCTAAGCTCTTTGTTTTTCATCTGAGTAACGTCCTGTCCATCAAAAACAATCTCACCTGAAGATGCATCAACCAGACGGTTGATACATCTTAAAAGTGTAGATTTACCTGCTCCCGAAGGACCAATGATAGATACAAATTCACCTTCTTCAATAGAAAAACTCACATCATTCAGTGCCTTTGTCTCATTATCATAGGTCTTACTCACGTTTTTAAATTCAAGAATAGGCATAAATTCCTCCCAGACTAGTTCATACTTCTGATTGGGTCATACCAGGAGTCATCTACCAATGTAAATCTTACATCTCCTGTCTGTTTGAAGAGACCTTTCTGTGCAGCATCTTCTGGATAGAACATAATTTCATTTTCAGCAACTTCATCAGATGTAAATAATGCCTGAATTGCTTCTACATCTTCCGGGCTTAATGTTTCGCTGTTGTATACGAATGGTCCGTTCATAACTGGAGTGGATGAAATAACTGTATAGCTTTCACCTGCGATGGTATCAAATGGTGCATCGGCGCCTTCTTTTACTTCATAAACTGCACCGACCTGTTTATCTTCGCCAGATTTTAAACTTACATAAGTAACAACTTCCTTATCACAGAATGCAGCAACATCGGCTTTGTCTGTTAAGAGATTGTATAAGGAACCCTGATGTGAACCGCCGAATAATACTTCTTTAAAGAATGCATCGCTTCCACCTTCCATCAGATCATCCACTGTCAAATCAGCCCATTTTTCATCTGCACCAAAATGAGTGATGATAGAGTTTGTAGGTACTTTGAATCCTGAAGTTGAACTGTTAGATACGAAAGAAATCTTCTTTCCAGCAATGTTGTCAATAGAATAGCTGCTTCCATTCGCATATTCTGCTGCATTTTCTTCTTTTACACCAAAGAATGCATAGTAAACTGCATCATCCAATGTTCCCGAAGAGCCTGTATGTACAAATAATGGTTCTACTGCATCATTTGCATTTTTTGCCTGAATATAACCTTCCGCACCAAATACACATCCAATCTGTGCTGTACCGCTGGAAACTGCTTCGATTGCGATGGCATAGTCAGTTGTTAACTTCTGTTCTACTTTCTTACCTGTTGCCTGTTCCACTAATCTTGCAACTTCATCTCTGGAAACACTGAAATCATCTGCAGATTCATTTGGATACCATACTAAGGTAATTGTATCCGCATATTTGTCATCCTCTGTCTGCGCACCAGTGCTTTCTGCTTCTTCTGTAACAGCTTCATTTTCCTGTGTTTCATTTGTCTGTGTTTCACTGCCAGAACCACATCCTGTAACAGCTCCTGCCAGCATGGTTAATGCCATAAGCATTGCAACTACTTGTTTTTTCATAGTAATCCTCCGATTTCTCATTTTTTCATTTTGTTTTGAAGCTTCTTATTTGTTTTTATCATTCTTGTGTAAATCGAAACACCATTTTTTTGAAAATGTTATGTAAAGCTTTTTGGAGCTGATTTTTGATTTTGTAAAATTTTTCATTAAATTGCACATTAAAAGAGCCCGCATCCGCGAGCTCTCTTTACATTCTTTACTTATTCATAAAATAATTCTGCAATTGGAGAATCTTTATCAAGTACAATCGTGTTATCACCATTCTTTAACGTTGCTTTCACTGCATCTAACTGTCTTACAAATCCGTAGAAGTCTGCTTTACTTTCATCATTGTAAGCTTCACTTAAGATTCTCATGTATTCCGCTTCACCTTCTGCTACTAAAGTAGCTGCCTGTTTTTCAGCCCGGGCAATGAGAACCGTTACCTTTTCATTGGTATCATTCTTGATTTCCTGTGCCTGCTGTTCTCCCTGTGCAGTATAGGACGCAGCAATGTTATTTCTTTCAGAAATCATACGGTTATACACCGCATCCTTATTTTCATCCGGCAGATCCAACATCTTTGTCTCAATTTTCTGTACCTTAATACCATAGGTTTCCAGATTTGTGCCAAGAGATTCTGTTAAAATCTGTGCCAGTTCTCCGTCACGTCCGGAAATTACTTCTTCCTGTGACAAGCTGCTGATTACGTTCTTTAATGCATTGTACACATTGGAGCTGATACGGGATTCCGCATTTTGTACGGAACCGCTGAGCTTCTGAATAAACTTCACCGGATCCTCAATTTTCCACATTACAAAGCAGTCCGCAATCATTGATTTTTTGTCAGATGTCATCACATCACTCACAGGTAAGTCACTTAGCTTCATTTTGGAGCTGATAACTGTTTCGGACTGAATAAATGGGATTTTCCAGCTGACGCCATAGGAAGAACCATCATTTTCTTCTACACGGACAATCTTACCAAACTGTTTGATCACTCGGTATTCTCCCGGCTTTGTAACAACCACGGAAGACATTGCAAGAAACAACAAAATCACAGCAATCGGAATAATGATCATTCTCTTCTTCATATTATTCTCCTCCATTTGTACTGTTATTCACTTCCAACTGGCTGAATGGTTCTAATGGAAGCATTGTCTGAGTAGAACCATCAGTAATATAGATGTTCATGCTTGGCAATACTTCTTCCATTGTTTCATAGAACATACGCTGCTTTGTGATTAGAGGGAACTTAATGTACTCTTCATAAAGGGAGTTAAAACGTGCGACCTGCCCTTCTGCTTCGGCAATGAGAGCTTCTTTTTCGGCCTGTGCATCTTTTACAATTTTATCCGCCTCCGCATTGGCCGCAGGGATTCTCGTGTTGGCGTCGGCATTTGCGTTGTTGATAGCAGTTTCCATGCCCTGCTTTGCGTCTTCTACGTTTTTAAATGCCTGTGCTACTTCTGTGGTCGGAACTTCTGCATCCTGAATCACCGCATTGGTAATCTGAATACCTATATCTTCTTTTTCCAGACGTTCCTGAAGCAATGTTTTAATTTCAGACTGAATTTCATATTTTCCTGTTGTCAGAACTTCATCTACACTGTGGGTTCCTACGGTATCACGAATATAGCTTTGCGCCAGGTTCTTTACAATGACTTCCGGCTCTTCGGATGCGTAGAAATATTTTACAGGATCTGTGATTTGATATTCGAAATAGAAATCTACATTTACAAAGTTGTAGTCATTGGTGATCATGAAGGATTCCCTGTGAATGGACTCATTGGTGTCAATGTCGTATCCCACGGAAAACTGCTTGGAAGCTTTACTTACCTTATGCACCTGCTGAATATACGGAATCTTGAATTTGATACCTGGTGTTTCTTCTACCTGCACGTAACCCCACGTCTGAATGACTGCATATTCATCTTCCTCGAGAGAATATACAGACTGGAACAGGGTAAATACAATGAGCATTACAAGGAAAAATATCGGTACGATCTTTAATCCTTTGCCAATGTTTATCGGCTGCTTTGGTGTACTCTGCACAAATTCTGCGTCCTGTGCAGTTTGCGTGGTGTTTCTTTGATGGAACATTCTTTTTTTGAACATTTCGTCTCCTCCTCTTTTGCTAAGTACTGCGCAGCAGTTTATCTGGTCTTATTATACCTTTTCTCTTTATTACTTTAAAGTGACGCCCGCTAAAATTAATAAAGAATTAAAAATATACTTTTCTCCGATAGGTCACAAAAAATCCTGCACCTCCAGCAATAACACAAATCAAAATTTCGCCATTCCAAGGGATTCCAGGAAATATTTCTGCAATTGAGCCTATAATGAAACCCAAAATAATCAAATAAGTCGCTTTAGGATATCTATTCATCAGATTTTCCAGTAATCTGCTAAGAAGTACAGTTCCGCCCAGAACTCCCAGTCCCAGCGGAAGCAAAAAGCCCAAATCAATTATCCTTATTGCATTTAGCAAACGGTTATAAAGACCCAGAATCAATAAAAAATGAGAAAAGCTGATTCCAGGCAGAACAAGTGCTGCCGCAGAAATAATTCCTGCAATTAAAAGTACAATCCACATACCTACACGTCCGTAGGATTCTGCATCCAGAAAATCACTTGGAATTTGGGAGATCAAAACAACTGCCACTGCACCCAGCAGCATATACAGAAGTACATCTAAGTCCAGTTTTTCAACTCCGCTCTTTTTTTGGATCAATGGAATTCCGCCCAGCACCGCACCAATGAAGAAATATAACGTTGGAACCTCATAATGTTCCAAAAGCCATGACAGTGGTGTAGAAAAAAGAAACAAACCCAAGCCTGCACCCATAGCAAAGACTATTAAGAACCCCAGATTTTCTTTTGCATTTTTCGCAAAAGAGCTGACTGCAGATATCAGTTTGTCATAGATTCCCAAAATAATCGCCATCGTTCCACCGCTGACTCCCGGGACGATCATCGTTGCTCCCACAATCAATCCTTTTCCAGCTACCAGCCATTTATTTTCCTTCATTTTATATCGCCTCATTTCAATACTGTTTGTTTTAGTATACGAAATTTCTATACTACTCATTCCACTGCAGAAAATTGGCTTTATTTTTATTTTTTTAAATGTTATGATATCTCATCATACGTTATACGGAGTTTTACAATGATGAAATTGAAGAAATATGAACATACGATTTACGCAAGTTATATCGGATATATTACACAGGCAATTGTAAACAATTTTGCCCCGCTCTTATTTTTAACATTTGCCACCGACTACAACTTAACACTGGATAAGATTACCTTAATTACAACAATTAATTTTGCGGTACAATTAATCATTGATTTACTGGCAGCAAAATACGTTGACAGCATAGGCTATCGACGAGCAGTCGTTGCTGCTCATATCTTTTCTGCCGCCGGACTTCTTGGCATGGCTTTTCTGCCAGGAACTTTCCAAAGTGCATACGCAGGACTTTTAGTGGCTGTTGTACTCTATGCCATTGGCGGCGGATTGATTGAAGTTCTCATAAGTCCAATTGTCGAAGCCTGCCCAACAGACAAAAAAGAAGGAGCCATGAGTCTTCTGCATTCCTTCTACTGCTGGGGACATTTGGGAGTGGTGCTTTTCTCTACCGCATTTTTCAAGATATTCGGAATTTCTAACTGGAAGATTTTAGCATGCATCTGGGCATTAGTACCTCTTTTTAATATGTTTTATTTCAGCGCTGTGCCACTCTATCCAATCGTCAGCGAGCACGAAAAAATGTCCTTCAAAACCATGACCAGGCAAAAAGCTTTCTGGCTTTTAATGGTCATTATGATCTGCGCAGGAGCTTCTGAACAGGCCATGAGCCAGTGGGCTTCCGCTTTTGCAGAATCAGGATTAAAGGTTTCTAAAACGGTAGGGGACCTTGCAGGACCTTGTACCTTTGCATTATTAATGGGAACTGCAAGAGCGATTTATGGAAAATACAGCGACAAAATTCCTCTTAAGAAAATGATAATGGGAAGTGCCGTGCTTTGCATTGTCTGCTACCTGATTGCTGCATTATCCGCCAATCCACTGTTCGGACTTGCTGGCTGTGCAATGTGCGGTTTTTCTGTGGGAATTTTCTGGCCGGGGACCTTTAGTACTGCAGCGGTATCCCTTCCAAATGCCGGAACTGCTATGTATGCGCTGATGGCACTTGCAGGAGATATTGGATGTTCTGCCGGACCAACCGTAGTTGGAATGATTGCAAATGCCAATGAAGGAAATTTACAGACAGGACTGCTCTATGCGATGATTTTCCCTTTGCTGATTTTTGTAGGAATCTGGCTGTTGCACAAAAGAGCTTCCTGAATTTATTTCAGGAAGCTCTTTAAAATTTCATCTGATATTCTGTTTATTTTTCATTATATGCCTTTAAAACTTCATCGATTCTTTCGCGAACCAGATCAGCAAGCTCATTTGTCTTCATGCCTTCATATTCTTCCGGATAAATCGGTTTTAAATAATGAATCTGTACATTGACCGGTTTACAGCCTTTTTCATCTAAGACTTTAAAGCTGTTGATAAATGCCACTGGAATGACCGGACATTTTGTTTTGGTCGCGCATTTGAAGCTTCCGCTGTGGAACTCCAGCATTTCATTTCCCTTTTTGCTTCTGGTGCCTTCAGGGAAGATGAGATAATTGCGTCCGGCTTTTACTTCTTTGATGACATTATTGATAACAGTCATCGACTGTCTCACATCTTCTCTATCCATACAGAAAGAGTTCGTACATTCCTTGACCTGTTTGACAAATGGGATTTCTCCAAGTTCCTTTTTTAGAACCGCTGCCAGTGGATTTGGACAGGTCGCACCGATGGCTACGATATCAAATAAGCCCTGATGATTTCCATACATTAAGAAGCCATTTTCTTTTGGAATATTTTCAAGTCCATAGCATTCAAAATCAATATTTCCAGAGGTGACTGCCAGTTTTAAAATATACTGGATGTGCTGCCATTTTGTCATTTCCGGATATTTTTCTGTATTTTTTGCATAATGGCACAATTTGAACCATGCTGCCGGCACTCGCCAGAAGTTTTGGAGTACCATAAGTAAAATTCTCTGCATTTGTATTTCTCCTATTTTCTTTCTAATTTTACCACTGCTTCGGTGTGGACCGTATGTGGGAACTGGTCTACCACCGTCCCCTTTACGACTTCATATCCCTCATTTGTGAGGTATTTCAAATCGCGCGCCAATGTTGCACTGTCGCAGCTGACATATACCACACGTTTCGGCCTCATCTGCACGATA
>JAGAQG010000051.1 GCA_017622875.1 Lachnospiraceae bacterium
CAACTCTGTCAATCGAATATAACGTTTTACCTGAGAACCCGAAAAACCTGCTTCCTGTCCAATAGAATTAACAGCCAACTTCGGACCTTTTTGATCCGAAGTTAAGTCACGTCTGCTCCCTTGTCTCTTCATTGCATCCATTTTCATCTTATATGCAAAGGCACGTTCACTCGGTAACAATTCCTCTCGCTGAATATTCGCATTGACCATAGCAATTGTTGATTCATCATCTGTCATTTCCTTTACAATTGCCGGGATGGTTTCTAAACCTAGCCTCTGTGCAGCATGCATTCTACGATGACCAGAAATCATTTCATAACCATCTTCATCATCCGGTCTTACCAGTACAGGAGTTAATATCCCCTGCAATCTAATACTTTCAATCAGTTCTTCCATTTTTTCATCATCTTTGACTTTAAAGGGATGATTCTTAAAAGGAACGATTCTACTAATTTCAAGTTCAACAGAAGATTCTCCCTCGGAAATTCCCATCAAGTCATTAAATGATGTTAATTTAATCTTTTCTCCAGCTCTTTGTTTCATCTGCTCAGTACCTCCTCTGTGATTGCCTGATATGCCTTTGATACCTTACCCTTTGGTTCATATACAAATATGCTTTTTCCCTCTGCACTGGTTTCCGCAGCTCTAACCGATAGTGGAACAACACTTTTAAAGATCTCAACATTAGCTCCATATGCATCACGCACTTTATTTGCAATATCTTTTGCATGATTCGTTCTCATATCAACCATAGTTAGTAAAATTCCATCAATCTTAAGTTTACGATTCAATTGACGCTTTACTTTAAATATTGTTTTGATCAATTGCTCTAACCCTTTCACTGGTAAATAAGCAGCTTGTACCGGAATTACAACCGAATCAGATGCAACCAATGCATTAATCGTAACCATGCCTAATGAACTCATGCAATCAATCAGAATATAATCATAATTGTTTCTAACCATTTCAATGTATCCTCTGAGTAGCGTCTCTCGGCTCATAACATTTACCAAAGAAACTTCCAATCCTGATAATTCAATGTTTGCCGGAAGAAAATCAATACCTTCCTCATGGTGAATAATGCCATAGTCCTCTGGAATTTCTTCTTCGTTGATCATTGCACCGATAACAGATGCTAACGTAATTTCAATATCATCCGGTTCATCATGTCCCAAGCTAACAGTCATGCTTCCCTGTGGATCCGCATCTATTAACAATACTCTTTTACCTGCTCTGGCTAATCCTATGCCTAAATTTACTGTTGTGGTGGTTTTTCCAACCCCACCTTTTTGGTTTACTACCGAAACCACTTTTCCTTTATTCTTCGCCATCTTCTGACCTCCTGAAATCAAATTCGTATACATTGGGTATATTTTTTCTCAAAATTCGTATATTTCAGGAAATATACCCGTGTTTTCATAAAAACTACCTTTAATATAAAAAATCATCTCTGAAATTCTCCAAATATTGGTCAACAATCTCTGTGTTAACCAGTACAATTCCCTTTACGTGATATACGGCACCTGCGTCTCTCGCCAACTCTCGAAATGTTGTTTTACCCATAGAATAGATAGCAGCGCCCTCATCATAACGAACAAATTTCTTTCGATGCCCCACCATCAATTTTTCCATTTTCTCCTTATCGATTTCTTTTCTAACCTTTGGCATGTCGTTTCCTCCTTTTTGGTTTTTTAATATTTTCTCGCTCCAGATATTCATCCAGGATATCCAGATCAACAATGATCCATTTTCTTTGATTGATTGTTGCACCTGCTTTTTTAGCCCATTCAGCAAAGGTCCACGGTCCAACTCCATATTGCTCTGCACCAGATTGGTACGTTGCATAACGCTTTTTATTGCCATTTTCGATATATCCATCTAATTCAGGCTTTAAAATCACTTGTTTTTTCTTTCTTCCCACCACTTTCCTCCTGCTTTTCAAATATCTATGAGACAAATCGCAAATCTCCAGAAATGAAAAAAAGACACCTCGAACCAATATTTCTATTGATTACGAAGTGTCTTATACTTCTCAATCTTAAGCTACTCCTCAAGATTATTCTTTATTTAGTTGATATTCCATAAGCGATTTCGTTCCGACAAGCTCCGAAAACGAAATGCTTATTTTTACATAGAGACTCGACAAAATCCATGAAACACATCCGAATTTATAGTAGTTCTATGGCATCCATAGAAGCTCATTTGGGATGTCGGGGACTGTCGTCTTTACCATGGAAATTGACGTTACTGTAAACTTTTCATCGTCGGGAACAGGAGCACATCGCGGATCGCCTGTGAGTCAGTCAGCAACATACATAATCTGTCGATTCCGTATCCGATACCGCCTGTAGGTGGCATACCGATTTCCAGTGCATTTAAGAAGTCTTCATCTGTTGTGTTCGCTTCTTCATTACCCTGTGCCAGCATTTCTTCCTGAGCTTTGAAACGTTCTCTCTGATCGATCGGGTCATTTAACTCAGAGTATGCATTACACATTTCCCATCCGTTCATAAACATTTCAAAACGTTCAACGTATTCAGGATTTTCTGGTTTCTTCTTTGTTAATGGAGAGATTTCAATTGGATGATCCATAACAAATGTAGGCTGAATTAAGTGGTGTTCTACAAACTCTTCGAAGAATAAGTTTAAGATATCACCTTTCTTATGCATTGGTTCATATTCTACATGATGTTCATCTGCAGCTGCTCTTGCTTCTTCCAGTGTGTGGATTTCATTCCAGTCAACACCGGCATATTTCTTAACAGCATCTACCATTGTGATTCTTTCAAATGGTTTGCCAAGATCCATTTCGATTCCGTTGTAAACGATCTTTGTAGTGCCAAGAACTTCCTGTGCTACATGACGGTACATGTTTTCTGTTAAATCCATCATTCCGTTGTAGTCTGTGTAAGCCTGGTATAATTCCATCAATGTGAATTCCGGATTGTGTCTTGTATCAAGACCTTCGTTACGGAATACACGACCGATTTCGTAAACCTTTTCCATACCGCCAACGATGAGACGCTTTAAGTAAAGTTCGAGAGAAATACGAAGCTTTAAGTCTTCATCCAGTGCGTTGAAATGTGTTTCGAATGGTCTTGCTGCTGCACCGCCTGCATTAGATACGAGCATTGGAGTTTCTACTTCTAAGAATCCCTGTCCGTCTAAGTAACGACGAATGCTGCTGATAATTTTTGAACGTTTGATAAATGTATCTTTTACTTCAGCGTTCATGATAAGGTCTACATATCTCTGACGGTATCTTGTATCTGTGTTTGTCAGACCATGATATTTTTCCGGTAAGATCTGTAAGCTCTTTGATAATAATGTAACTTCAGAAGCATGAATGGAGATTTCACCCATTTTTGTTCTGAATACTTCACCTGTGATACCTACGATATCACCGATGTCCATTTTCTTGAAATCTTTGTATGGTTCTTCCCCAACACTGTCACGTGCTACGTAAGACTGGATGTTACCCTGTAAATCCTGTACTCCGCAGAAGGAAGCTTTACCCATAACTCGCTTAGACATTAAACGTCCGGCGATTGTTACAGTCTTACCTTCCATTTCTTCAAAGTTATCTTTGATTTCCATGCTGTGATGTGTCTGGTCAAATTTTGTGATCTGGAACGGATCTTTTCCGTTTGCCTGCAGGTCTGCCAGCTTTTCTCTTCTAACTTTTCTAAGCTGGTTTAAGTCCTGTACCTGTACATTCTTTTCTTCAGCCATTGTTTTCTCCTCTTAGTTTGATCTCTGGATTTCCAATACCTTGTACTGAATGATTCCAGCCTGTGTTTCTACATCTACTACTGCTCCAACCTGTGCACCGATCAGTGCTTTACCAACTGGTGATTCGTTGGAAATTTTGCCCTGTAAGCTGCTTGCTTCTGAAGAACCTACGATTTTAAATTCTTCTTCTTCATCAAATTCGACATCAAGCACTTTTACTTTACAGCCTACACTGATTTTATCAAGATCAACTTCATCTTCATCAACTACTTCAGCGTTCTTTAAGATCTTTTCAATCTGTTCGATTCTTGCTTCAATATCACGCTGTTCGTCTTTTGCAGCATCGTATTCTGCATTTTCAGATAAGTCGCCCTGTTCTCTTGCTTCTTTGATTTTCTGGGAGATTTCTTTTCTCTTAACTACTTTTAAGTCTTCCAGTTCCTCTTCAAGTTTACGAAGTCCTTCGTAAGTTAAAATGTTTTTCTTTTCTGCCATTGTTAACACCTTCCTGTTTATCTTAAAAACTATTTTCGTCTATTTTCGGTTACTAAATGCGCAAAAAATTTCCCCAAAATCCCCCTGCGCATACAATTTTGATATTATAACAGCGAGCCCCCGAAATGTCAAGGTTTTTAAAGGGTTTGCGCCTTTAATTTTACATTCCATTTTCCTTCTTTACACCAGTATTTCAATTCTTCGCACCGGCTTTTCCGAAAGGCAAATCCCCGAGGTGCCAAAAGAACTTCCGCAAGTGCAGGATGGATCTGATTTTCTCCAATTTCCACACTTTTGATGTTTACCACGGTAATTCTTTCACAGCTGTTTAAAATCTCCCGTATCTTCCATTCCTTTTTATGGGGCAGAAAACAGATGCTTCCCGCCGGATAGCAATCAGTTTTTTGCAGCTGCTCCGTAAAGTCCCACACCATATTTCCCTGAATATTTTTGTCCTCCCATGGATGTACAAGCTCTATGATCAGCCCCAGCTCTTGAAATGCCCTCTCCTGCAGACTCTCAAAGTAAGGTTTTCTGTCCGTGACAATTGTTAAAAAGTTCAGTGCCTCCAAAAATTCATATAAAAAATAATCCATTCTCCCATCATTGCCATCAATCAGCACCACACTGATCTGATGTCTTGGTATCTTTGCAAATCTGCGCAGATAATCAAAATTTTCCTTTATATAAATATAAGGAAGATAAAAGGGAACCCGCTCCATGGATTCCCTTTCGTAGTAGTCTTTTAAATATTGAAGTAGTATCTGTTTTCCAAAAAATCTTGCCTTCCACCGAATCTTCCTCGGAATTTCCGGTAAAGTTTCAGGCCTTGCCAACTTTACGATATCCATTTCCAGCTTCCACTGCTCATTTTTTACAGTCTATGCAGGTTCGTCCATGGACATTCCTTGAAATCAGCCTTTTAAAAGTGCTGTTAATTCCTCATAGGTTTCCACCTCGTTAATCTTTGCACGAAGTTTTGCACTGTTTGGATATCCTGCAGTATACCATGCTACATGCTTGCGCATTTCACGGATACCGGTATATTCTCCTTTGCATTCAAGCTGCATTCTTGCATGCGTAAGCATCATTTCCCGCACTTCTGAAAGCGCCGGCTTCTGCGGAATCACACCGGTCTCCAGATATTCCTTAATCTGTCCAAAGATCCATGGATTCCCTCTGGCAGCACGTCCGATCATAATGCCATCCACACCGGTCTCATCAATCATCCTTTTTGCAGATTCCGGCCCTGTCACATCACCATTTCCAATGACCGGAATAGAAACTGCTTCTTTTACCTGACGGATAATATCCCAGTCAGCTTTTCCGCTGTAATACTGCTCTCTTGTCCTTCCATGAACCGCGACTGCTGCCGCACCGCAGTCTTCGATAATCTTCGCAATTTCCACTGCATTCACATGAGCATCGTCAAAGCCCTTACGAATCTTTACCGTAACCGGTTTTTCAATCGCTTTTACCACTTTCGACACAATTTCCCGCACAAGTTCCGGATTTTTCATAAGTGCCGAGCCTTCCCCGTTACCTGCTACCTTCGGCACTGGACAGCCCATGTTAATGTCCAGAATATCAAATGGCTTTTCCTCAATCTTTTTTGCCATTTCACTCATAATATCCGCATCTGAGCCAAAAAGCTGTAAAGATACCGGACGCTCTCTCTCATCGATTTCCATGAGTGCTTCTGTATTTTTGTTATTATAGTAAATTGCCTTGGCACTGACCATTTCCATGCAGAGCAGTCCTGCTCCCTGTTCTTTGCAGAGCAGACGAAATGGCAGGTCTGTGACTCCTGCCATTGGTGCCAAGATAATAGGATTGTCTAAAATTACATTTCCAATTCTCATACTTCTTCCAGTTTTTCCCCCAGGAAAAATACTTTAAAATAAGTTTCCAGACTTTCCAGCAATGCTGATCTTGTTCTCTGAATTTCTTTGATTTTTAATTCACTGCCGATCTCGTCAAATAACAGATCACCCTCATCACAGGTCACATTTAAAGTCAGGGTTCCATCCGGCTCAAATCCAAAGGTTAAGATTCCTCCAACATCCTCTGTAAAGAGTACGCACAGAATCTGCAGATCATCCTTGATTGTTTTTGGCAGTCCCATGAATTCCGGATTCAAATAATATTTCTTTTCGTAGGAATTCGATACGCAAAGAACGGTCATCTTATCTTCCATTTACAGTTCCTCTCTATCTATACATACCCGTAGATGCCCCGAACAGACACCTCACCGGAATAAACTTCTTTTTCAGTTCCATCTTCACAGACAACGATCAGGTTTCCTGCAGAATTAATTCCCTTTGCAGTTCCTTTGTATGGCTCCTTCGGGTCAAGAACATTTACTTCTCTGTTCTTATTTGCCAGCATACTTTCATACTGCTCCTTCAGAAGTGCCAAATCTTCTGTCTGTTCGTAAATCTCATAATAGTTTTCGAAGCACTCCATCACCGAAGCAATCAGTGCCTCTCTGGAAATCTCTGCTCCGGTCTCCAGTTTCAGGGAACTGGCTGTTCCTTTAATATCTTCTGGAAATCCAGTGTTGTTCACGTTGATTCCCACGCCGATCACTACGATATATCCACCGTCTTTAAAGCACATTTCTGTTAAGATTCCACAGATTTTCCGACCATTTAAGACAATATCATTTGGCCATTTGATCTGCGGCTCCCTGCCAGTCACTTTTTTGATTCCCTCTGCCACTGCAAGGGCCATAACTAATGTAAGACCAGCTGCATGTTCTGTGCGAAGCTTCGGTTCCAGACAAAGGCTCATAGCAATATTGGCACCCTTTTCGCTCTGCCAGGAACGCCCCCTTCTGCCTCTTCCGGCAGTCTGTTCCTCTGCCAGAATCAGGGTTCCATGCACAGGTTCTTTTTTTCCAAGTTCTTTTCCATAGTTCTGGGTCGATTCCATTGAATCAAAGCAAAGGCAGGTTTTCCCTGCCCATGCTGTCTCTAACTGTTCTAACTCCAAGTTTCTCATACAAAATAACGAACTGCCAGAATCAATGCAGCGACTAAAAAGACGCCGCAGACTATGGCATAAATATTTCCCCGTACTCTTTTTTTCTCTGAAAAGCTGACAGTTGCACCGATAAAATTTTCCACCGCTGCCAGTGCAAAGAGCAGCACTTCAAAAATTTCTGTTCCTTCTTTTTTGATCAGTACTGCGAACAACAGCCCAAGGATCGTAATTCCTAAGATCAGGTTAAAGATTCGGGTATACAAAAACGGTTCTTTCACCTTCTGGTTCATTAAGATACTCCAATCGTTGCAAGCATCACTGCTTTGATCGTATGCATACGGTTTTCTGCTTCATCAAACACAACCGACTGTTCAGATTCAAACACTTCATTTGTTACTTCCATTTCAGAAATACCAAATTTTTCGTAAATTTCTTTTCCAACAGTTGTTTCAAGATCATGGAATGCCGGAAGGCAATGCATAAAGATTGCTGTCGGTTTTGCATTGTCCATGACTGCTTTATTTACCTGATATGGCATCAGCTCTTTAATACGTGTTTCCCATACTTCATCCGGTTCGCCCATAGACACCCATACGTCTGTGTAAATGATATCCGCATCTTTGGTTGCAGCTTTTACATCTTCTGTTAATGTAATGCTTCCGCCTGTCTGTGCTGCAATAGCGCCGCAGGTCGCAACAAGTTCCGGATTAGGGAAGTAATTTCTTGGTGCACAAGCCACAAAATTCATACCCATTTTTGCACAGGTTACCATCCATGAGTTGCCCATATTGTAGCGAGCGTCACCCATATATACCAGCTTTTTGCCTTTTACATCACCAAGATGCTCTCTGATCGTTAAAAGATCTGCTAACATCTGTGTTGGATGGAATTCATTTGTCAAACCGTTCCATACAGGTACTCCTGCATATTTTGCAAGGGTTTCTACTCTTTCCTGCTCAAATCCGCGGTATTCAATACCTTCGTACATTCTTCCCAGAACACGTGCAGTATCGGCAATGCTTTCTTTTTTGCCAATCTGAGATGCTTTTGGATCAAGATAAGTACAGCCCATGCCAAGATCATGTGCTGCAGTTTCAAAAGAGCAGCGCGTTCTTGTACTTGTCTTCTCAAAGATCAGTACAATGTTTTTGCTTGCAAGATAATCCACGCGGATGCCTTTTTTCTTTCTTTCCTTCAAGTCTGCAGCCAGATCTAATAAATATTCAATTTCTTCCGGTGTGAAATCCAGAAGCTTTAAAAAGTTGCGTCCTTTTAATAAATCCCAGTTTCTAACCATATTCATTCTCCTAAAATCTTCTTTATGTTTCCTTTTATGCACCTTCCGCACAAAAAGAAGATAGCAAGTATTTTACTATATTTCTCTACGTTTTACAACTTTAACTTGCTGAATTTGTGGGAAAATCCTGCATAAATATGCAGTTTATAAAAGGGCACACAAAAAGGCATCCCGAAGGATGCCTGAATCTGTTTAGTAAAATACGTGTCCGCCGATTACAATGCTTGCCCCATTGACGCTTGATCCTGCTGACTTAAAGTGCGTGAAACTGCCTATATTGCTCACACCATTTATTGCTTCCTGTGCAGCCTGAAGGCAAGATGCTTTGACACCTCGTGCCATCACCTCATGTACCTTTGTGCTTGCATATGGGAACTGCCCCGCTGCATAGATTACATCTGCAATCGTATTTGGATAGCGACCGCTTCTTACACGGTTCATAACAACTGCACCGACTGCAAGCTGACCTTCGTATGGCTGATTGCCGGATTCAATCTGAATCAGCGCACCAAGTAACTGCACTTCATTGCCGCTTGCTTTCACTGCTTCATAGTTTTTCTTTAATTCCGCTTTCTTTCTGGCAGCCTCTGCAGCCTCTTCTGCTGCTTTGATCTGCTCCATGGTCTGAGCTTCGCCAACCTCAAATTCCACAGTGGCATATTCCGCTTTGATATAAGCTCCTTCTTCGCCATATTCAATTTTCAGCCAGCCATCTTCTTCGTCCAGTACATTCACCTTTTCTCCAAGGCCGATCAAATCTCTGGTCTTAGAATCCTCTGAAGCTTCTGCACGAATCTTTAAGGTATCCGCAGTAATCGTAGCCACATAGCTGCAGTCTCTCTCTGCAATCTCTTTTGCGTCTGCGCCAAATTCCAGATATTCATTGGAAATATAACCCTCGCAGTCGCCGGATACGACTTTTGTCCATTCATCGCCCTGCTCAAGTACCTCTGCCGCACCGCCCTTGTATAAGCGTCCCACTGCTTCAGATTCTGCACTCGCTTCTGAACGAATTGTTACATATTCTTTAACATTTGGCATACAGAGGTTTCTCCACTCTTCGAGGACCTCGTAATTTTCAAACTGTTCACTTGTCATTGGTTCTACAACGTCCGCAATTCCTGCGTTTGCTGCTTCTCCCCAAGATACAAATCCGCAGGTGGTCAGCCATATAAATGTCAATACCAGCAGACCTGTGATCTGTTTTCCTTTCATGATAATACCCTCCATAATGTTACGAAAATATTACGCAATCTTTTTTGATTGTAACAAACATTTTAATATATGTCAAATTTGCCCAGAATATGCTTGAAAATCCGCAGTTTCCAAAAAACATTACATCCGCTTTAAGCGCATAAAAAGGACCTGCATTTGCAGGTCCCTTAAACTATCTTCTCTGTCTGGAAGCCTCATACATAAGAATCGCCGCCGCTACCGCCGCATTTAAAGATTCCAGTTTCCCTTCCATCGGAATTTTAATATATTGTTTTGCTTTTTCTGAAAGCTCATCACTCAGCCCATTTCCCTCGTTGCCAATCAGAAATGCAGTCGGCCCCTGGTAGGACTCTTCATCGTAAAAACCCTCGCCCTTCAAATGAGCTGCGTAGGTTGTAATTCCCTTCCTATGGAGCTTATCCATATCCTCCAGCAGACTGTCTGTATAAAGGAATGGTACACGGTAGATGGATCCCATGGTGGATCGAATGGTCTTTGGATTATAAATATCCACACAGCCGCGACTAAGCAGCACCCCTGTCACCCCGGCACCTTCTGCAGTCCGCATCATAGTTCCTAAGTTTCCAGGATCCTGGAGATTCTCAAGGACCAGCAGCAGCGGAGCCTCCCCGTCAGTCAGCTCATCCAGCGTATATTTTTTCTGCTTCATCACACACAGTACACCCTGCGGTGTTTTTGTATCTGCCACATGATTAAAAACTTCTGTTTTCAGCACTTCATAAGGAATCCACTCAAGACAGTTTTTCAACGTGCCCTTTTCATAAAGTTCTTCTGAAATGTACGCCTTTACGATCTCATCCCTTGGTGCTTCCTGAAACATTTTGACACCTTCTACCACGTAGACGCCCTGTTCCGTGCGGACCTTTGATTTTTTGATTAACTGTGCCAGGTTCTTTACCTGAGCATTTGCTGTACTTGTGATCATATTATCGTGATAATGCCATCGCGATTTCCACCTGATATGGATCGATGGTCTTGTTCATTGCAAGTGCTTCATTAATATCGTAGTCCTTGAACTGTCCGTTCTGATATCCTACGACGCGGTTCGTCTTACCCTGGCAGAGTAAATCTGCTGCCATTGCTCCCATGATGGAAGCATACATTCTGTCCTTACAGGTCGGGCTTCCGCCTCGCTGCATGTGGCCTAAGATGGTCGCTCTTGTTTCAATGCCTGTAGCTGCTTCAATTCTTCTTGCCATAGATGTAGAATGTCCGATACCTTCCGCATTGATGATAATGTGATGCTTTTTACCGCGTTTACGATTGCGGATAATATTGTTGATGATTTCCTGTTCATCATAGTTATAGGTCTCAGGAATGAGAATATCTTCTGCACCATTTGCAATACCGCACCACAGTGCAATGTATCCTGCATGTCTTCCCATTACCTCAATGATACTGCATCTTTCATGGGATGTGGAAGTATCACGAACCTTATCGATTGCTTCCATTGCTGTATTAACTGCCGTATCGAAACCAATGGTATATTCCGTGCACGCAATATCAAGGTCGATAGTTCCCGGAACACCGACTGTATTGATTCCTCCATTTGCAAGACACTGTGCACCTTTGAAGGAACCGTCTCCACCGATAACTACCAGTCCGTCAATCCCATGTTTTTTACAGATTTCAATACCTCTCTGCTGTCCTTCCGCTGTACGGAATTCTGCGCAACGAGCTGTGTAAAGGATTGTACCACCTCGTTCGATGGTATCGGAAACATCCGTTGATTTCATATCAAAAATGTCTTCTTCCAAAAGACCCTGATAGCCTCTTCTGATTCCCTTTACCTGTTTTCCGTTATAGCATGCACGTCTGACAACCGCACGGATTGCGGCATTCATTCCAGGGGCATCGCCGCCGCTTGTTAATACACCGATTGTCTTGATTTCCTTATTTGCTGCCATCATCTTCTCCTCCTGTTCTTAAGTCCTCGTTATAGCTTTTAGAGTTCTGATTTTAATGTTCTGCTCACCGAATTGCTGCTTTAATGCTGCGATCAGGGGATCGGCAAGCGATATATTTCTGTTTGGCGGGTATTTTTTCCACTGCTTTTCCTTCGCAAGATAGGCCACTACCGGCACATCTCCCTCGTACGCTTTTAGGGAGTTGAGCATACGAACTTCCTGCTTTGCAAATGTTTCCTTATCCGCAAACTGAATCCATAATTCTTTTTTCTCCTGCTCGAACGGAATGATTTTTTCACAGATCAATCTGCTTGGCTTATCATCCTCACAGGAGACACGTCCCTGTACAAATGCCTTTGCATCCTGCTCTAATGCAGCCGCATTGTTTTCGTAGTCACGTGGAAACACAATCACTTCTACGGTTCCAAGCAAATCTTCAATGGTAAGATATGCCATCTGTTTACTTGTCTTCGTTAATTTTACACTCTTTTCACTAATAATACCACCAATGATTGCTTTTTCTCCATCCATGACCTTGGTGGTTCCGGTCTCTTCGTCCAGCATGAAATCTGCGGAAGTATGGGAGATTGCTTTTCTCCAGCGTTCTTCACATTCCTCCAAAGGATGTCCGCTAAGGTAAACACCCAGAACCTCTTTTTCAAAGGAAAGACGCTCACTCTGGTCAAATTCTCCTACGTCCGGCATCTGAATTTCCATCGATGCCTTGACATCCTCATCTACGAAATCGAATAATGAGAGCTGCCCTGTTAAAGAATTTTTCTTATCTCTGGCTGCTTCATCCATAATTCGCACATAGATGATCATTTTCTGTTTTCTGGTTCCTTCCAGGCAATCGAGGGCACCGGATTTAATAAAGTTTTCAATCGTTCGCTTATTGACTTCTTTATTACTTAATCGGGTAATAAAATCTTTCAGGCTTGTATAAATACCATTTTCTTTACGTTCTGCAACGATTGCATCAATGACAGAACGTCCAATGCTCTTAATGGCGGAAAGTCCATAATGAATTCCTTTTTCGGAAACAGAAAATCCCGCATATCCCACATTGATATCCGGCGGCAGGATTGCAATGCCCATGCTCTTACAAGTCAGAATATATTCTGCCACTTTTGATGGATTATCAATCACGGAAGTCATCAGGGCCGCCATAAATTCTACCGGATAATAATATTTTAACCATGCGGTCTGGTAAGATACCACTGCATAAGCTGCCGCATGAGATTTATTAAATGCGTATTTCGCAAAATCTGTCATATCATCGAAGATCTTGTTTGCAGTCTTTTCAGGAATGCCTCGGGAAATACAGCCAGGAACTCCTTCCGCCTCATTTCCATAGACAAAGTTCTTACGCTCCTGTTCCATAACGGAAGCTTTTTTCTTACTCATAGCTCGACGCACAAGGTCCGCTCGGCCAAGGGTATAACCTGCCAGTTTCTGTACAATCTGCATTACCTGTTCCTGATATACAATACAGCCATAGGTCGGCTCTAAGATGCTTCGAAGCTCTTCACAGTCATAGGTAATGGTCTCCGGATGATCTTTTCCTTTAATATATTGCGGAATGAAATCCATTGGGCCAGGTCGGTAAAGGGAAATTCCCGCGATGATATCTTCCAGGCTCTTCGGTTTTAACTCCTTCATGAAGCTTTTCATGCCCGCACTTTCAAGCTGGAAGATACCGTCACACTTTCCTGTGCCGATAGAAGCTAAAACTTTTTTATCATCATAATCTATTTTATCAATATCAATAGCAACGCCTTTGGTCTTTTTTACCATGTTAACAGCATTTTGAATTACTGTCAGTGTTCGAAGACCAAGGAAATCCATTTTCAGAAGTCCCAATTCTTCCAGTGTTGTCATGGTAAACTGAGTGGTAATGGAACCGTCAGAACCTCTGGACAATGGAACATATTCATCCACCGATTTCTGACTGATCACGACTCCGGCAGCATGCATGGAGGTATGTCTCGGAAGTCCCTCCAGACGTTTTGCCATGTCGATCAGTTCGTGAACATCCGGATTCTCTTCGTAGTTTTTCCGAAGCTCCGGATTGACTTTTAACGCTCTGTCAATCGTAATATTTAATTCCTGCGGAATCTGTTTTGCCGTCTGATCGCAGAGCTGGTATGGAAGATCCATGGCGCGTCCGACATCACGGATCGCGTTGCGGGCTGCCAGCGTACCAAAGGTAACAATCTGTACCACACGGTCTTTTCCATATTTTTCTACAACGTAATCAATGACTTCCTGACGTCTTTCAAAGCAGAAGTCAACGTCGATATCAGGCATAGATACTCGTTCCGGGTTTAGGAATCGCTCAAACAGCAGACTGTATTTCATCGGGTCGATGGTTGTAATCCCAAGGGTATAAGAAACAATACTTCCCGCAGCACTTCCTCGTCCCGGTCCTACCGCAATACCGTGATCTTTGGCATATTTGATAAAATCCCAAACAATCAGGAAATAGTCTACATAACCCATTTTCTGAATGATGCCAAGCTCATAAGTCAACTGATCTTCTAATTCTTTTTCATGATTCGGATAACATCTCTCCAAACCTTCAAAGCAAAGCTTGTTTAAATATTCCCAGGACGTATACCCTTCCGGCACATCGTATTTTGGAAGCTTTGTTACACCAAATTCAATTTCCACATTACAGCGTTCCGCAATTTTATGGGTATTTTCCAGGGCTTGCAGCGCATATGGAAAAAGTTCTGCCATCTCTTCCGGCGTTTTTATATAATATTGTCCGCCCTCGTAACGCATACGATTTTCATCAGATAATTTTTTGCCAGTCTGTAAACAGAGTAAAATATCATGAGGCTTTTCATCCTCTGCGTAAGTGTAATGAACATCGTTTGTCGCGACCAGTTCAATGCCCGTATCCTGGCTGAGACGTAAAAGCTCCATATTTACACGCTTCTGCTCAGGCAGGCCATGATCCTGCAATTCCAGGAAGAAATTTCCTTTTCCGAAAATGCTTTCATAGCGAAGGGCTGCTTTTTTACCTTCTTCATAAAAGCCTCTATTTAAATATTTCTGTACTTCTCCGGCAAGACAGGCACTTAATGCAATAATCCCTTCATGGTATTTTTCCAATACCTCCATATCTACTCGAGGCTTATAATAATACCCTTCTGTGAAACCTTTTGAGACAATCTTCATCAGATTGCTATAGCCTTCATTGTTCTCTGCCAGAAGTACCAGATGATAATATCTGTCTTCGTTATTCCCGATTTCTCTGTCAAAACGGGAATTAGGAGTCACATAAACCTCACAGCCTAAGATCGGACGGATTCCCTCCGCTTTGGCAGCACGATAAAAGTCAATGACTCCGAACATGACTCCGTGATCAGTAATTGCCACGCTGTCCATGCCAAGCTCTTTGACTCTTAAAACACATTCTTTAATTTTGTTGGAACCGTCCAGAAGACTGTATTCCGTATGCACGTGCAGATGTGTGAAATTCATGGTTTTCTCTCTTTCAAAATTTTTGCGTATAATCGGTTTTATTATACACAAAAAAAGGGAAACACACAATCGTTGTTTCCCCTCATTTATTACTTTTCTATATTGCGTAAATTATTCGCCATCCATCATGAAGTTAATTAACTTGTCGATATCTTCTCTTTCGTATGCAATGACTTCCAGTTCTGGAATTTCTCCATTAGAGAAAATGTTTGCCATAGATACGTACTGGCATAATTTGGATTTCAGGTTCAGTCTGTCGCCTTCGCCTGTTACTAACTCAACTTTTCCTTTGCAGGAATCTACGACTTTAAAAAATCCATTGATATTTGTGATATTAGTTACTTTCATTGTGATTCCTCCTCTTTATTTTCACATCGTTTCGTAAACTTCGTTTACACCGTCAGTATAGCATTGTTACCAAAATTTGCAAGCTAATTTTGTGCAAAATCACAATTTTGTGAATTTTTCATCAATTGCCCAAAAGGCAAAATCTGTTTTTGGAAATTTTTACTATTTTACTTTTAAAATACGGTTTTCAGTTATCTCAATTTTGCCTTCTTTATAGAGTTTTCCTACTGCACGTTTGAATGCATTTTTACTCATTTTGAATTCTCTCTGGATGATTTCCGGGGATACTTTATCATTAAATGGAAGAACTCCTTCGAATTCGTCGATGACCTGCATGACGTACTGCGCATCTTCGTCCATCTGTAAATGTGCTTTCTGTCGAATGCTTAAATCCAGCTTGCCATCTGCTTTCACTGCAGTAACTCGTGCTTCTACCATGTCACCAATTTCATATTCTCCGTGAAATTCCTTTGCAGGAATCAGGGCAGAATATTGATTATCTACTGCTACAAATGCTCCAAAATTCTTGCTGATCTCATAAATAACACCTTTTACAGTATCTTCTTTTTTATAAGGTGAATCTTTTTTCAAATATTCGTATACGTTCATGGTCGCACAAAGACGGCTGCTCTTATCAATATACATTGCAGCCAGAACCTCTTCTCCCGTGCGTACCTTTCTTGTCTGCTGTTTAAATGGCAGGAATAAATCCTTTTCCAGACCACAGTCTAAGAATGCACCGATCTTTCCTACTTCTTTTACTGTCAGCACTGCCAGCTCGCCTAACGTAATCTTCGGCACTGCTGTGGTAGCAATGAGACGGTCTTTGGAATCTCTATAGATAAATACTTCGATTTTACTTCCATTTTCTATTCCTTCCGGTACCTGTTTCTTTGGAAGGAGCACTTTATCTGTACTTCCCGCTTCTTCTGCAAGATAGACTCCGAATTCTACCTTCTTTACAACTTCCAGTGTCTGTTTCTTTCCTAATTCGATCATGTTTTTCGTCCTCTCTTCATATTGCACTTATCGTTTTTTACTATTTACGTGCCAAAAATTCTACTACAGTAAACGCATTGTCCGCTTCGTCATTCAGGCTGACAATGACTTTTTTATCTTCATAATGTACCTGCGGACAGATCTTATCACCTAACAAGGCAGATTTTTTATATTCCGCTCTCATCTGTGCGATTTCGAAATCCTTTGGCAAATACAGACCGGCCATCTTTACATACTGCCCGTTGTTTACATGATGATTTGTATCCAGATGATGAATTTCTACCGAAAATGCAGGCTCGCTCACCATTCCCTCCGGCAGTGCAATCTTTCTGTCTGCATATTCCATATCATATTTTGGTTCTAATGTATAGAGTTTTATCACTTCATCATCTACTCTGACCGGACGGCCTGTTTCTGAATTTAAATAGGTCCAGAGGCTGTTTGCATAGGCAAGAACCCGTCCATCCTCTCCATACATGATGAAATTACGACTGCCTAAAAACCTGTTGTAATCATATGGCCAGGTTCCTGTTGTAATCTTTTCTCCAATCTTTGGATATTCATTGACAACGATCTGCCAGGATGAAAGCACCCACACACGATGCAGGGCTTCTACCGCTTCCATACCGTTTCCAAGGTCCTCCGACTGAAAGGTACTGCAGTCCTGAAAATAATTGACGATGCTGTCTAATGTCAGGCGCTTGTCCTCGCCCACTTCACTGAATCTGACTCTTCCGTCCCATTTGTACATGTATCTTCCTCCTGTTCATACGGTAATAGTATACATGAAATCCCATAGATTTCCTACTAAAATCTTTCTAAAATCAGGAAATCTCCTTTGACTATCTGCGTAACATTTTTTATACTGAATTTAAGGGTATTTATTTTTTCGGGGGAACACAAAATGAATTTTGATTTTAAAAAAGACATAAAGAGAATTGTTGTCATTTGTATTGCTTCGGTGGTCATGGCTCTAAACATCAAGACCTTTGTCCGTACCGGCGGGCTGTATCCGGGCGGTGCTACGGGGCTTACGATTCTGATCCAGAGCATTGCATCGCAGTTTTTTCATATTGAACTTCCATATACGGTCATCAATCTTTTGCTGAATGCATTTCCCGTTTACATTGGATTTAAATTTATCGGCAAAAAATTTACTTTATTTTCTTTACTGACGATCGTATTGACCAGTACCTTAACGGACATCCTGCCAGGTTATCCAATTACCTATGATACACTTTTGATCAGTATTTTTGGCGGTATCATCAATGGTGCAGCCATCAGCCTTGTACTTTCTGTGGATGCTACCACCGGCGGAACAGATTTTATCGGAATCTTCCTTTCTCAAAAAAAAGGCGTAGATTCCTGGAATATGGTTCTCGGTATCAATGCATGCATCATCGGTATCGCAGGTCTATTATTTGGATGGGACAAGGCACTGTACTCTATTATTTATCAGTATGCTTCTACCCAGATGCTGCATATGCTTTATCAGAAATTCCAGAAAACTACGCTTTTTATCGTTACCAATAAGCCGCACCTTGTTTGTCAGATGATCAAGGAGATCACCCATCACGGTGCGACCATTATGGAAGGGGAAGGCTCTTACGAACACAAGGAACGAAGTGTTGTATACTCCGTCGTTTCCCGAGGGGAGACTGATAAAATCGTACATACGATCCGCCAGATCGATAAAAAAGCGTTTATTAATACGATCAAGACCGATCAGGTGGCTGGACGATTTTATCAGGCACCGACGGATTAATTTTAGTCTTGTTTTATACTGGCACCCAGGGTTCCACCCGGGTGCCATTTTACGTACTGCTTTGGTGTCAGACCTTTTTCATTCTGGAGCAGAATACTTAAGCACTGTAAGATGATGATTTCTGCCAGAATAGAAGCTCGAGGAGGTTTATTCAGAAAATCCCCCTCCTGCGCTACTCCTGCTGTCAAAACCACATCTCCCTGCTTCGCCAGCCACGAATGAGCGTTTCCTGTCACAGAAATGATTTTTGCACCATTTCCTTTCAGAGTCTCCACGGTCGCTTTTAATTCTGTCGTTTCTCCACTGTTACTGATAGAGATCACCACATCCCCGGAAGCTACCTGCCCGGAGCTTCCATGGACCGCTTCCGTACCATGAAGCTCATAGCATCTCGTACCTGTAGAAGACAAAAGGGACGCGATATATCCCGCTACGTGACCGGGCTTTCCAATCCCGGTCACATGGACCCGGTTTCCCTCGCTTTCCGCTTCCAGAATGAGCATTTTTGCTTTTTCCAATGCTCCATAATCAATCTTTTCAATGAATCTGCTTATTTCTTCTGTTTCAATACGCAGAAATTCCTTCACCTGCTGCTCTGTATTTCCCATAGGACTCCTTTACAGCTCTTCATATTCTTTCACTGCATTTTTAAGACCAGCCCTCAAAATACCCAAATCGTCTGCACCGATTAAAATAGACAGATCATCCTTAAAATATCTGAGCATATTCATCTTACCGATGATTCCCCAGGGTTTCTGATATTTTTTACAGGCATCTGATACTCTCTGTATCATCTCTAGTTCCTTTTCATCCATCAAATCATCCGGATTGCCCATAGAATTTGCCAGATCACACGGTCCTACAATGATTGCATCGATTCCATCCACACTTAGGATTTCCTCAATGTTTTCTATGCCTCTCACCGTTTCGATCTGAACAATGGCGATAGTCCGCTCATTCATTTCCACCATATTTGCAGAATGAGCTCCACTGGAATCATAATGGGTATTTGCTCCACTGGAATAGCTTCTGCGTCCGATTGGCGGATATTTGCTCCATCCGGCCAGCTTTTCTGCCTCTTCTTTTGTCTCGATCATGGGAACCATCACTCCTGTGGCACCATAATCTAGAATTCTGGATACTTCCCTTTTGGAAAGTTCAGGCACACGAACGATCGTCGGAAAATCATTGCAATTTCCTAATACCATCAGATCATGAAGTCTTTCTTCATCTAAAATTCCATGCTCTCCGTCGTAAAAGATAAAATCCATCCCACATTGCTGTGTCAAGATCACCATTGCAGGAAATGCCATGGTCTTTACAAAAACGCCTTTGACTTTTCCGTTTTTCATCAAATCTTTCAGATTCATAAGCTGCCTTTCCGTTACGCAAAAATTCCCAAAATCCAGTTCAAAATACTTCCGATAATGTTATAGTCCACATTCGGGAAGGAAGCACCTGCAATGCCAAGCTGGGCAAATGCAGGGTAGAGAATCAGCGGCAGACCAGTCAGTGCCATACCAACAATAAAGGAAGCAAGAAGTGCCCCTTTCCAACCGCCATGCACATTTCCAAAGATACCGCAGGTACCACCCGAGAAGAAGCAGATACCAGCAGCCGGAATCATGATGACAGAACTGTCAAAAACAACCATCAGGCCCATGGCAGCCAGACCGCCAAGGAATGCACCTACAAACCCAATGAGTACCGCTGTTGGTGCAAACGGAAAAAGTGCCGGACAGTCAACTGCCGGTTTGGAATTCGGAATGTATTTTTCAGAAATCGCAACAAATGCCGCGGTAATTTCTGCAATGAACTGACGAACACCGTAAATTAATACGCTCATACCTGCCGCAAACTGAAGTCCCTGAAGGAATGGGTATAAGAACCAGATATCCGTTCCTGCTTTTTCAAGAACAAAATCCATATGTCCGTTCACAACACATGCAATGACTGCAATATAGAATAAAACGATCATAAAAAGTGCCACAGAGAAAATAAAATCTCTGAACAGGTCAAAGAATTTCGGCATTTTTACAGAACTGGAATCCTTCTGTTCTTTTCCTTTGCCGAACATTCCGACCAGTTTTCCGATATATCCGGACAATGCATAGCCGATACAGTTAAAGTGTCCGATGGACAGATTATCCGCACCGATAATCTTCTTTACGAAAGGCTGACAGATTGTCGGAAGGGCTGCACCACAGAAGCCCAAAATGATACCGCCCAAAATAACCGTCAGGGCTGGCGGCATATCATTGGCAATAAATACAAGTGCGATGACACATGCAAAGTATAAGAAATGCTGTCCTGTCAGGAAAATAGATTTGAACCTCGTGAATTTTGCAAACAGCAGGTTCATCACAAATCCCAGCAGCATTACCATTGCAACCTCTGTACCATAAGTATTCAGCGCCAGGCCGGTGGCAACCTCTACCTGAGTCGTTACACCGGTAATTCCAAAGGCTGTATTAAATAATTCCGTAAATGTCGTTACCACAGAAGACATTGCATTGGAACCGATATTAAATACCATAAATCCAATGACTGTTTTTAATGTTCCGCTGATGACGTCATTGGCGGATTTTTTCTGAAGCAGCAAACCGATCATAGCAATGAGGCCCATGATCAATGCAGTATTTCTCGCCTGCACTAAAATAGCGTCTAACATTCAAATCTCTCCTCTACGATTCTCTAGCTGCTAAAAATTCTTCCATTTTTGCTTTCATTTCTTTTTTATCCAGAATATTGCGAATTCCCAATGCATAAGGAACCTTGTTTTTCAATTCGTCTGACAGGTCATCCATCGTGATGATCAGATCTCCGGTAAAACCGGCCAGAGAGTCCAGATTCCCATGCTCTGTCACGATCGGAAAATTATTTTCGCTGATCACCTGATCAGCCTTAATCTTAAGGAGCATACTGCTGCCCATGCCCGCACGACAGCACACCAATGCTTTGTACATATCTCGCCTCCTTACCTGTTGATATAATCCATTACCTCTTTTGCTGACTTTGCTTTATCCAGCATCCTAAAAAACTGCTCATCCTCCAGTAGACCGGCCAGTTCAGCCAATGCCTCCAGGTGCTTTTCGTTATCGACAGCACTTAGAGGGAATAAGTATTTTACGGGATCGTTTGATGCATTGCCAAAACAGACGGGAGTTCTTAAGGTCACAATTCCAATGGCAGATTCCAGGGCTCCGGCCTCCGGTCTTGCGTGAGGAAGCGCCACATGCTCTGTCAGCACAATGTAAGGCCCCAGTTCTTTTACGCCCACAACGATATCTTCCAGATACGACTGCTTTACTTTCCCTTCATCGATCAGGGGCTGGGACGCTTTACGAACCGCATCTTCCCAGTCTTCTGCTTCGATATTTAACTGCACCAGCTTTTCGTTTGTCAGATTTTTTAACATATCCTTCACCTTCTTTTGGAATATTTTATTCCGGAGAAAGCATGACATATTCCCTGAGCAGCTTTTCCAACAGAAAATGAAAATCGATATTTTTAGACACAAAAAACTCAGTAGATATTCTCTACTGAGTTCCCAATTCATTCTCTATCAAATCCTCTGCAAGGTACTTTGCATCCATATTCTCGATACCGCATTTTCCTTCTGAAATCTGTTCAGCCAATCGGCTCGAATAATAAATATCAAAAGCCTTGCGCAATTCGATGCCTTTTACCTCGGCAATATATTTAATAATATCATTTTCCAAATTCTGTTTATACACTAGCGCGAGCTGTTCTCTATCTACCATTATGGCTCCACCTCATACGACTTTTGAAAAGTCAGCACCTCTTCTAACACTTTTTGATTTACAATGCAAATCTGATCATTCATTTTGTAGTATCTTAATTCTTCCAGTACCTTCTTTTTATCCCAAAGTCCACGGAAATACATATCAACGGTCTTAAACACATCATCGTTAGCGACATTACCTACACTAATATCATAGTCCTGATTAATAGTTTCGCCTTTTCTGCCTGCACAAACAAAATCTAACCACTGTTCATTCTCTTTCTCAAAGGATAGCACTTTAAATCCATTCCAGTTATCCTTCAATTCGTAAACATTTACAATACCTTGCTTTTCTTGACGCATTCCTTTACGAAGCGCCCACTTTTTTGCTTGACTTTCAAAGGTAGTTAAATAAAAGCCTTTTCCAAAATCAAGATATTTTTTAGAAAATTTCACATCAGGCTTTTCAATTATTTCTGTTGTTCCATGATAAACAATCATATATTAACCCCTTTTTCACGGACAAATTCAGTAATATCCTCGACGAGATATTCCTTTCCCTGAGTATGCAACATATCATATCCAGCAATAATATAATTATCTAAAATACCTGTTGAATTTAATATTTTATATACAGTAGCAGGTGTCATCTTCCATTTTTCAGCCAATGCATACAATATAAAAATAGAAAAGCTTAGCTCTCTTTCTTTACACAAATCTGCCATCTCCATTTTAAACAAAAACTAATATATATTATTATATATTATACATTTTTGTCTCTCATAAAACAACCAAAAGAACTTTTATCATTGATTTCCAGACACAAAAAACTCAGCAGAATCAATCTACTGAGTTCACTTAGCAGGGCTACAAGGATTCGAACCTTGAAATGACGGAGTCAGAGACAGTATGTTTTGGCTCCGCAAATGCCTGTAAATGCTGGGGTTGCAGGCATCTCAAAAATTCTTTTCACTATCTTTTGTGCAATGTTTACAAAAATGTATTTTTAAATTTATTTTCTGCTTTCAATAATTCTATCACTTCCTATAAAATGTGTACGAATCGGATATTCTTGACCCTCATACATTATAACATCATTGGAAATATATGGGTTATACTCGTCATTAAGATATAAATATAAAGAAAACGACTCTTTCTTTATTTCAAAATAGTCTGTGCAAAAAGTAATATAACTAAGTTTTATATTTTGTTCGTTGCAGATCTTTGATATTTCAACCACTGTTTCTCTATCAATTTCAAGGATATTCCCAAAAATAACTTCTTCTATACAATTTTGAGGAAAATAGAAAAACGGTTCTGAAGTCTTCTCAATTATACGGTACTCGTATTCGTATTTCCAATTCTTACTTTTATAAAGCAAATTTTTTTTAATGATAGATTCAAATTCTTTATCTGTAACAATGTCTCTTTCATCAATATACTTAAATCTTTTAGATGTGTATTTCACTTCTCTTGCATTTAAAAACACATCATTATATTTAAATGCAATACAAATACCTTTATAATTATTTGCATAATGAGCCCACATCTGCATATTGTTCCAAGTTCGTGACAATGACAAAATACGGTATTCTTCTAGCAATTCATTAAATTCTGGTTGCAAATATCCATTCTCTATAAAATAGGTGCTTCCCAACGTGTGAAAATGAATTGGTTGAATAACGCCTTCTAACGGATCGTTCAATCCTGACCGAGTAGGAAAATATAAGCAATGATTCTTCAAAATGTCAAACACGTATTCTTTATTTACTAATGAACGATACTTATATAAATATGGTATATGCTTATTTAAAACATCTGTCATTTTGTCCCTCTATATTTTTTCATGCTTTGAAACTTATTCTATCTGCCAAACAAAGTGGCATAGTAAAAATATTATCTCCCGCAATTCCACCCTTTGTATCACCTTTCAACAAATACAAATAATCAAGCTTCTTATTATCCAAAAGTTTTCTCGCAGTCTTTGCCGCAGCATCTGTGCTTTTCACTTCGATACCATAGTTTTTATAATCCAAAAGACTTCTTGCATAAAAGTCAAGTTCTCCTTTTGTTTTTTCATCAGATGCAAACCAAGGTGCAATACCTGCAATCTCTGCATTTTCAACTCGTCTTCTCAAAGTCAGATACACAAAATTCTCAGCAAGCAGCCCTTTGATTGTTTCATAAGGTGCGCCTGTTCTGCTCAAGAAATGATAAGCAACACCCATATCAAGGAAATAGTATCTGCTATTATCCTTAATCTGCTTATAATCACAATCTACTGCTTTTGAAGCATAACCGATAATATGCGATTCCTGAAGCCAGCTAATTGCATGATTAAGCATTTTCTTAGTCATACGACCACTATCTTCTTGATAAGCAATCTTACTAAGCTCTGCTGTCAGATCTCTAACTCCCTGCTTTTCTTGTATCATTAAAAGCGCAATGGCATTAAAGAGTTTCTGAAACATATTCATATCAATAATGTCCGTAAAATAGCGTTTGGATTCATTTGTAAAAATCTCAATCAATCTTCGAACCATTTCATAACATTTATTCAAATCTTTTTCTTCCGCATAGGAAACAACTACTGCCGGATAGCCGCCAATTTTTTGATAAACTTCGTAATAGTCCATCAGCTTTTTGTAATCATCACTATCACTTCCGCCAAAGAGGTCTATTTTCTCATACAGTTCTCTTTCTCCGAAAACATCAAGGAATTCATCAAATGTCAATGTTTCCATTGTAAGATGATCCATGTCTCCTGCCGGAAGAAAGAATTCTCTCTCAACAGTTCTTCCAAGATAACTTCCTGTTACAATTACATAAGCCTTAAACTCTCTCGCCAGCGGACGAATCTGGTTGTACACCTCTGCTGATTCCTGAATCTCATCAATAATTACCACTGTATTTTCATCATCTGTAAATGTCTGATTGTACAGCTTGAATGCTTCATGGAGAGGACTTTCAGGTCTTGGATTGCCAGGTTCCCATTCACTTGCTATTTCGTAGCAACGCAAAAAATCTTTTCCTGATTTTTCAGCCATGTTAATATAAATCATATTCCGAAAATTTTCTTTTCCAAATTTCTTCAGAATATATGTTTTTCCAACCTGTCTTGCACCCTGAAGCTCCAGTACATGTCCTGTATTCTGTTTTTTCCATTCAATCAGTTTGTCGTATATGTTTCTTCTAAGTTCCATACCAAACTTCCCCATTCTTTCTTTATTCAGGACTTGTTTGTATTCTATCATAATTTTTTTAATATATCTATGGATTCCAAATTTTCCGAATACAAAAAACGGACGGATAGAACAAACTACCCTTCCGTTCTCTAATTATCGTTATATCCATTTTTTATTGTATCAAAACATCTTTTCCAATATTGTTCTCGCTCAACGATTTTTTGAGGATCATATGATAAACCGAAATATTCCAATAATGTGAATGTGAAATTTTTTTCGAAATATTCAGATCCTTTTTGACTGTATAATGAAATTAACTTTTTGTTTCCACCATGTTTTGAATCAAGATAATTTCCCCAGCGTTGAGCAACACCTTCCGTTCCGGTTGCCGAGCCAATATAGAGTTTTCCTGTATGGGTGTCTGTAAGACAATATACACCAGTTACTTTTTTTAATGCGTCATGATATGTAGGCAATATTTTTCCGTTAAAAATATCTGACAGTCTATGATATGGTAAATGAACCTTATCATAGCCTTCAAATTTTTCACCGTTATATAGGCAAGGAAGGATTTCTTTTACTACTGCCTGTTCAAGATATCTGTTAAGATTAAACGTATACCTCGAAAAAGTATTACCTTTTTTACACTTTATGATTACTCTCCCAAAAAACGGAGTGAATTTTTTCAAAACCTTCGTAATAGCCCATGTATTAGCTGGCACATCCAAAACTTCAGCAGCTGAAATAAATAGCCATTCATCATCTGTAATACGAGCAAAACTAAAAACCCATTGTCCAGAAAAAAAGTTATGTTGGTTTCCATACCATCCCCAATAAGAACATTCAGCACATGTTCCCGCCATTTTATCAACTTCATTACATTTGAGCCAGCGGTCAAGAAATGGTTCGCCGCTGCCGCCTACGTGCATATTAAATTCAATTTTACTATTTTTAATCTCTTCTGTAGTTAGATTTAAAATATTGTTCAATAATAAATCCATAACTAATTGTCCAATCTTTTTATTATGTAACCGATATTTTATCGTTCATTATTTTTTAGGTACAAAAAACTCAGTAGAATTAATCTACTGAGTTCATTTAGCAGCGCTACAAGGATTCGAACCTTGAAATGACGGAGTCAGAGTCCGTTGCCTTACCGTTTGGCGATAGCGCTATATTTTGTTGTTTTGTATCGACCGTTCGTCTCAACAATGGCTAGTATATATCATCATCTCAAAAAATGCAAGCATTTTTTTGAATTTTTTTTAATTTTTTTCGGGACCCAAATTTTATCCTTTTGAGTCCCGAAATTCTAACCCTTATTCTTCGTCTAAATCACTTAATTCTTCTAAAAGATCTGCCTTCATCTTATAAAGCTTGTCAGATAAATCCACATAAACTTCATGAGGATTTACAAGACGTCTGGATTCTTCCCAAACAGTCTCCTGTTCTTTCTTACAGTATTCTCTCATTTCCATAACGCTTGGAGATTCATATACACATTCTCCATCTCTGAATACTTCCACAAGCAGTTCTCTCATTTCATAAGATCCTGCTTTATATCTTGTCTTCTTCCATGTTTCGATTGGATCGAAAATACGAAGGTCTTCATTGATGTCAAATGTTTCGTCTGCAAGACAAATCAGGTCAGCATTTAACATGCCTGTTTCTTTATCATAGATACGATAAACAGTTTTATTACCCGGATTTGTCACCTTTGCTGTATTTTCAGAAAGCTTGATCTTTGGAATAAATGTTCCATCTTCTTTCTTAATTGCTGCAAGTTTATATACACCGCCGAATGCCGGCTGGTCCTTGGATGTGATCAGGTTTGTACCTACACCCCAGGATCTGATTTCAGCCCCCTGTGCTTTTAAGCTGTCAATCAGATGTTCGTCCAGGTCGCTGGAAGCAGAAATCACTGCATCCGGGAATCCAGCCTTATCTAACATTTTTCTAGCTCTCTTTGAAAGATATGCAAGGTCACCGCTGTCCAGGCGAATTCCATATTTCGTTAATGGGATTCCTGCTTCACGCATTTCTTTGAATACACGGATTGCATTTGGTACACCGGATTTCAATGTATCGTAGGTGTCTACAAGCAGGGTACATGCATTTGGATAAAGCTCTGCATATTTCTTAAATGCAGTATATTCATCCGGGAAGCTCATGATCCAGCTGTGTGCGTGGGTTCCAAGTACCGGAACATCGAAAAGCTGTCCTGCCAGTACGTTAGAAGTACCGATACATCCGCCAATCATGGCTGCTCTGGCACCATAAACACCTGCATCCGGTCCCTGCGCACGGCGAAGACCAAATTCCATAACACCGTCACCCTTTGCCGCATAGACAACGCGCGCTGCTTTTGTAGCAATCAAACTCTGGTGGTTTACAATATTTAAAATCGCTGTTTCAATCAACTGCGCCTGCATAATTGGTGCAATGACTTTAATCAAAGGTTCTCTCGGGAACACAACCGTTCCTTCAGGAATCGCATACACACTTCCTGTGAATTTAAAATCAGCTAAATATTCCAGAAAGTCTTCATCGAAGATCTTTAATCCTCTCAAATATTCAATATCTTCAGAGCTAAAGTGCAGATTTTTCAGGTAATCGATTACCTGCTCTAAGCCCGCTGCAATCGCAAAGCCGTTACCGCTTGGGTTGGTTCTGTAAAATGCATCGAATACAACAGTATCATTGTTCTTGTTTTTAAAGTATCCCTGCATCATGGTCAATTGGTAGAGATCAGTTAACAGGGTCAGATTCATGGTACTCATGCTTCTTCTCCTTTTGTAATTTTGTTTTCACAGAAGTATATCACATTCTTTCCATAAATCCTAGTATTTTTTTACAGAATCTTTACAGCTGTCTTGTCATCTTTATTCTTCCATCTGACGTCCGAGAAAACCTGCGGCACAATAGGAAAGTTTCTTTTCAAGCTCTCCCATCTTTGTTCTGGCATCCTTTGCAAGCAATACGACCGAACCGATCACATCTCCCTGACAGATGATTGGACAGATTGTCTGGGCATATTTTTCCGCAACCGGTTCCTTTAATATTGGTACATATTTTTTCTCTTCCGGAACCGCCTGACTCTGCATACGGTCCTCAATCTGCTGATCCAGTTTTTCACTGATTGCTTTCCCCAGGTAATCCTTTTTTGCACCGCCTGCTGCCGCAATGACCTGCTCAAGATCCGTAATACAGACCATCATTCCGGTTGTCTGGGCCAGACTATCTGCATATTGCTGTGCAAATGCTACCAGCTCTCCCATAGGAGAATATTTTCTTAAAATGATCTCTCCATTTTTTTCTGTAAATATTTCTAAAGGCGTACCCTCACGGATACGTAAGGTTCTTCGAATTTCCTTTGGGATAACGATTCTTCCCAATTCATCAATCTTACGAGTGATTCCAGTTGCTTTCATATAATTTTCTCCTTTTTGATTTGTAATCTGCAATTAGTATCACTCATTTTTTAGAAATTATGAGGGGATTTTCCAGTTTTCACAAAATTATCAATTTAAAAAGCTGACCCAAACAGGCCAGCCTTTCTCTTTTCCCTTATTTACGAATGATCATCTAAGTTACCTCTTCTGTACTGTTTTTACCACCACATCCGGCAATTCATCGGCATTTGAGGTATCGATCATTCATCATGTTCCTGGATTTTATAACATATGCTCTCTTAAATATGCTGGATCGTATGCACTTAACTGTGCTGGTGCAATATCCAGAACTGTCTTACATCCGCTCATGCCTTCTTTTGCCATGCGGTATGCTGCTCTTGCATAGGCCACGATGACGCTGGAAGTAAATGCAGGATTAGAATCCAGTTTTAAGCTGTATTCGATTACATTGCTGTATTCTTCGTTCCAGCCTGTTTTACCGCTTCTGATCACAAATCCGCCATGTGGAATACCGCTGTGGTTCGCTTTCATTTCTTCCATAGAAATGAAATGTACAGTTGTATCATAATCTGCAAAGTAGTTTGGCATTGTTACGATTTCTTTTTCAATGCGTGCAAGATCTGCGCCTTCTTCTGCTACTACAAAGCATTCTCTTGTATGTTTCTGACGTGTCGTAAGTTCCGGGTTAGAACCGCTTCTTACCTGTTCTAATGCTTCATCCACAGGAATTGTATACTGTCTTGCATCTACAACGCCTTCAATACGGCGAACTGCATCGGAATGACCCTGGCTTACACCCTTGCCCCAGAATGTATAGTCTTTTCCGTTCGGAAGAACTGCACTCGCATAAACTCTGTTCAATGAGAACATTCCCGGATCCCATCCACAGGAAATGATTCCGATTTTTCCACTTGCCTTTGCCGCTGCATCTACATTTGCAAAGTGTTCCGGAATTCTTGCGTGAGTATCAAAGCTGTCGATCACGTTGAAATATTTTACCATTTCAGGTGTCTGTTCCGGAAGGTCTGTTGCACTTCCCCCACAAAGAATGAGTACGTCAACTTCATTCGCATGAGCTGCTGCATCTGCTGCTGAATAAACCGGTACTCCTTCTGTTAAAATTTTTAAGCTTTCCGGTGCACGTCTTGTAAATACCGCTGTTAATTTCATATCTTCGTTCTGCTTTACAGCACATTCTACACCTTTTCCCAGGTTTCCGTATCCTAAGATACCGATTCTGATCTGTTCTTTCATCCTTTATTCCTCCTAAAAGCTTCACGAGTCTTTTTCGATATCCAAAAGTATATATCAAAACCTCAAAATATCCAAGAAAAAATTATACTTTTCTTAAATTATTCTAAACTTCCTTGACTTCGCATTTTCTAGTGATAGAATAACTTCAGATTTAATCAGGATGGTGGATTATGGAATTAAAAGAACTTTTGAAACGAATGAAAGGAATTATTATTTTCGGAATCGTATATCTGGCAACCTTCTTTTTTATGGAAGCGAGGGATGTGCCAGTCAATATTATTCATACAAAATTGGATGATATGATTCCATTCTGTGAATATTTTATAATTCCTTACGTGATCTGGTACGTATATGTATGTGGGACAGTCCTATATCTTGGACTGACGGATAAAAGCCTTAAAGAATACAAACGATTTATTGCGAATATGATGCTTGGGATGATTGTTTTTGTCATCACTTCCCTTATATATCCAAACGGTCAGAATCTGCGACCGGAAATCGTGGTAGATGGATTCTTTACCTGGGCAGTCAATTTACTGTACACCATTGATACTTCCACCAATATCCTGCCAAGCCTTCATGTATTTGCCACTGTAGCCTGTGATATCGCACTTTGCAGAGATGAGCGATTTAAAAAACACCCATCTTGGAAATGGGCGTCTCATATCGTGGCTGTTTTGATCTGCTTATCTACCATGTTCTTAAAACAGCACAGCGTGATTGATGTCATCGCTGCACTGCTTTGTAACATTGTATTTTACCCACTGGTTTACCATTGGGAAGCTATTTCAGCACGACTGTCTGGTAAGGCTTCAAGGAAACCACTCCATTCGTAACTTCAAGGCCATGATAGTTGTTTAATAAAATTTCATCAAAGGAAGATTTTAATTTTAAATCATATGCAGAGTTCTGGTAGTTCGAAATTACCAGAACTTTTTTCTGTCCATCTTTTGAAACACGTTCATAAGCAAAAATGTGATCTTCTTCTGTAAAAACAGGTTTTGTATTTCCCTCCACAAACACATCTTCATATTCTGGTGTTTTTCTAAGTGCGATCAGTTTCTTATAAAAATTGAAAACGGACTTTTCAGATGCTCTATCTTTTTCCACATTGATTTCTTTGTAATTTGGATTCATATAGAACCATGGGGTTCCCGTGGTAAATCCGGCATTTTCGGTGCCATTCCACTGCATCGGTGTTCTTGCATTGTCCCGGCTGTACTGACAGCAGACCTTCATGGCCGCATCCACGCTGTGACCTTTTGCCAGAGCCTGTTTGTACTGTTCCAATGTGCTGATATCCTCATAACGGTCCGCACTGTCAAAGCGGCAGTTTCTCATACCAATTTCCTGCCCCTGATAGAGAAATGGAATGCCTTTCAACATCAGCATCAATGCAGCCAGCGCTGTGACACTCTCATAAGAATAATCCTCTTCCGGAATGAAATAGCTTACCCCACGGGTCTGGTCATGATTTTCAATAATGTTCGCCTCAAACGCCAGATCATTTACAAATACCTGATTGTTTAAGACCACATCTCTCCATTTTTTGAAATCAAAGGGTACATTGTCGCACCAGTGTGCTCCTGCATAAGTCGTCAGGCAGTGTTCAAATTCAAACATGGTAGAAAAGAAGCCGTTTTCGCCGATAAATTCTTCCAACTGCTCCGGTGTTGAATTGAATACCTCTCCTACTGTAAATGCATTGTGCGGAATGAAGCATCGGTCACGAAGTTCCCCTAAAAACTCCCCAATTCCATGGGCGCGCTTATTTGTTTCAAATACGCTGACGGTCCCATCTGCACTGTCCGGCGGAAGAGATGCCCATGTTAAATCCTTCTTGACATTAATGATCGCATCAATTCGAAATCCCGAGATTCCCTTATCCAGCCACCAGTTTACCATTTTATAAATTTCTTCTCTGACTTCCTTGTTTTCCCAGTTCAAATCCGGCTGTTCTTTTGCAAAGGTATGGAAATAGAATTTATTATCATAACCAGGAACCTTGTCCCAGCAGCTTCCGCCAAATTCCGCTCTCCAGTTGTTTGGCGGATTGCCGTCTTTGCCGTCCATGATATAGAAATATTTTCCGTATTTTCCATCCGGGTCCTGCATGGCTTTTTTGAACCATTCGTGCTGATCAGAGCAGTGATTTACTACCAGATCCATCAGAATATGCATATCACGTTTCTTTGCTTCTGCAAGAAGCTCATCAAAATCCTCCATGGTTCCAAAACATGGATTGATTGCATAATAATCTGATATATCATAGCCCTGATCCACCATCGGAGACGCATAAATCGGACAGATCCAGACAATGTCTGCACCTAATTCTTTTAAATAATCCAGCTTACTTGTAATTCCTTTGATATCACCGATTCCATCACCGTTGGTATCCAGAAAGCTCTTTGGATAGATCTCATAAGCAATCTTATTATGCCACCACTGTTTTTTCATATCAAACTCCTCCAGAATATATTTTTCTTATATTAGATATGATTTTATCATCATTTTTTCAGTAAATATAGAATGAAATATTCAAAAACATAGTACAAAATCTTCGATTCACAAATTCCTTACGTATCTTAAATATTAAAAAGGGAATCCGTTCATTTCGGATTCCCTAAAAAATACAAGCTAAATTTTACTGTGCTGCATCGTAGCTTCTGTTAAATACAACCTTTTCCCAAACAGAATCTACAACTGTCAATGGATATTCTTCCTTCCATGTTTCTAAAACACCATTGTAATATTCATTTTCTTTTGTTGTTTTTAATGTTTCTTTTCTTGATTCAGTTGCTTCTTCATCAAATTCTGATGTCAACTGCGCAAGGTACAGTGCAGAATCGGTTTCGATAACTTCTGTAACTTCACCTTCTTTTAATGCATCTACTGCACTGATGAGTTCTGCTGCATAGTAGTCAGAATTTCCTTCACCATAGGTTACCGGATATGCTGTAAGCTCTGCTTCTACTGCTGCACCTTCCATTTCATTTCCTGCTTTGACCTGTTCTGCAACACCAGCCAGGATTTCTTTCTTTTCCTGAATTTCTTCGTCAGTTAATGCAGAATCATCGCTTCCTTTGGAGATTGTAATGTATGTGAATGCTCTCTGAGCGGCCTCTTCATCAGTTACTGTTACAGCGGCCTCTTCCTTCACTTTCGCTGATACTTTTGTACCAATGGTCATTAAAGTGAGAACTCTTTCTACAGTTTCCTGATCTGCTGTCATCTGTTCTTTTGTTGCTTTTTCATTCGCATCTAAGAACGCTTCTGCTGCTTCTGTGATTGCAGCAGTTTCTTCATCTGTTAAAACAATACCGTAGTCTGCTGCTTTTTCTTCAAGAATGTAGTATTCCTGCATCTGATCCATGACATCTTCTTTAAATACCTGACTGTAGGTTGTACCATCGCCATATAAGTCCATATCATAGAACCCTTCACCTACAAGGCTTTCATAATAGCTTTCTGTCTGTACCTGCTGGTATCTGAGAAGGAAATTTGCTTCCCCTAGTGTCATTTCTTTTTCTCCAACTGCTGCAACAATCTGGCTTCCATCTAATGCATCATTTCCGCATCCTGTCATGCCAAGTGCCATGCATACACAAAGACCTGCTGCAACCAGTGCTTTATATACTTTCATCGTATATGCCTCCTAATTTTAAACTTCTGTATCGTATTATAGGTTTTTTTCGTCTCCGAAGCAACCTTATTTCGGGAATTTTCATACTTTTTTCACGCTTCTTCTTCTAAAAGCAGCTTCATATCATCCAAAAGGTACGACAATGTCTTTAAAACATTCATCTCACTCGTCTTATTGTTTTTGCGTTCATAAATAAAGTACGGTGCTTCTGCCGCCTGGAATTTGAGTGCTCCCTGATAGCGTCCGATAAACTCCGGAATCTTTGTGACCACAATATTCGCCTTTTCATACATGGTAAGCTTCAAACGGTTCGGATTACCGGACACCTCTGTAATATAGAGGCTGTGGGCCTGTGCTTTTAGTCTTGCAATCTCTAAAAGGTTCATAACTGCCTTCGGTGTGTCTCCAAAACGGTCGGTCAGCTCCTCTAACATATCTTCGCATTCTTCTGCATTCTCCAGCCCTGCAATGCGCTTGTAAATATCAAGCTTCTGGGCTTCATTTTTAATGTAAGAATCCGGAATGTAAGCATCTGTCTCCAAGTCCAGCACGGTTTCAAATTTATCTTCCACCTTCGCAGTACCTTTTAATTCTTTTACTGCTTCATTTAACATCTTACAGTACAGGTCATAACCGACTGCCTGCATATGTCCATGCTGTTCTGCACCAAGCAGATTCCCTGCTCCTCGGATTTCCAAGTCCCTCATGGCAATCTTAAAGCCACTTCCAAGATCGGTAAACTCTCTGATTGCATGCAGACGTTTTTCGGCAATTTCCGACAAATATTTTCCCCGTCGGTAAAGTAAAAATGCATAGGCAGTTCTGTTGGAACGGCCTACACGTCCGCGAAGCTGGTAAAGCTGTGACAAGCCCATCTGGTCCGCATCATGAATGATCATGGTATTTACATTGGAGATATCCAGACCTGTCTCGATAATCGTCGTGGATACCAGAACATCCGTCTCTCCGGAAATGAACTCATACATTTTCTTTTCCAGTTCCTTTTCACTCATCTGGCCATGGGCAAATGCTACATTGGCTTCCGGAACCAGTTTTTCAATGTGAGCCGCCATATCCGCTATGGTATTGACTCTGTTGTATACAAAGTACACCTGTCCTCCTCTGGCAAGCTCTCTGTGAATCGCGGCACGCACCATCTCGTCATCATATTCCATGACATAGGTCTGAATCGGCAAACGGTCCTGCGGCGCTTCCTCCAGTACACTCATATCGCGAATTCCAATCAGGCTCATGTGGAGCGTTCTTGGAATCGGTGTAGCTGTCAGTGTGAGCACATCAATATTTTCCTTTAGCTTCTTAATCTTTTCCTTATGAGCAACTCCAAAGCGCTGTTCCTCATCAATGATCAAAAGGCCCAAATCCTTATACTGTACATCCTTTGAAAGAACTCTGTGAGTACCGATAACAATGTCTACCAGTCCTCGCTTTAAATCCTCCAGAGTCTTTTTCTGCTGGGCCGGTGTTCTGAATCTGCACAATAAATCCACTCGCACCGGAAATTCCTTCATACGCTGTACAAATGTATTGTAATGCTGCTGCGCAAGAATCGTTGTCGGGACAAGATAAACGACCTGTTTATTTTCCTGTACCGCTTTGAACGCAGCACGAATGGCAATTTCTGTCTTTCCATAGCCTACATCCCCGCAGATCAGACGATCCATGATCTTTGTGCTTTCCATGTCACGCTTTGTCGCTTCAATAGCCGCGATCTGGTCCTCTGTTTCCTCAAATGGGAACATTTCTTCAAATTCCGTCTGCCATACGGTATCTTCCCCATAAACAAAACCATTCCGCTCTGCTCTGGCTGCATAAAGGTCTACCAAGTCTTTTGCAATATCCTGTACCGCACTTCGTACTTTCGTTTTCGTGCGACTCCATTCGTTGCCGCCTAACTTATTTAGCTTCGGCTTCTTTGCATCCGCGGATGCGTACTTTTGCAAGGTCTCCAGCTGGGTAGCCAGAATATACAGATTTCCGCTGCCCGCATATTCTATCTTAATATAATCTTTTAATTTCTTTTCAACCTCTACCTTTTCAATTCCACGGTAGATTCCAAGTCCATGGTTTTCATGAACCACATAGTCCCCGATGGAAAGCTCTGAAAAACTCTGAATCTTCTGTCCCTCGTATCGGGTCTGTTTTTTCTTTTTCTTCTTTTTCTCTCCGCCAAAAATATCCGTTTCTGAAAGCACTGCAAATTTCAGCATCGGATACTCATAACCGTTTTTTACATTTCCATATAAAAGAATGATTTCTCCCGGACTTACCACACGGGCTTCTTCATCCGTATAGAATGCATTTAAACCTTCATTCTGTAAGTCCTGAGCAAGTCTCTTTGCTCTTGTTCTGGAAGAACACAAAAGAACTGTTCTGTATTTTTCCTTTTTCCAGCGCTTTAAGTCTTTCGTAAGCAGTTCAAAACTGTTTTGATAGCTGTTAATGCCCTTGACCTCCAGCGCAAACTTATTTTTCACTATAAATTCTTTGATTTTTACATCCAGCATGCAAAATGCCATACTGTGGCATCTCTCTAATTTTGCCAGAACCTCTGCTGCTCCCGAAACCGCATAGGCTTCCTCTGGCGCTGCCTTTCCCTGGGCGATTCGATTCTGAATGCTCTCGCAGAATTCCTTTTCTACTGTATCTGCTTTTTCAATCAGACGATTTGGTTCATCTAAGAAAACTACACTGTCTTTGTCCGCAAAATATTCCAGAAAACTGATACTTTCCCCCTGAAGCTTCGCCTCCGGCTCTTTTGCCGGATAAATCTTCACACTGTCCAGATTTTCGATAGAGCGCTGGCTCTGTACATCAAAGCTTCGGATAGAATCCACTTCCTCATCCCAAAGCTCAATACGTACCGGAACATCTTCTGTCAGCGGAAAAATATCAATGATACCGCCGCGAACCGCAAATTGTCCCTTGCTCTCAACCTGACCTTCACGCTCATAGCCCATATCTGCCAAAACCATTTTTAATGCGTCCAATTCGATTACACTGTCCATTCCAATGGCCAGCACCTGATTTTTCAGTTCCTGCAGCGGCTTTACTTTTCCCATGCAGCCATCAATGGTGGTGACAATCGTCACTTCTTCCTTTTCCATGAGCGCCTGCAAAGCCTGCATCCTCTGTTCTTCCAAAAGCTTTCCCTGAATATCCGCATGGAAAAAAAGAAAATCCTTTGCCGGATACAAATACACTCCTTTGCCGAAGATTTTGTATTCTTCAAAGATTTCCTTTGCTTTCAGTTCATTGTAGGTGACAATCAGCTTCTTCTTAAAATTCTCACCGATAGCATAAGCCAGATGAGTCTTCTGAGAATCAATACAACCACTTAACAGTTGAACGCCTGTCTCCTTATTTAGTTTTTCTATCGCTCTGGAGAGTGACTCCAGCTGCATTAATGGGGCTGTTAAACTTTTCATACTATTTCTTTCCGTTGAATTTGTTCATGGCAGAATCAATGCCTTCTGTCATGATAGTGACTGCTGCCGCACCTGCCTCTTTGAAGGCCTCGTCCATCAGCTTCTGATCTTCCTTTGAGAAATGTCCAAGCACATAGTCTGCAAGGTCATATTCTGCCGGCTTTTCACCTACGCCGACTCTGACACGAGGGAATTTCTGTCCGCCTGTGTGCAGAATGATGTTTTTAATTCCGTTGTGGCCGCCGGCACTTCCTTTTCCTCGTACTCTAAGCTGGCCTGGTGCCAGGGAGATGTCATCATATATCACGATCATTTCTTCTTCCGGGTCGATCTTATAGAAATCAATGCACGCTCGAATACTTTCACCACTTAGATTCATAAACGTCTGTGGTTTTAGCAAAATGACCTTTTGGCCTTCAATATAGCCGCTGCCATATAAGCCCTTATAGCCTGCCTGTTTCACCGGAATATTATACTTTTCTGATAAATAATCTATTACACAAAATCCTGCGTTATGTCTTGTATTTTCATACTGTTTGGTTGGATTTCCAAGTCCTGCGATAATGTACATATTTTTCCTGCTCTCTATTCCTAATTTTTCACATTAACAGTATATAAAAAGGGAACCTGAAAATCAAGTTCCCCACTTTTGTAAATCTTATTCTTCTGAAGCTTCCAGCATAGCCTCTGCATATTTTTCCAGTATCAGCTTCTGCATCTTTTCCCTTGTTGCGGAATTGATCGGATGTGCTGTATCACGATATTCTCCATCTGCTGCCTTTCTGCTCGGCATTGCAATAAATAATCCTTTTTCTCCTTCAATGACTTTAATATCATGTACCACAAATTCATCATCAATTGTAATCGATACAACTGCCTTTAATTTTCCCTCTTTTGCTACGACTTTACGTACCCTTACATCCGTAATCTGCATACCTTTCTCCTTACCCCCTGAAATTTAAATATTGTACCTTTCGCTGTTTTCTACAACAACCTTAATTTCGCCTTCTCCTTTATAGGTGGTATTTGCGCGAATTGTCGTATTACTTTCTACCACACAGTTTTCAATGTACGTATTGTCCCCCAAATATACGTCATTCATAATGATAGAATTCTTTACAACACAGTTGTTTCCAATGAAAACTTTTTTGAACAGCAGTGAATTTTCTACTGTACCATTTATGATAGAACCGCTTCCAATGAGCGCATTTCTAACTTCGGAACCCGGGTTATATTTTGCCGGAGGTAAGTCATGGACCTTCGAATAAATGGTCGGATAATCTTTTAAGAAATGCTTTCTGATATCCGGTTTTAAGAAATCCATGTTTGCTTCATAATAGGATTCTACAGAAGCAATGTTATTCCAGTAGGAATCCATTTTGTAACCGTAAATTCTTTTTACATTTTTATAGCGGATCAAAATATCTGTTACAAAATTATAATGATCTTCTTTTGCGCTTTTTTCAATGAGTTCGATCAGCTGTCTTCTGCGGATGACATAGATACCACAGGAAACACATCTGGAATCTGTCACCATCGGTTTTTCTTCCATATTAACGATGCGGCCATCCTCGTCCATAGTCACGACACCAAAACGGCTGATGTCTGTATCTGCAGGCATCTCTTTGCATACCACTGTGATGTCTGCTTTCTTTTCAATATGGTATTCCAATACCTTGTTATAGTCCATTTTATAAATACCATCACCGGATGCAATGACTACATACGGTTCGTGGCATTCCTTTAACCAATCAAGATTCTGATAAATGGAATCTGCAGTTCCGCGATACCAGGAACTGTTCTCTGCTGTGATCGTCGGAGCGAATACATATAAGCCGCCCTGTTTTCTTCCGAAATCCCACCATTTTGCAGAATTCAGGTGTTCATTTAAGGAACGTGAGTTATACTGTGTCAAAACTGCTACCCTGTTAATCTTAGAGTTAGACATATTGCTTAAAACAAAGTCAATACTGCGATAGCTTCCTGCAAATGGCATTGCTGCAACTGCACGCTTGTTTGACAGTTCTCGCATTCTGTGGTTGTTGCCACCTGCTAAAATAATACCGACTGCTCTCATACTCTGTCACCTGCCTTGATAATAGATTTTCCGCTTTCCAGAATTCCGTCCGGATAATCCGACCGTGTGGTATTTCCTGAAATCGCTGTATTTTTACCAATCTTTACATTTGGCGGGATATAAGAATCTTCCCCTACAGTTACAAGACCAAAGGAGTAAATCTTTGGCTGGAGCTGGTTCGGAACCTCTTCGCCGATACCCATGACAACACCTTCGCCAACTTCAACATCCTCTGCGATGATAGCTTTGTCAATGACCGCACCTTTTCCAATGGTAGTTCCCTTCATAATAATGGAGTCACGTACGATCGCACCCTCTTCAATGGTTACATTCGAACCGATAACAGAACCGCTGACCTCACCACAGATGGTTGATGCACCGCTGATTAAGCTTCGTGTTACCTTTGCATCCGCAGAAATATATTCCGGTGCAATGGCATCACTCTTTGTATAAATCTTCCAGAATTCTTCATATAAATTAAATTCCGGAATGATGTCGATCAGTTCCATGTTTGCTTCCCAGTAAGAACCTAAGGTTCCTACATCTTTCCAGTAGCCGTTAAATTCATAGGCAAACATCGGATTTCCATTTTCGAAGCAATATGGAATGATATGTTTTCCAAAATCACAGCTCGGCTGTTCTCTCTTATCAATGAGCGCCTGACGAAGTACCGGCCAACTGAAAATGTAGATACCCATGGAAGCCAAATTGCTTCTTGGATGTTCCGGCTTTTCTTCAAATTCTGTAATCTGTCCGTTCTCATCTGTGATGACAATCCCAAAGCGGCTTGCCTCTTCCATAGGAACCGGCATGGCAGCGATGGTTACATCTGCACCATTTTCTTTATGGAAGTCAAGCATCAGCTCGTAGTCCATTTTATAGATATGGTCACCAGAAAGAATCAAAACATAATCCGGATTATATGTATCAATGTAATCAATATTCTGATAAATGGCATTGGCTGTACCTGTATACCATTCACTGTTCGTACTTTTTTCATATGGCGGAAGCACTGTCACACCGCCATTATTTCTGTCCAAATCCCAAGGCATTCCGATACCGATATGGGTATTTAATCGAAGCGGCTGATACTGGGTCAGTACACCAACCGTATCAATTCCTGAGTTAATACAGTTACTCAGTGGAAAATCGATAATACGATATTTTGCCCCAAAGGACACTGCTGGTTTTGCCACCTTTGCTGTTAAGACTCCGAGCCGGCTGCCCTGACCGCCTGCCAGAAGCATTGCAATCATTTCTTTTTTAATCACGCTATCACCTCTTAAGTTGTTTTCGAAACTACTTCACGACTTCTCGCATCGCAGATATTTTTATATGGAATTATTATAGCATATTTTCCTATAAAGTGAATAAATTTTCTTACCTTTCCAATCCCTATTTCTCTTTTTTATCATATCTATATTATGGTTTGAAAAACCATATGATTCGGGGTATAATCAAACCGAATCAATCTTAAAAAACTCATGAAAGGTGGACTTTTATGTATCAGATAAACTTTAATAAACCAGAACACATTCATTTTATCGGCATCGGCGGCATCAGCATGAGCGGCCTTGCAGAAATCCTCTTAGGGGCAGGCTTTACTGTCTCAGGCTCTGATTCCAAGCCATCAGATTTAACTGCACATCTGGAAAAAATGGGCGCAAAAGTATTTTACGGACAATGTGCAGAAAATATCTCCGCAGATTATCACTGTGTCGTATACACAGCCGCAATCCATCCGGATAACCCGGAATATGCACGCTGCGTAGAACGAAACCTGCCAATGTTATCCCGTGCAGAGCTGCTTGGACAGATCATGAAAAATTACCAGACTGCCATTGCAGTTTCCGGTACTCACGGAAAAACTACCACAACTTCCATGATTTCTTCCATTTTACTTGCCGCACAAGCTGACCCGACGATCTCTGTAGGCGGTATTCTGGAAGCAATCGGGGGCAATATCCGTGTCGGAAAATCCGAAACCTTTATTACAGAAGCATGCGAATATACAAACAGTTTCTTATCCTTCTTCCCGACCATGAGTATCATTCTGAATATCGAGGAAGACCATATGGACTTTTTTAAAGATCTAGCTGACATTATGAACTCTTTCAGACTCTTTGCACAAAAACTTCCAAAGGATGGTGTCCTTATTATTAATAAGGAAATTAAAAATTATGAAACTGTTACCGACGGACTGGAATGTAAAGTCATTACCTATGGTATGGATGACTCCTGCGACTACTATCCTGCAAATGTTTCTTACAATGAACATGCATGCGGACAGTTCGATGTCATGTATCACGGAGAATGTTTAGGTCATGTGATTTTAAGTGTCACTGGCAAGCATAATGTTTCAAATGCACTTTCCGCCATTGCAGCAGCAAGATACTTAAATATTCCAATGGAGCAGATTCAGGCAGGACTTCTTGGCTTTAGCGGAACCAACCGACGCTTCCAGTACAAAGGAACCTTAAATGGCGTGACAATTGTCGATGATTATGCGCACCATCCGACAGAAATCCGGGCGACCTTAGAGGCCGCAAAGAATTATCCACACAGAGAAATCTGGTGTGTTTTCCAGCCACATACTTATACCAGAACAAAGGCATTTTTTAAAGAGTTTGCCGAAAGCTTATCACTGGCTGATCATGTTGTCCTTGCCGACATCTATGCGGCCCGTGAAACTGACACTCTGGGAATGAGCTCTGAACTTCTTGCGAAAGAAATCGAAGGACTTGGTACAGATTCTCACTATTTCCCAAGTTTTGGCGAAATTGAAGAATTTTTAAAATCACACTGTATCCACGGAGACCTGTTGATAACTATGGGCGCCGGAGACGTTGTAAACATTGGAGAAAACTTACTTAATGTATAATTATCCACATTATCCACATCTCATAGGGGAAAATTATCCCTGTTGATATGTGGATAATTTTGTGGAAACAGGGAACGAACTTCTTATTCCAATGGGATTTTGAATGTGCTATAATTGCACTGCTAAAGCTTAGGGGGAACGCAGAATGGCAGATTTTAAGATCACAAAATCCGGCTATCAGTCTGTGACTACGGTACCGGATGACTTTATTGAAAACTACATGCCGATGGCGAATGGTGACTATGTAAAGATCTATCTTTACCTGCTTCATTGCGTCAAAAGCGACAAAATACTTTCTGTTTCATCCTTGGCAGATTTATTTCAGTGTACAGAAAATGACATTAAACGTGCTTTAAAATACTGGGAAAGCAAGCAGCTTTTATCTATTGAAGAAGATATTTCCGGAGAAATTACGGGGCTCTTTTTAACAGATGAAAAGACGGTCAATGCATCGGTTCCTGAAAAAAATGCCGCTGTCTGCCCAGTACCGGAACCTGTACCTGAAAAACACAGCTATTCTGCTGATGAAATGAAGAAATTCAAAGAACAAGAAGAAATCAAACAGCTTCTTTTTGTATGTGAACAGTACCTTGGCAAGCAGTTGACCAGAACTGATATAGAAACATTGCTGTATTTCTATGACGAGCTTCATTTTTCCACAGATTTGATCGAATATCTTGTAGATTACAGTGTTTCCAGAGGAAAAAACAGTTTTCATTATATGCAGACTGTTGCCCTGGAATGGCACAAAAAAGGACTTCGAACAGTAGATGAAGCAAAACTTGATTCCAAACCATATGCCAAGGAATGCTACCAGGTTTTAAAGGCACTTGGCATTAATAATCATGATCCGCTCCCGACAGAGGTTTCTTACGTTGACCGCTGGATGAAGGAATATGGATTTACCATTGACATCATTTTGGAGGCATGTAACCGCACCATCATGCAGATACATAAACCAAAATTTGAATATGTAGACGGAATCTTAAAGGCCTGGAAGAACGCTGGCGTGCGCTATCTTTCTGATGTAGAAAAGCTTACCGCAGAACACAAGAACCGCGCCGCTTCCAAAACACAGCAAAAATCAGACAAGCCATTTACCACAAGATTCCATAACTTTGAACAGCATAGCTATAATTTCGAGGAACTCGAGAAAAAATTATTTATTAACCAGTAGGAGGAAATTGCATCGTGAATCTCTCAGCAGCACATTACGATTCTATTATGCGGGAATACGACAATCAGCGTCTTGAAAACATGCACGCTCTGAACGAGCGCACGCAGAAAGTCTATGACAGATTCCCGGAAATCAGGCAGATTGACGAGCAGATTTCAGATCTGGCAAAAGCTTACGCCAGCTCCTTTACCTCGGAAGGGCATATGAGTTTTGAAGAGTATAAAGATAAGCTTTCTGACCTTCGTATGGAAAAGGAAGCGCTTTTAAAGTGCTGCCGCATTGCACCTGAAACACTGGCACTGCAGTACCGCTGTCCGGACTGTCAGGATACCGGATACATTGACAATGAAAAATGTCACTGCTTCCGGCAGCGCATCATAGATGAAATGTATCAGCAGTCTAACCTGCGGGAAATTTTAAAGGCAGAGAATTTTTCTACACTTTCCTACGAATATTATGACAAAGAGAACCTCGAAAAAATGCAGGTTGCTATCGAAACCTGTAAAAAATTTACAGAAAATTTTGACAAAACCTTTGAAAACATTTTATTATGTGGTACTGTAGGGATTGGAAAGACATTCCTTTCCAACTGTATTGCAAAGGAAATCCTGGATCAGGGACACAGTGTATTATACTTGTCCGCATTCCAGCTCTTTGATCTGATGGCAAAAAATTCGTTTTCAGGCAACACACCAAAGGAAGATTCCGTAGCAAAGCAGTATCCACACATTTTTGAAAGTGACCTGCTCATCATTGATGATCTGGGCACCGAATTAGCAAACAGTTTTACAATGGCAGGTTTTTTTCTCGTGATCAACGAGCGAATCTTACGCAAGAAATCTACACTGATTTCTACCAACCTGTCACCAGAAGAAATATTAACTACTTATACTGAGCGAACTGCTTCCCGCATCATTTCCAATTATACGATGCTAAAGCTTTCCGGAAGCGACATTCGTCTCAAAAAGAAATTAGGAGGATTTTAGAATGACACAACAGCGTAGTCTTCGCACAATCGACACAATTCCAGTAGGGCCACTTGGGATCATCCCATTAAAGAGCTGCTCTGAACTGGGAAAAAAGGTAGATGAATATCTTGTAAACTGGCGTCACGCAAACACTTCTGAACATAAATCAAATATTATCTTCTCAGGCTATGAGAAAGAATCTTATATTGTGGATGCTTCTGTTCCACGTTTTGGTTCAGGTGAAGCAAAAGCGATCATTAATGAATCTGTTCGTGGACAGGATGTTTATTTAATCGTTGACGTATGTAACTACAGCCTGACCTATTCTTTATGTGGTCATGAAAACCATATGTCTCCAGATGATCATTATCAGGATTTAAAACGTGTAATCGCAGCGATCGCAGGTAAAGCAAGAAGAATTAATGTAATTATGCCTTTCCTTTATGAAAGCAGACAGCACAAACGTTCTTCCCGAGAATCCTTAGACTGTGCATTGGCACTTCAGGAACTTGTGAGCATGGGTGTTGATAACATCATCACATTCGATGCACATGACCCTCGTGTACAGAACGCAATTCCTTTAAACGGATTTGAAACGGTTACTCCTGTTTATCAGATGATCAAAGGCCTTTTAAACAATGTCGATGACATTCAGTTGGACAGCGACCACTTAATGGTTATCAGCCCGGATGAAGGTGCTACAAGCCGTGCAATCTATCTTGCAAGTATTTTAGGCGTTGATATGGGTATGTTCTACAAACGCCGCGACTATACAAAGATCGTAAACGGAAAGAATCCAATCGTTGCCCATGAATTCTTAGGCTCCGATTTAAACGGAAAAGATGCGATCATCATCGATGATATGATTTCTTCCGGTGACAGTATGTTAGACGTTGCAAAACAGCTGAAGGCTCGTGGTGCAGGAAGAATCTTCGTATTCTCTACTTTCGGTCTTTTCACAAGCGGTATTGAAAGATTTGACGTTGCTTACGAAAGCGGTCTTATCCACAGAATCTGTACAACAAACACTGTTTATCAGACACCGGAACTCTTATCAAGAGAATGGTACGTAAGCTGCGATATGAGCAAATACATTGCACTTCTGATTGATACATTGAACCATGACGGTTCTATCAGTGAGCTTTTGGAGCCATATGGAAGAATTAATGCTTTTGTGGAAAAATATAAAGAAAAACAGAACAACAAATAAGCGCGTATAAAACAATTCAAGGCAGGTCGTAATGACCTGCCTTACTTATTAACCGTTAATAATCTGTTCTTTTCTTTCTAATAGGTCATTGGAGAGAAGCTGCTTTTCTGCTTCTTCAAACCCAATTCTTGCAATCGTATCTGCAAAACGTTCTCCAGCCACTCCCTGTTCACGGAATAAAAGAATTGCCTTTTCTACAACATCCAGTACCTCTTCTTCTGATGTAAAGATTTTGGATAATGGTCTGCCCTGTGCAACCTTTTTGCCCCATCTTCCGCCGACGTAAACTTTGAATCCTGGGGTGCCGTCTTTGATTGCTCCGAATGGACATTTTCCTACGCAGCGTCCGCAATGGTTACAGATTTCTTCATCTCTTACCATGACACCGTCAACTACCTTCGGCGCTCCCATTGGACAATTCTTTTCAATCTGACATTTTTTACAGCCTTTACAGCTTTCTGCATCAAAGTTTGGAATCAGCTGTCCTACGATTCCCAAATCATTTAAATCCGGTTTTACACAGTTGTTTGGACATCCGCCTGCAGCAATTTTAAATTTGTGTGGAAGCGCTACGCTGCGGTATCCAATGTAAAATCTTTCATGGATCTTTTCTGATAAGGAAAATGTATCATATAAACCATACTGACAGGTTGTTCCCTTACAGGATACGATCGGACGAACCTTTGCACCTGTTCCTCCTGTGGTAAGTCCTGCTTTTCCGACAAATTCACGGAATGGTTCGATATTGTCGAAATGAATTCCTTTTACTTCTACAGTCAGACGTGTGGTAAATGTTACTTCTCCACTACCGTACTTTTCTGCTGCTTCTGCGATCACTTTCATCTGTTCTGCTGTGATCTTACCATTCACTGTAATTACACGACCATTGAATAAATCGGTTCCTTTGTTATTTAAAAATCCGAGACCTTTTACACGTTTAATTTCATCTGCACTGATTGTACATGCCATACCTTTTTTTCCTCCTTGTACACGACCATCTGTTACACTATTAACAATAATAGCACTTGTTCTTTCAGACGTAAAATAGTAAAATTTTATGTGTAATATAGGTTTTTTCTTATAGTTTGATCAGGGGAGATTTTATGGCAACACTCAGACAATTGAAAACTTTTGTCGCCACAGCAGAATATAAAAATATGAGTCAGGCAGCCAAACATTTATATGTTTCCCAGCCTACCATCAGTCAGATCATTTCTGAACTTGAAAAAGAATATGACACTGCCCTTTTTGAGCGTCATGCGAAGGAGCTTCACATTACTCCCGCAGGAATGCTTCTTTTGGAAAATGCCAAGCAGATCATTGCCATTCACGAAACATTGGAACAGCATATGAAGACTATCAAATCCAACCGCCCTTTGCGCATCGGTGCCACTATGACCGTTGGTTCCAATATCATGGGAAAGATTATTCAGGAACTGGAAGCTTTTCGTCCAGACATTGACTGCTTTGTAACCGTCACCAACACAGACCATATTGAAGAAATGCTTCTTCATAATGAGCTGGATATCGCTCTGGTAGAGGGAATTATTAATCATGAAGAAATTATTACCAATCCCGCCTTTGATGACAATCTTTGTATGATTTGTGGAAAAGCGCACCCGTTTTCTGAAAAAGGTATCGTCACCCCAGACGAACTGCATAACCAGAATTTTATTTTAAGAGAAAAAGGCAGTGGAACCCGTGCCATCTTTGAGCAGCTGATGCGCTCCCACCACGTTCCGTATAAAGTCAAATGGGAAAGCAATAGTACTCCCGCCATCATCGATGCGGTTTCCAGAAATCTGGGCCTTGGGTTCGTTTCCGAGCGATGTGTTGCAGAAAAAATAGAAAACGGACTGATCTATCGCTGTCCGGTCCAGAATATGAATCTGAAACGATTTTTCTACATCTGCTACCATCAGTATCATCCGGTAACTTCCCAGATGCAGGATTTTATAAATTATATCAATTCCCTGCCTACGGATTTTCATTAATCGCAGACTTTAAAAGCTCTGTAAACTCTTCTTCTGATAACGCACGGTCATTGGCCATGCAGATTTCAGACAATTGATAATAAAATGCAAATCTTTGTTTTTTGTTATTCAGCGCCTGCGCAATTGCCGGGCGCTTTTTCTGTAAGAAATCCAAAATTTCTTCAATGTTCTCTGGAATCTGAGACTCTATTTTTCTTTTCAAAAGGACTCCCGTGGCAGGGCTCGCCCCATTGGTACAGATACCGACAGACAGATTTCCATGAGAAATCAGTGACGGGAAAATAAAATCACAGTATTCCTGATCATCTACCACATTCACAAGGATTCTTTTTGCCCTGCAAAGCTCTGCAATTCGATGATTCTGATTTTTATCTTCCCCAGCCACGATCACAAAAGCAGGCAGGCTATCCAGATCACTCTCCTTAAAATTCTTTTCTTCGATTACGGTCAGTTCCGGGCCATAAGGGGCTAATCTTTCGATTTTTTCCTGTGCATGTTTTCCGCTTCCGATAATCAGACCAGCTTTTCCTTCTATATTCATAAAAAATGGGAATAATGCCATAATGTTTCTCCTATGTTTCTAATAAGGAACAGAGATAATGCCAGCCGCTCTTTGTGTGGACACGCTCCACCTCTACGCCGAAAGCTCTCTGCAGGCTGCCGCTTTCATAAATCTCATCCGAGGTTCCCTGTGCAATGATTTTTCCTTCTTTCAGTACCACGACCTGATCTGCAATTTGAAGTGCCTGTGTCAGATCATGAAGCACCATAACGACAGCCTTTCCTGCCTTTGCAAGCTGACGTGCCATTTCCATCAATCTTAGCTGATGCACTACATCCAGATAAGTAGTCGGTTCGTCCATCAGAATCGTATCTGCATCCTGTGCCAATGCCATGGCAATGTATACCTTCTGCTGCATACCGCCGGACAATTTACTGACGATTTTTTCAGACTCTGCTTCCATGCCCGCCCATTTCAAAGCATTTTTTGCAATTTCTATATCTTTTTGCCGATACTTTCTAGGGTAACTTAAATGTGCAAATCTTCCATGAAGCACCATTTTCATTACGGAAATATCCGGTGCCTTTTTATTCTGTGCAAGATAGGCCACATTTCTGGCAAGCTGCTTTTGATCCATTTTCTGAATAGATACACCGCCGATCAAAATTTCTCCTGAGGAATGAGGATTAATCCGGACAAGCGATTTTAACAGTGTACTTTTACCGCATCCATTCGGTCCCACCAGCACCGTAATCTTTCCTGGTTCAAAGGACACATTGGCATCATGAAGCACTGTTTTTCCATCATATCCGGCACACACATTTTTTAATTCAATCATACGGAATGTCCTCCTTTTCTGTTGATAAGCAGGAAAAGGAAGAATGGTCCTCCAATAAAGGACATCAAAATTCCTACCGGTATTTCATAAGGCGAGAACATGGTTCTGGCCAACAAATCACAGATTGTTACAAATCCAGCACCAACAATAGCGCAAAATGGCAAAAGTTTTCCACTTTCATTGGTCACCAGCTTTCTGGCCACATGAGGAACGATCAGCCCCACAAATCCAAGCAGCCCGGAAAAGCTCACCGCTGCCCCTGCAAGAAGAGCAGACAATCCCAAAAATACCGTCCGAATTTTTTTTACAGGCATCCCCAGTCCCTGGGCTGTATCTTCTCCTAAGGAAATCACATCCAGTTCATTGGTCAGCGTAAAAAGTACACACAGCCCCACAAGAATCAGGATTCCTGCCGGAAGCAGTCTTGCATAAGCCACGTTTGAGAATCCGCCTACCCTAAAATCCGCTGCCTGCATTCCAGCATCCGGCACTAAGATTGAGATTGCCTCCGATGCCGCATTTAAGCAGCTGTTGACTGCCACGCCGCCTAAGATCACGGTGGTTCTTGACGCGCCGATTTTCTGCGCTGTCAGAGCCACCAGCATGACAGCGGCGATGGCGCCGCCAAAGGCTGCGCCCGCAATGGCCCATCCCGAAAATGCACCAAAGGCACAGCAGATGGTTACTGCCAGGCCTGCCCCTGCATTCACTCCGATAATTCCTGGGGATGCCAGTTTATTCGTCAGAACGCCCTGTATTACCGCTCCCGAAACCGCTAATGCTGCTCCAGAGAGTACACAGGCCGCAGTTCTTGGAAGTCTGGCATACCAGAAAATTCTCGCTGCAGGTGTTGCCACATTTCCAATTCCCAGCTGAATGACTTCCATAAGTTCCGCAAAAGATATTCGGACACTGCCAAGACAGGTACTTAATAGGATTGATAAAAGTAAAAGAAGTACCGCTCCTGTAAACAGGAGCTTCTCTTTGTATTTATTCATTTGACAATATTTCCTCTAATTTTTCGTAAGCTTCTCCCCAACGGTCATTCGGTTTTAAAGCATACAGCGCTTTGTCCAGCAGATACACTCTGCCTTCCTTCACTGCCGTCAATTCTGACCATGCAGGATTTTCCGCAATAAAGCTTTCTATATTTGCTTTTGTTCCCTCTTCGTTGTCCCCCTGTTGGATAAAGAAAATATAGTCCGGATCCTGTAGGATGATCTGTTCTATACTTAGATTTTCAAGCAGCGACTCTTCACTATCCGCTATGTTGACACATCCAAGTGCTGCAAGCATCTCACCAAGCACATTGTTCTTACTGTTTTTTGCTCTGATATAGGTAGAGGATGCGCGAAGACTTAATACAGTCGGAGCCTCACCGGCATTTTCGATACGTTCTTTGCTCTGCGCAATCACATCCTCAATCTGTTTTTGAATCGCCAGACCATTTGTTTCATATAAATCCGTTCTTCCGGTAATATCCGTACAGATTTTCAGAACATTCAGATAATCCTCAAAATCATTGACTTCAAAATAGGCCACATTGATTCCCGCAGACTCTAAAGTTTCCAGCCATTCCACATTTCCCTGCGTATTACTGCTTGCCAGCACAAAGTCAGGATCCGCTTCAAACAGCTTTTCCAGACTCAATTCCTTTGTCATTCCTAAATTTACCGCATCGTCTTTCATCGGCAGATCAAAATCATCCCACGCATCATCCGCAGAGGCAATGACTTCTCCCCCTGCCAGATACCAGATATCCGCAAAGCTGCCCAGCAGCGCTGCTACACGTTTGGGCTGATTTACGACAACAGTTCTTCCCAGAACATCTGTAAATACATAATCCCAACCTGCTTCTTCCTCCACTTTCTGCACCGTCTCTAAATCGGACTGTGTATCTTTATTTCCACAGCCGGTCAGAAAAAGGGCAAGCAGCATCAGATAGATTATTTTCTTCATTTTCATTCTCTCCTCTTTTACAAAAATTCTGTCACGGGCTGCCTGATACCCCACATACAAACTGCCGGATTACAAAAGACATAATGAGCCCATGATTTCTAAAGGTTTCCCTTGATGAAATACATTTTAAGGCCTTACATCGTCTCTTTTGCGATCCGGCAGATTTCTATCAATCTTAATTATTTTCTAATGTATTATATAGAATGTTTCTCAAATTTACAAGTGTTACTTACAGAGGTTAGCTAGACCTTAAATCTGTAGCCGACTCCCCAAATCGTTTCAATGTACTGCGGTTTGGATGTGTCGTACTCGATCTTCTCACGAATCTTCTTAATATGCACTGTAACTGTTGCGATGTCTCCGATGGATTCCATATCCCAGATTTCCTGGAACAATTCTTCCTTGGTATACACATGATTTGGATTCTGTGCGAGGAATGTCAAAAGGTCAAATTCTTTGGAAGTAAAGTTTGTTTCCTCTCCATTGACCCATACACGTCTCGCTGTCTTATCAATCTTAATGCCACGAATCTCAATAATGTCATTGCTTGGCATACCGCTGCTGATGAGTCTTTCGTATCTTGCAAGGTGCGCTTTTACACGTGCTACCATTTCGCTTGGACTAAATGGCTTTGTCATGTAATCATCTGCGCCCATTCCAAGTCCTCGAATCTTATCAATATCATCCTTCTTTGCAGATACAATAATGATCGGTGTATTTTTTGTCTCACGAATCTTGCGGCAGATTTCAAATCCGTCCACGCCTGGAAGCATTAAATCCAGAATAATCAGGTCAAAGTCTTCCTTCAGTGCACGAAGGAGTCCCAAATCGCCCTGATTTACAACCTCTACCTCAAAGCCGCTAAGCTCTAAATAATCTTTCTCAAGCTCCGCAATTGCCACTTCATCTTCTACAATTAAAATTTTACTCATTTACCGGAACCTCCTGATATTTTCTAATTACAAGGTACATTACCGTACCAATTCCTTCTTTGCTTGTAACCCAGATCTTTCCGCCATGGTCTTCCATGATTTTCTTTACGATAGAAAGACCAATGCCGCTTCCTCCTTTAGATGAATTTCTAGAAGCGTCTGTTCGATAGAAACGGTCAAAAATATACGGCAGATCTTTTGCTGCAATTCCTTTTCCGTTGTCTTCGATTTCCACCTGCACGAAATCGCCTACATCCTTGACAGTCATCCGAATCTTTGTCTCCTGCTTGTCAGAGTATTTCTTTGAATTTCCTATAATATTATTAATGACACGTTTAATCTGCTCTGCATCCGCAATCATCTGCACCGAATCGTCTACGTAATTCTGGTATGTGAATCCGATGTGCTCATCTTCAAGTTCCAGACTCAGCTCTTCTGCACAGTCCTCAAAATAGCCGACTACATTGATACGATTAAATGTATATGGAATCTTATTTGTATCGATCTTTGAGTAAAAGGTCAGTTCATTGATCAGATGATCCATATCAATCGCTTTATTATAAACTGTCTGCAGATATTTCTGCTGCTTTTCCGGTGTATCTGCTACTCCATCTAACAGTCCTTCTACGTAACCTTTAATAGCCGTAATTGGCGTCTTCAGATCATGGGAAATATTACTGATCAATTCTTTATTCTGCTGGTCTGTGCGGACTTTTTCTTCTGCATTGTCTTTGAGACGCTTTCTCATTTCCTCAAAGTCCTCGCAAAGCTCGCCAATTTCATCTTTATTATGAACCTGTACTTCAAAGTCCAGGTTTCCATTTTTAATATTCTGCGTTGCAACCTGCAGCATATGAATCGGTGTAACAATGCTGTGGTAGATCCAGAATACCAAACAGATTACGATGATTGGAACTACCAGACAAATGACCAGCATCAGATCAGAAATGTATTCTCTTACCTGGCTGGCAAATAATTTTCCTGCTTCCGCAACTTCTGCTGCTGTCGCAGCCTCCAGCTGAAGTTCGTATAATTCATCCATGTGGTACTGGGTAAATGTGACGACCCCTGCACTTAACAGGATCATCGGAATCCCAATAATTAAAAAGAATGCTAAAAAAAGTTTTGATCTTAACTTCATGATATCATCTCCATATTCTTAATAATTATAACATGCAATCGGCCATTCAGCACATAAACAATTCATAACTTTCTAAAGTTTTCCTAAAAAATAAGGACAGCGAATTCTTTCATTTCGCTGTCCCCATTTTGGGCAATTTTATATGCTTTATTTTCTTATAAATAGCTCTTTAAGATTTCTGCTTTGTCTGTCTTTTCCCAAGGAAGATCAAGGTCTGTTCTTCCAAAGTGTCCATAAGCTGCTGTCTGTTTGTAGATTGGACGACGAAGGTCAAGCATTTTGATGATTCCGGCTGGACGGAGGTCGAAGTTTTCACGAATCATTTCAACCAGCTTTTCTTCTGAAACTTTACCTGTGCCGAATGTGTCAACCATGATAGATGTTGGATGAGCAACACCGATAGCATAGGATAACTGAATTTCACATTTATCAGCAAGACCAGCTGCTACGATGTTCTTTGCAACGTAACGTGCTGCATATGCTGCAGAACGGTCTACCTTTGTACAGTCCTTACCAGAGAATGCACCACCGCCGTGACGAGCATATCCGCCATAAGTATCTACGATGATCTTACGTCCTGTCAGACCACTGTCTCCGTGAGGTCCGCCGATTACGAAACGTCCTGTAGGATTAATGAAGAATTTTGTATTTTCATCTACCATATCCTGTGGAAGGATTACATCAAATACGTGTTTTTTGATATCTTCATGAATCTGTTCCTGTGTTACATCTTCACTGTGCTGTGTAGATAATACAACTGCATCCAGACGTGCCGGCTTGCCGTTTTCATCATATTCTACAGTAACCTGTGTCTTTCCATCCGGACGAAGGTATTTTAATGTTCCGTTCTTACGAACTTCTGTCAGGCGAAGTGCCAGTTTGTGTGCTAAAGAGATCGCATATGGCATCAGTTCCGGTGTTTCATTGGATGCATAGCCAAACATCATACCCTGGTCACCAGCGCCGATTGCTTCAATTTCGTCTTCGCTCATACGGTTTTCTTTTGCTTCTAAAGCTTTGTTAACACCCATTGCAATGTCTGTAGACTGTTCGTCAATTGCTGTGATAACTGCACAGTTGTCAGCATCAAAGCCGAATTTTCCTCTTGTATAACCGATTTCACGGATTGTTTCACGTACGATTTTCTGAATATCTACATAAGCGTTTGTTGTAATTTCACCCATAACAAGTACAAGACCTGTAGTTGTTGCTGTTTCGCATGCTACACGGCTGTTTGGGTCAGCTTCCATCAGTGCATCTAAGATAGCATCTGAAATCTGGTCGCAGATTTTGTCTGGATGGCCTTCAGTTACGGACTCGGAAGTAAATAAAAATTTTTCCATGGTTCTTTTCTCCTTTTCTTAGTGTCGAAAGAATCTCTTACGGATTCAAAAAAACAGGTCCGCATAAGCGGACCTGAACATGTTTTATATATTCAAATCCTCTTATTGTTCGATTGCTCGCTCAGGTTGGCACCTTCCGTTTCCGGGGTTGCCGTGGCTTCTCAGATCCTTTGTATCTCCACCACTCTGAATAAGAGACTTCTTTCTTTATTCAATTGATACCTTGGACATTCTATTATAAGCACTATAGGATGTCAAGTATTTTCTTTATATTTCATTTCAAGTTTAATTAAATCCTACCACCATCTGCGCAACCTTATATGCTGCTACAGAAAGTTTGCGTCCACCCTTGCCTGGAAGGTTCATGGTGTTGCCCATAACGCTTCTGCGGATTCTGTAATAAAGCTTGGAATCTCTCGCCTTCAAATACTGCCAGAGCTCTTTTTTCTTCGCAAGATTTTCTTCTGTCTTGGAACGGATTGCCAAAATCGAAGAAACAGTCATCATAATTTCAATATAACTAATCATGTAATTGCGAAGCTTTTTATTTTTCAGCTTCCACACATCGCAGTCGTCAATGATAATCTTTGTAACAAGCAGCTGCTGGTCAATGCGTCCGATCATGACCTTTTCCTGAACAGACTGACCTTCGCGGCCAATGTAATATCTGTAGAAGTTCACATCCATATAGTACATTTTCTTAACGTATGGCAATGGATGATATACATAGATGTTGTCCACATAGAACGTATGCTTTGGAAGCTCCAACGCACAGTCTTTTAACATCTGTGTACGGTAAATCACTGAATGCATTAAAATATACTGCCCTACATGAAGGAATTTTACATCATCCCATGTAAACACCTTGTCTGTTGGGAACGCAGTACGATACTGCATTACTTTTTTACGTTTTTTGCCTTCCTTTTCATACACATAGTTGCTGATAAACATATCTACCATCTCGCCGGATTTTACCAGCTTGGCCAATGTTTCTAAAATTTTCAGATATGCTTCCTCATTTACCCAGTCATCACTGTCTACAACTTTATAATACAGACCTGTTGCATTACGAAGCCCCGCGTTTACCGCTTCTCCATGACCGCCATTTTCCTGATGAACTGCCTTTACGATGGTCGGATATTTTGCCGCATACTCATCTGCAATGGCTCCTGTACCATCTTTTGAACCATCATTTACAATGATAATTTCCACATCTTCTCCGCCCGGCAGTAAGGATTCAATACAATTTCTCATAAATCCCTCTGAATTGTAGGACGGAATCGCAACTGATAATAATTTCATCTTTTCACCTCATTTACCTTTTGTTGCCCAGTATAATATTCATATGTTTTGCGTAGGCTGCAAACGCTGCCGGAATCGGATATTCCCTCTCTACCGTTTCCCTGTCAATAAACAGCATACCTTCCGCGTCTCCCTCTAATTCTTCCACACGCACCGCATAACCGGTCATGTGCCATTCTTTATGTGTAAAAATATGTTTGGAATCTTCCAGTCTCTGAATGAACAGCGGTGCCAATCCATAAGATCTGATCAGCTTAAGCACCTCATCTTCTGACAATTCTCCTTCCACATTTGGAAGCTCATACAATCCTGCCAGCAGCCCTTTTTTCGGACGCTTGCGAATCGCTACTTTTTCCCCATCTTTGATTAAAAGTACTGTCTTTTTCTCGATGGTCCTAGCTTTTTTCGGTGCTTTCTTTGGAAGCTCCATTACGATATTTTGTTTCCTTGCTTCGCACAAATGCGCCACCGGACATTCACTGCATTTTGCAGGACCATTCGGCACACACACAATTGCTCCAAGCTCAATCAGCGCCTGATTAAAATCCCCCGCTCTTCGCATCGGAATGATTTCCTGAATATCCCTCGCAATGGCCTGTTTTACAGAATCCTTTGCAATATCTCTTTCATCTGCAGTAATCCTTGTGATCACACGGAGTACATTTCCATCCACCGCTGGTACCGGAATACCAAACGCAATCGACGAAATCGCACCGGCGGTATATTTGCCAATCCCCGGAAGCTTGATCAATTCCTCAAACTGTGCCGGAACCTCACCCTTATTTTCTTTTACAAGAATCTGCGCAGCCTTTTGCATATTTCGTACTCTATTATAATAGCCAAGCCCTTCCCAAAGCTTCAAAAGCTCTTCTTCCGGGCAGGCTGCCAGCTTTTTCACCGTCGGCAGTTCTTTCATAAATCTTGCAAAATATGGCTTGACTGCCTCTACTCTCGTCTGCTGCAGCATGATTTCCGAAACCCACACACGGTAAGGTGTCGGCTTACTGCGCCATGGCAATGTACGTTTCTGTTTATCATACCATTCCAAAAGCGGAACTACGATTTCTTCCAGCATTTACAATCTGACCTCTACTTCATTCATAATTTCCATGGAATCTGTCGTTATGCGACAATCCCTCGCCATCACATGCACGCCCATTTTTGCTGCCTCCCTCAAGGCATCACCAAAGGCTTTGTGTGTCACATCATTCGGCTCCAGATATTTCACGGGACTCATCTGAATCACAAAGAGAATATAAGCTTCATAACCATCCTCTATACATTTCATCAGTTCTCTGATGTGCTTTACGCCACGCTCTGTAGGCGCATCAGGGAATCGGCATACACCATCGATTTCCAGTGTAACGCCTTTTACTTCCATGAAAGCTTTTCGTTCCCCGTCCTCAATATAAAAATCGAAGCGGGAATCTCCGTAAGTTTTTTCAGAATAAATCTTTGCATTTTCTGAAAACAGATTTCCTGCCTGCAGCCATTCCTTTACTGCCACATTCGGTGCCTGAGAATCCATATTTACCAAATATTGATTCTTCTCCACACCAATCAGATCCAGTTTCGTCTTTCTGGCAGGATTCTCATTTCTCTGTACATAGACTACCGCATCCGGTGTCAAAAGTTCTTTGCATCGTCCTGTATTTTTCACATGACAGATTTCTCTGCCATTCGCTGTTTGCACATATGCAATGAATCGATTTGGGCGCTCTTTAAAACGCGCCTGCTCCATATTTAAGTATTTCATAAAGCTCCTCACTTAATTAGGTAGTATAACATACTTTTCAAAACAAATCCTTACTGAAATGTTAATAATTCCGAAAATTTTAAGAATTTATTGCTTTTCCTAAGAAAATTCTATACACTGAGAGGGAAAAATATAATTTTTTAAGCGAGGAAATCTATGGATTGTATAATTTTAGATATTGATGGAACTTTATGGGATACAACTCCAGTGGTTGCGAATGCATGGGCTGAGGCTTTGGAAGGCAGAGATGATATTGCATGGCGTCCGACAGCCGATAACCTAAAGAAAATGTTCGGCCGCCCAATGTGGGTCATCGCTTCTATGGCATTTCCAGAACTCTCGCCGGAAGATCAGATGAAGCTGATGGACGAGTGTTGTGCAAATGAGGAAGAAATTCTGGAAAGGAACCCTGGAAATATTTTTGAAGGTGTTGTGGAAACGATTCGCGAGCTTTCGAAGAAATATAAAATTTGCATCGTGAGCAACTGCCAGGCGGGATACATTGAACTGACTATGAAATCTCTTGGCATTGAAGACTGTATTACTGATTTTGAATGTCCAGGTTATACCGGACTTCCAAAAGGGGAAAACTGCAAGCTTGTGATGGAACGCAACGGTTTTCAATCTGCCGTTTACGTAGGTGATACACAGGGAGATGCAGACGCAGCAGCTTTCGCAGGAATCCCATTCGTATTCTGCGAGTATGGTTTCGGGGAAGTAGAAAAATATGATTACAGTATTAAAAAGTTCCCAGAGCTGCTCGAATTATTCAAATAACCTTTATAATACAACTGCCCCGGCAAAAGCCGAGGCAGTTATTTTATCATCTTATTTGTTTAATTCTTCGTATGCCTTACGTACACCTTGTGCTAACTGGTCCGCGCAGGAAGTATTTCTCATACCGCAGGTATTGCCTTTTAAGTAGCTTTCGATCTGTTCTACTGTCATGCCTTCTACCAGCTTGCTGATCGCTTTTAAGTTACCGTTGCAGCCACCCTGAAAAGATACGTTTGTTACCACATTTCCTTCTAAATCAAATTTAATCATGCTTGAGCATACATTTTTTGTTTTGTACTGACATGTTGTTGCCATTTCTATTTCCTCCTGTTTGTATATCAATTTTTCTTATTTTAAGTTTTCCGGATTTAAGCCTGAAAGCTCTGGAATGACAAATCTTCCATCCTTTCTGATCAGCACATCATCGAACCAGATTTCTCCACCGCCATATTCCGGTGTCTGGATCATGACCAGATCCCAATGAATTGCTGATTTGTTTCCGTTATAAGCATCATCATAACACTGTCCCGGTGTAAAGTGAATAGAGCCCATGATCTTTTCATCAAAAAGAATCTCTTTCATCGGTTTTAAAATATATGGATTAATGCCGATGGCAAATTCACCCACATATCTCGCACCTTCGTCAGTGTCGAATACTTTATTGATTCGCTCTGTATCGTTTGCGGTCGCATTTACAATCTTACCGTTTTCAAATTCCAGACATACATTTTCGTAGGTAAATCCCTGAAGTACGGATGGTGTGTTGTAGGTAATCTTACCATTGATAGAATCACGTACTGGTGCAGTATAAACCTCTCCATCCGGAATATTCATATGACCGCAGCATGGCACTGCCGGAATATCCTTAATAGAGAATGTAAGGTCTGTACCAGCTCCTGTAAGTCTTACTTTATCTGTGCGGTTCATCAAATCAACCAGTGCTTCAGATGCTTTTTCCATTTTACTGTAATCAAGATTACATACATTGTAATAGAAGTTTTCAAATGCTTCAAAACTCATATTGCTAAGCTGTGCCATAGCAGTGGTCGGGAAACGAAGCACTACCCACTTCGTCTTTGGAATACGGATTCCATGATGAACCGGTGTACTGTAGAGCTTTTCATACATTTCCATCTTTTCTGCAGGAACATCAGACAGTTCCGCACTGTTATCATTGCCGCGGACACCGATAAATGCATCCATCTGGGCCATTTCTGCACAGTCACGATCTGCCATTAATTTTAACTGTTCCTCTGTACAGTTCAAAAGCAGCTCTCTTAAGATTCTTGGATTTTCATAATGCTCAAACGGAATCGCTCCCGCTGCATACACTTCGCGAATCAGCGCCTTTGCAATATCCTCTGTGGCATTTCCAATATGATTGATCCATACCTTTTCCCCTGGTTTGATCTCGCAGGAATTCTGCACCAGATTTCTGGCTAAAATTTTAACTCTTTCGTCCATGATTGCCTCCTGTTATTCTAAAAAGCTGAAAAATACATTTCCGCATGCTTCATAAGCTGCTGCGGCATCCTTCTGACCGACCTTTGTCATCTGCCCGGTTAACGGATTTAAAACATAAATATTCTGTGCATCATAACCCACAATCAGTTCTGCACTGTTTGCATCAGTCATTGCAAGCACATAATTTCCCTGACTTACATAGTACAATACAGAAGATAAATTGCAGCCTGTAAAGTTTTCCGGCTGTTTTCCTGAATTCTGCTTCAAAATCTGATATGGACTTCTTCCACTGTCCAAAGAAGCTCTCACATCTGTATATACGCCTTCCTGTTCTAACAGAATCCGTAATGCACCTTCCAGACTGTTTGAAGCCTCCTCAGGTTCTGTCCCATTTGCCAGTTCCAGCACGGAACGTGTTTTACGTCCGCCGCGTTCCCACACAACTTCTCCGTTATGATCAGTTACAACTCCCATATCGTCGTATGCAGCCAAAATCGCATACCGAAGTTCACTATAAACGCCTGTCACCTTGCCTTTCCCATAAGCATGGAAGTTCTGATGTTCTTCCTCTTCAAGTACAAGGTTACGATTTTCTTCGAAAACAATCTGTTTTGGTGTAATGAGCTTTCTCTTACCTTCTGCTTTTATTCCAAAGGTAAACACCTGCTCCACCTTTTTTGCACTGTCCTTCACCTCAGAAAGTGCAATGCTGCTTACAGCTTCTTCTTCACTGCTTGTAATAGCTTCCGCCAACGCTTCCGAATAAGTTCCATCCGCATTTTTGGTAATACATTGTAAATCAATACGGTTATTCTGCATACTTGCTGAAACTATATATTTATTTTTAGATAGATAATCAAAATCTCTGATCAGCGTTCCTTTGCTGTCCACAATTTCCACACGGTACATCGGGAATAACGTGTTGCCCGCAAAGTCTTCCGAAACATCCGCTTCATCGCAGACTCCATAGATAAAATCGTCACCGCTAAATCCAAGTGGGCGTAAATATTCTCCTTCCTTGGCTGTATACGTATGACGCACGCCAGTCTTCATATCCATGGTCGTAATCCTGGTGGAGGAAAATCTATCCTCTCCATGCTGCCATGCAATCATATCTCCATGTCTGGAAATAAGATACTCTCCTGCTGACAAATCTTCCGTCAATGTTTCCACAGTCTTTGCATTCAGATCAATGGCAAAAATATCACCTGAAAGAGAAATATACATTTTATCATCAAAACTGATATAGATTAATTCCCCTACAGTCTGAGACAGCACATCAGCGCATTCCTTACTTTCTATAAACAGCAACTCTTCCGTCGTATTTGTCAGACTGTCATACCTCATGACTGCAACACCAGTTTCCCCCTCATGACGTCCGCGGTTCATGTAGCCCTTCACGATAAAATCCATACTTCCGGAATCATCCATATTCACCATCTGAATCTCAAATTCGTCATGAAGTCCTCTTTGGTCATTTCCATTTTTAAAACTGAACACTTTTGACAGCTTATTCTGAGCAATATCATAGCTCCAAAGTTCATCAGATACGACAAAATTAACAACGCTGCCCTCTTCATTGGACATATGAGGAACTTCTTCCCACTGAATGCCCAAATTCAGGCTCTTTTCGTCAAACACCTGATTGTCACTGTAGAAAATACGTTCTGCACATCTTTCGTAATCCAGCAGATACATTCGGATATTTGTCTGGCGGATACGGAAATAATCCTTTACCTGATATTTTTCATTTTCCCCGTTTTCATTCTGGTAAGTCACCTGGTAATCCAACTGCAGGGAAACTACATCATTTTCCATTTCCAGGTAGGTAATGATCGGTGTCTGGCTTTCTTCTACAGGCATTCCATCCCAAATGATCATTTTATAACGGGAATTAATGTCTACTTTCGCAAAAGAAGTTTCTTTTCTTGTGGTATCCGTCTCCAGATACTGAGTAATTGGATAATCGTTATATGGATCCAATGTTGCATTATGGAAATCTTTTGCAAAAGCTGTACATGCTTCGACCAGCTCATAGGATTCATTGGCGATTCTGGCAAAATACTGAACATCTTCATAGTTTTCCAGTACCACATGAAAAATCAGAAGATATTCTTCGGAATCTTCTAAAAGGTCCTTGATCTTGACTGTTCCCTTTAGATACTGTCCGGATTCTTCCAAATCAGCCACTTCACCATTCTGAATGAGGCGCTCCATATCCATGCTGCGCACTTCATAGCTTACCGACTGAATCTTTGCATTGTATTTTTCCAATGCAATGTTCAAAATTCGTTCTTTATCCAATGGCATAATTGCGTTTCGCATACAGGAAGCATTCACTTCTGAGGTATAGCCATAGGATGGATTTACATATTCCCCGTCATGTTCAAAATACATGATTGGTAACGTTGCCTCTGCCATATGGGCCGTCATATCCAGATTTCCCTTATTATAAAAATAACTTGTGGTTATGATACCCAGAAAAAAGGCTATGATAATTGTAATGATCTTAATTATAATCTTTTTCAAATTCATCCTCTATTTCTTTAATAACCTGCCAAGCATCGGATCGACCCCCAATGCCTTGCAGCAGTTGTCGTATTTTTCAAAATCAGCTTTTGTTTCTTTATTTTTTTTAACGCCGCGAATCAGAATATTTTTCGGTGTATGTTCCATATCAATAAATTCCAGTACCTGAGTATCATATCCGCACTGCTCCAGCATCTCTGCACGAAGCCCGTCTGTTACCAGCGCAGCAATACGTTCCTTCAAAAGCCCATATTTTAATACTGCTGACAGCTCTTCATTTTTCATCTGGTAGTTCAATTCGTGCTGGCAGCAAGGTACAGAAAGAATGACACTTGCACCCCATTTTACTGCTTTTTCCAGCGCATAATCAGTGGCTGTATCACATGCATGAAGTGTTACTACCATGTCCACTGCATCCACGCCAGTATAGCTTGCAATATCTCCTGTGGTGAAAGACATCTTTTCATATCCATATTTATCCTTCAATTCATTACAATATGCAATGACATCTTCTTTCAGGTCAAGCCCGATTACCCGAATATCAAATCCTTTCATCACTTTTAAATAATGATACATTGCAAATGTCAGGTAGGATTTTCCGCAGCCAAAATCGACGATGGTAAGTTCTCTCCCCTTCGGTAAATCCTCTACAATGTCCTGAATAAACTCCAGAAACCGATTAATTTGTCGGAATTTGTCGTATCTTGAATGAACAATTTTCCCCTCTTTTGTCTGAACACCCAAATCCACAAGAAACGGAACGGCAATTCCTTCCTCTAAAATATAGCGCTTCTTTCTATTATGAGAAAGTTCTTTTGGTTTTATTTCATTTTTCTGCTGTTTCTGTTTGATCGTTACCGTACCCTTTTTGCTCACCAGCACATTGACAATTTTTGTGGTACTCTCTAAGACCATCTGACCGAAAAAGTTTTCCATCTGATCTGCAATATAGTCGCTTGCTTCCTGTTTTTTCAGATTTTCATGAAATACCTGCTTTCCTTTGTATTCCGTTACCTGAAAATTCAGCTCTTCTTTCAATAGTACCGGGCGAATCTTTACTTTCTGCGCCAGCGCCGCACGTCTCGGATTGCTGATAATGATCTGGGATAGATCAGCAGTTAACTGCTCTTCCAATATATTTTTTAATCTTTCCATCTTTTTTATCCTTATGCAAACTGATTACTTCACTTATATCGTAACTTTTATTGTAACAACCAATCCTTAAGAGTGTCAATCCCGGTTTGTCTATGAATATATTATAAAAAAGAGAAAGGTGTTTTTATGCCAACATTCAATATTTCAAATGGTACGATACAGGATATTACTTTTGAGCGCGATACTGCTTTTGTGACCGTCACTTATATGGAAAATCGTGATAATCTTGGAAACCGTAGAAACGAACAGACCATTGTGCTTATCGTAAGACCCCGCACAGTGATCTTAAATTCTAATGGAATTCCCGTGCCGGTAACAACGCTTCGACGAGGAATGATTATTAACGCAAATGTTTCTTCCGCGATGACACGAAGTATTCCGCCGCAGGCAAATGCATATGTGATTCGGATTTTGAGAAGGCAGCCACAGGAAAGCATCACAGTTGGACGGATTCTTGAAATTGACCGTCGAAACCGCAGCTTTACTACCATCAGTGACTTAAATCCTTCCACCATCATTAGATTTAATGTCTCTGATGATACCAGAATTTTTGACCGTTTTGGAAGACCTGCCGGATTTTCAAGGCTGAATCAGGGAATGCGGGTACGGGTTCGCCATGCAAACTTTATGACTGCAAGTATTCCGCCTCAGACAACTGCATTTGAAGTACAGATTTTATAAGAAGGCTAATCTTTATTTTTTATGTCAGGGAAGCCGCTGCTTCCCTGTACTTGCCTTTCTTCTTTTTTAATGACATAATGAGGACAATAAATTTTTAAACATAACGGAGTACCGTATTAACGCTGCAAAAGAAGCTTTAGCACGAGGTTATTCTAAGCGGATAACTTTAGCTTGTCTGATTCATGACGCCAGTGAAGCTTACATGTCTGATGTTCCAAGACCTTTAAAGCCTTCCATGCCGGAATATGTCCGCACAGAAGAAAGATTGCTGGATTTAATTTATGAAAAATTCTTAGGAAGTCCTCTGAATGAAGAGGAAAAGAAACTTGTGAAAGCAATTGACAATGACTTGCTGTAATTTGACTTAAAAAAATTTTAAATGAAATTTCAAAAGGATGCTTCTTATCATGAATTATAAACTCATAATAAGAAAGCATCCTTCTTTCATTTTAGATAAAACGACTCTTCCTCTGTTCTCTTCTTTTACACCTTCTTAAATACATTTCATGATAAAGCAAAATCTGGCAGATATCCATCATAACATCTTCCGCATCTGTCTCTTTCTGTACCTGTTTGCAGATATCACGACATTTTAACCTCATTACTAACTGATCAGGATATTCATCATAGAGAATCCCACCTTCATATTCCATGCGGTCACAGGCTTCTTCTACCGATGGTGCCAGTCTTTTTGCCATCTCCGGATACATATTATAAATTCTCTTTTTATCCCGCTCATGCTCTTCATTATTTCTAGGAAAATAAAACATCCCGGATTCTTTTTCCGGGTATACCCCATCAAAGGGCAGATATATTTTTTGATAATACATACGCTGCACACTTTCCTTTTTTATTACTATATGTAAATTTTATGGAAATGTGTCGAAGCAAGCCAAATAGAGCTGCCCGCAGGCAGCCCCATCTGTTAACCTTTTACACTTCCAGAAGTTAATCCTTCTACAAAAAACTTCTGACAGCATATAAATACAATTAAAATTGGTACCAAACTGAATACAGACAGTGCGAATACATAGCCCCACTGTGTAAACTGATGTTGTCCAAAAAATCCTGAAATCGCAATTGGCAATGTGCGCTTCACATTATCACTGATTACAGTATTTGCCCATGCAAATTCTTCCCACGCAGTCAGGAAATTGAAGATTGACACTGATGCAATTCCCGGTTTTGCCAATGGAATAATGACGTGTCTGAAAACGTCAAATACACTTCCACCATCAATATAAATCGCCTCATCCAATTCTCTTGGAATGTTCTCTATAAATCCCTTAATCATGAAAGTAGAATAGGAAATCGTCCATGCCACGTAAAACGGAATTAACCCTGGCAAAGAATTAATTGCTTTTAATTTTACCGCCAGCTCATACTGCGGAATAATTAATGTCATTCCCGGAACAATCATTGTTAAAACAATAAATCCAAATAAAATATTTTTTCCCGGAAATTTAAAACGTGCAATTACATAAGCCAGTGCCGTTGCAATCACAGCAGTAAGCAACACTGATGCCACTGCAACAAATACACTGTTTAAGAAGTTGATATAAAATTTCCCCTGACCTAAAATGTACACATAGTTCTCAATCGTAACCTCATCTAATGCCGGTAAGAACTTTGGCGGATATTCGTATAATGCTCCATTTGGTTTTAAAGAAGTACTGAGCATATACAACATTGGCAAAACTACAATTACAAGCCCTGATAACAAAAACACATGTAAAATAATTTGTGTGAATGATTTTTTCATGCTTTGACCTCCCTAATTGTCCTTATTGGACATCAAACGGAACTGAATAACTGCCAAAACAGCGAGTACAAGTGTTGTTATAAAAGATAATGCTGCTGCATATCCAAATTCACCCGTGCTGAATGCTTTATAGTACATCCACGTCAAAATCATATCCGTCTGATGAGCAGGTCCGCCGCCTGTAATCATCTTAATCGAAGTAAATACGTTAAATCCACCGATTGTCAGCATGACCAATGCAAATAAAATCGTTCCTTTAATAGATGGTAATGTAATATGAAAAAACTTCTTTACTGCCCCTGCACCATCAATGGCCGCCGCTTCATACAGCTCACTTGGCACTGTCTGCAATGCAGCTAAAAAGACTACCATATTCCACCCAATTCCTTTCCAGATTCCTAAGAGCATTGCAACACAAAGCCCTCCTGCTCTTGTATCCAGCCATCTCACATTTTCACTTGTTAAATGTAGGATGTTCATCAGAAAATAGTTCAACAAACCTTCTGTATTAAATACATATCTGAAGATCAATGATGCAACTACCCAGGAAGTAATAACAGGTAAATAATAAAGTACCCGATACCCTACTTTAAATTTAATTACCTTGTTCAACAGCAGCGCAATTCCTAAACCAATCACCATCTGTCCCGGAACAGTCACCACTGTATACAACAGTGTGTTGACAAACGCCATGCGAAAATATTTATCGCTGAGTACATCTGCATAATTTTCCAGCCCAATAAATTTCTGATTAAAAATGCTGCCAAAATCCCATTCAAAGAAGCTCATAACAAACAGCTTTATAATGGGATAAATTGTAAAAATTGCAAATGTAAGTAATCCCGGCAACAACAGGATGAAAATCTGCATTTTGTTTTTGTTTGTTAGTTTCATATTGAGCCTTTCTGATATAAGGAGGGAGTACCTCCCTGACTGATTTCGTCTGGAAATACTCCCCTTTATATCTAATGATTATTCACTAAGGAGTTCATCATAAAGGACTGCTAATTCGTCCATTGCTTCCTGTGCTGTTTTTTCACCGTTCATAACAGATGTTACTGCGACAGAAAGTTCGCTATCCATTTCTGACCAGCAAGCTACTGTAGGTCTTGATTTTGCAGTTGTAATTGCATCAAGGAATGGAGCAAATGCTGCACCTTTGACTGTATCACTTTCTAACGCTTCTTTATTTACTGGAATCTGACCGCATTTTGCCATTTCTTCCTGAGCAAATGGACTTGTCATAAATTTCATGAACTTCCAAGCAGCATCTTTGTCTGCGGAGTTGAACATGGAAATGTCTTCTCCACCGAGTACAGATGCTGAGCCGCCTTCACCCGCCGGCATTTCTGCTGTTGCATATTTGAAGTCTGGATATGCGCCTTCCATTTCAGCAGTTTTCCATGGGCCTTCTAATAACATCATATATCTTCCAGTACCAAAACCATCTGTCATTGGAATATCTCCACTATGCCATCCTGTAATCGCATCTAAATCATACAACTCTTTTAATGTTTCGATTGCTTTTACAGTTTCAGGGCTGTTGATATAACCACTTGCCTGTGTCTGTTCTTCATTTGTGATAGAACCACCCATACTCCAAATAAACGGGCAGAGATTCCAGCCTGCTAACGCCGGTTCATTATAGCCCCAAACCTGCTGTCCATCTGCATTCTTTCCTGCTAATGTTTTGCATGCTTCTACGAACTCATCCATTGTTTTTGGTGCACTCAGTCCTGCTTCTTCAAATGCTTCCACATTATAGAACAAGATTTTTGTATTTGTGTTTAATGCAAGACCATAGAAATGGCCTTCTAATGCAGCTGTACTCATTGCACTTTCAAGAAGTCCCCCTGAAACAGCCTCAAAATCTTCCATTTCTTCATCCAATGCTACAAGCATTCCTGAAGCCTGAAATTCTGGAATCCATGCACTGTCAAGACGTGCAACATCTGGCAATGTGTCTGACTGTGCGCTGATTAAAATTTTCTGATGAAGGTCAGCCCATTCATGAGATACTGCATTTACTTTAATTCCTGGATTTTCTTCTTCAAATCTTGGAATTAAAATGTTCATAAGGGTTTCATTTTCTGCTGATTGTGCGCTATAATGATGCCAGAAGTCAATTTCGACTTCTTCAATGGCTGCTGTTTCCTGATCGTTCTGGTCAGATACAGATTCTACTGGTGATTTTCCACAGCCTGCTACTGTTGCCACACAAGTTACTGCTGTGAGTAAAATTGCCAGTAATTTTTTTGTTGCTTTCATGCTAAATACCTCCATTTAGTTTTTACATTTTGTACTGATTACTTTTAAGGAATACGAATCCATCGTAAACCACAATACCCCTTGAGCATTTAGTATCGGCTCTTTTGAAACCACATCAAAATAGTCCTTATCATGCTCTAATACCGGACACATCACTTCTCTTGTATCCTTTGGTCCTTTTCTTAGGAATACATATGTTTTTTCATCATTCAGCTGTCTGACAAAACCATATACATCTTTATCATTGTCCACAAAGATTGTTTGAAACCTTCCCTTTCGTACTTCAGGATATTCTTTTCGAATATTGATCCAGGTCTTGTACCAGTCTTTCAGCTCCTGATTCTGCTTTTCATCCCAAATCATGCACTTTCTGCAGTCCGGATCATTCATACCTGTTAAACCGATTTCATCCCCATAATAAATCGCCGGTGCACCTACAAATAATATTTGAAATGCTGCTGCAAGTTTCAGTTTTCGTAAGTCTCCATCACACATCGTCAGGAATCTTTCTGTGTCATGACTGTCTAACAGATTGTACATTACCTGATTTGTTTCTTTCTTATATCCTGCAAGCATATGGTTGATTCTGTAGTTGAATGTTTCCACATCGATGGCTTCCTTGGCAAAATAGTCTCTGGCCGCATCTCTGAACATATAATTCATCACTGCATCCAGCTGGTTTCCTGCAAGAAGCTTATCGCCATAGCCCCAGGTTTCACCCAGCAACAAGATCTCCGGATATTTTTCTTTCAGAATTAATCTGGCTTCTCTCCATACAGTTGCATCCACTTCGTCCGCAACATCAAGTCTCCAGCCATCAATTCCATAGTTTGAAATCCAGTAATCCATGACATCAAGAATAAACGCTCTGACTTCTTTATTTGCAGAATTTAATTTCGGCATGTACTTATACGCTCCGACACATTCATAATCATGATGTGAAATGTTAATCTTTTCTGCATTAATATGAAACCAGTCAAAATACTTTGACGCTCTTCCATTTTTCAGAACATCCTGAAATGGTTTGAAATGAATTCCGGTATGATTAAATACTCCATCCAAAACTACTTTGATGTCTGCACCATGACATGCATCTACAAACTGTTTGAACTTTTCATTGGTTCCAAACATTGGATCAATCTTGTAATAATCCGTTGTTGCATATTTGTGATTAAAATCAGCTTCAAATATAGGATTCAAATATAAGCATTCAATCCCTAAATCCTTTAAATATGGAATCTGTTTATGTATTCCTTCCAAATCTCCTCCCATATAATTTTCTCTGGTAGGCGTTGTTCCCCAATCCATGCAGTCATCTGCATTGTTCGAACTGTCTCCATCGCAAAATCTTTCCGGGAAAATTTGATAGTAAATAATTCCTTTTGCCCACTCCGGTACTTTTACAACATCATTTTCATTGGCGTACAAAAACTCAAAGTGACCATCCATTGGTTCTTTGTCATCAAATCCATTTACAGAGTAATAACAAACATTCCCTTGATTATCCTCTAATAAGAAATAATATTTCTGATATCTGGCAACTTTAGAAAAGTTTAAAGTTGTTTCATAATAGTCAAACAACTCGTCACTTTGTACACACTCCATAATGCTTTGCTTTTTTGCATCCGGCGTGGTTCTGCTCCAATAAATCACAGAACATTGTTTGATATCCTTTTTCGCAGTTCTGATTCTTACAACCAGACTTTTTCTGGATACAGGATATATATAGGATTCTGTATTTATATGAAGCACAGCTTCTTTAATCAATCCTTCCTTTTTCTCCTTTCCGGGTCGATTCCCGCAAAATGATTTTTGTTGTTACCAACTTACCCTTAGGAACCTGTCCCTTATTTTGTATTTGATCAAATAACATAGTCGCTGCCACTTCTCCCATCCTGTAAGTATCAATGTCTACCGCTGATAACGCTGGCTCTAAGTATTTCGCTAACGGATAGTTATCAAAGGTAATCACACCGATTTCTTCAGGTATCTTTTTCCCCCCTTTCTTCAATTCTTTTAATACTCTGTGCGCAACTATATTGTTTGTGCAAATCACACTATCTGCGTTTAATGTGCCCTCCACAATTCGCTTGATTTCATCCCGAATGCGTACGACGTCATTTCCGCATTCAATAATATAGGTTTCATCCTGAGAAATATTTCTTTTCTTACAGCTTTCACCAAAACCTCTGCAGCGGTTCTTTTCAAATATTTTCTGCTTATTCTCCACAAATAGAACCGGCTTAGAATACCCACAATTAAGTAAATGTTCCACCGCCAGCTCACATCCGCCCCGGTTATCAATATCAACCCAAAACATCGGGTCTTCTTTTTGCTCTGGTTCTCCCATTACAACAAATGGTAATTTGTGCGCCTCCATAAGTTGAACCAGTTCATGATTCATACTTTGAACAGGCAGAATAATGCCATCTACCTTATGCTCCTGTACCAGGTTTTTCACACTGTTACCGTTGCTATGATTATAATCGTTCAGAATTAATACGTTATATCCTCGCTCCTGAGCAATCATTTCAATTGCACTCACACTGTTGATAAAAAACGTATTTGAAAATGCATTTTTATTTCCTGCATCCAATACCAAACCTATGGTAAACGTACTTCCATTTACCAGACCTCTTGCCTGACTATTTGGATGATAGTCCATTTCCTGCATTGCTTTTCTGATTTTCGCCTTTGTTTCTTCAGAAATACTTGCAGTTCCATTGATCACTCTTGATACAGTGGAAGGGCTTACCCCCACTTTTTTTGCAATATCTTTAATTGTCGCCGCCATGTTGTCTCCTTAATGCAAACGTTTGCACACCTCTTCAAAAAAATAAATGCAAACGTTTGCACTCTTTTTATTTGGATTGTACACCTAATTATTTTTGATGTCAATGCGATTATTTTTAAATTATAGAAGTTTGCATTAAATTTGCATAAAAAGCCCCACGCTAATCTACTTAACGTGGGGACAAACAGTTTACCTTATATGCAGTTTTACTTTCTGACGTGTCAACGCACGATGCAGCGCCATCTCCGCTCTCTGTACATTGATATTAGGATCCTTCATCGCCAGTCGGCGCTCTGCTCTCAGCTGTGCCTCTTTCGCTCGATTTTCATCGATTTCTTCCGGCCACTCTACGATTTCCGCTAAGATTGTAATCTCCTCCTGCAGAATCTGAATGAACCCGGAATGGAGTGCAGCTTCTTTCTTAGAATCTTCCGACTCTGTAATTGTCATAACACCCGGAGCAATGATATAAGTCATTGGAACGTGGTTCTTATAAATACCCACCTCTCCATCAATCGTATTAAGCTCCAGCATGATCGCTTCTCCCTCGTAGAAAATTCTGTCCGGAGAAATGACTCTCAATTTAAATGCGTTTGTCTCTGCCATACTGCTCACCTCTTATTTTTTCACGCGAGCCACTACGTCATCAATACTTCCTGCATTTAAGAAATGACCTTCCGGAATGCTGTCATGTTTACCTTCAAGGATTTCCTTGAAGCCCTGAATTGTTTCTTCCAGTGGAACATAACGTCCTTCCAGACCTGTGAACTGTCCTGCCACATGGAATGGCTGAGATAAGAATCTCTGAACCTTTCTTGCACGGGATACAATGAGTTTTTCTTCTTCAGATAATTCATCCATACCAAGGATTGCAATGATATCCTGTAATTCTTTATATCTCTGAAGAATTTCCTGTACTCCACGAGCAACATTATAATGCTCTTCTCCTACAACCTTTGGATCAAGGATACGGGATGTGGATTCCAATGGATCTACTGCTGGGTAAATACCAAGTTCTACGATAGAACGGGATAATACGGTTGTTGCATCCAAGTGGGCAAATGTTGTTGCAGGCGCCGGGTCAGTCAAGTCATCGGCTGGTACGTATACGGCCTGTACAGAAGTAATGGAACCATTCTTTGTAGAAGTGATACGTTCCTGTAATGCACCCATTTCTGTCTGAAGTGTTGGCTGGTACCCAACCGCTGATGGCATACGGCCAAGCAGCGCAGATACTTCAGAACCTGCCTGTGTAAAACGGAAAATGTTGTCGATGAAAAGAAGTACGTCCTTTCCACCTTTATCACGGAAATATTCTGCCATGGTAAGACCTGTAAGACCTACTCGCATACGTGCTCCAGGCGGCTCATTCATCTGACCGAATACCATGGTTGTTTTGTTGATAACTCCTGTGTCTGTCATTTCGTGGTAGAGGTCATTACCTTCACGTGTACGTTCCCCTACACCTGTAAATACGGAATATCCACCATGCTCTGTTGCAATGTTGTGAATTAATTCCTGAATTAATACAGTCTTACCTACACCGGCACCACCGAAAAGACCAATCTTACCGCCCTTCTGATATGGGCAGAGAAGGTCAACGACTTTGATACCTGTTTCTAATACTTCTGTAGAAGTAGACTGTTCTTCAAATGCCGGCGCTTTTCTGTGGATTGGGAAATGCTGTTCGCAATCCGGTGCCGGTTTATTGTCGATTGGATCACCTAATACATTGAAGATACGTCCCAATGTATTTTCACCAACCGGTACTGTGATTGGAGCTCCGGTAGCTACAGCTTCCATTCCTCGTACCAATCCGTCGGTAGGACCCATGGCAATACATCTTACAGTATCATCACCGAGATGCTGAGATACTTCCACTACAAGCTTTTCGCCATTTGCTAATGGGATGTCGATGGCTTCGTAGATTTCAGGAAGTTTCCCTGAAAATTTAATATCCAGTACCGCACTGATGATCTGAGTGATTTTTCCAATATTTTTTTCTGCCATTTTTTCACTCCTTTGGTTTGTGCGCGAAACGTTAGCTGATCGCCTGCGCTCCGGCAATAATTTCTGTCAGTTCCTGTGTAATAGAGCCCTGACGTGCTCTGTTGTAATCTAATTCTAATTTCTGAATCATTTCTTCAGCGTTGCTTGTTGCTGAATCCATTGCCTGCATTCTGGCACCGTTTTCACTGGCAACCGCTTCCATCATAGCCCCATAGATCAGGCTAGTGATGTATTTCGGAATGATCATCCCCAATGCTTCCTCCTCATTTGGCTCGTAGTTCATTGGGATATTCACGCCACCTTCTGCCGCTTCTTTTGCTTCAATTTCTACCGGCAAAAGCTTTAACATGGTCGGAATGTGAGTTACGGTATTTTTAAATACGGTGTAAGCAAGATAAATCTCTCCAATCTCACCTTTTTCAAATTTTGCCAGAAGCTCTTCGCTAAGCTCCTTCGCATCAGCGTAGATTGGTCCGTTCATAACTTCGGATAGATCAGAAGCAACGGTGTAACCTTTTAATGCAAGAGAATCACGTCCTTTTTTACCAAGGGCATAGATTTCTGTGTTTTCTTTATCGAAGGCTTCATCACCAGTAATAAGCTTCACGATATTGTTGTTATATCCTCCGGCAAGTCCTCTGTTGGAAGTGATCGTAATCACTGCCTTCTTAGAAGATTCTCCGGATTTTAAATACGGATGATCTACATTTCCTGATTTAGAAAGCATTGTGGCAACGGTGTCATACATGCAGTCGAAATACGGTTTCGTCGCTTCAGCTTTGCTCTTTGCTCTCTGCAGTTTTACCGTAGAAACAAGCTTCATCGCTTTGGTAATCTGCTGAGTGCTGGCAATGCTGGCTTTACGACGTTTAATTTCTCTCATTGACGCCATAATTGATAGTCACCTTTCTTTCTATGCAAATCGCTTAAAAGTTCTTCTTAAAGTTTTCGATTGCTTCTACTAAACGAGCTTCACATTCATCAGACATTACCTTTGTTTCACGAATACTTTCCGGAATGTCTGCATACTGTGTTTTTACAAATTCTAAGAATCCTTTTTCAAATTCCTGAATACGTTTTACCGGTACATCAAGAAGATATTTTTTTGTTACTGTATAGATCATAATAATCTGATCTTCTACAGGCATTGGCTGATACTGATCCTGTTTTAATACTTCTTTGATTCTTTCACCCTGATCAAGTTTCTGTTTTGTATCAGCATCCAGTTCTGAACCAAACTGTGCAAACGCTGCAAGTTCACGGTACTGTGCAAGCTCTACTCGGATAGGAGCTGCAATCTTTTTCATAGCTTTGATCTGAGCAGCACCACCAACTCGTGATACGGAAAGACCTGCATTTACCGCCGGACGGAAACCAGCGTTGAACATTTCTGTTTCAAGGTAAATCTGACCATCTGTGATAGAAATAACGTTTGTAGGAATATAAGCGGATACGTCGCCAGCCTGTGTTTCAATGATTGGAAGAGCTGTTAAAGAACCGCCGCCAAGTTCATCGTTTAATTTTGCTGCACGTTCAAGCAATCTTGAATGCAGGTAGAAAACGTCACCCGGGTAAGCTTCACGTCCTGGTGGTCTCTTTAAGAGCAGAGCCAGTGTACGATAAGCTGTTGCGTGTTTGGATAAGTCATCGTAAACGATCAGAACATCGTCTCCGTTTTCCATCCATTCTTCACCAATGGCACATCCTGCGTATGGTGCAATATACTGTAATGGTGCTAATTCACTTGCAGTTGAAGCAACAACTGTTGTATAAGCAAATGCATCATATTCTTCTAATTTCTTAACAATTGTTGCAACTGTAGAAGCTTTCTGTCCGATTGCAACATAAATACATTTCACGCCTTTGCCTTTCTGGTTGATAATTGTATCAATGGCAATGGCTGTTTTACCGGTCTGTCTGTCACCGATAATTAATTCTCGCTGACCTCTTCCGATTGGAACCATGGAGTCAATCGCTTTGATACCAGTCTGAAGCGGAGTGTCTACGGATTTACGTGTGATAACACCAGGAGCAACTCGCTCGATTGGACGGAACTTATCCGTATGGATTGGTCCTTTTCCGTCGATTGGCTGTCCAAGAGCATTTACAACACGTCCTAACATACAGTCACCAACCGGGACTTCTACAACTCGTCCTGTTGTTTTTACTGTATCGCCTTCATTAATATTTTTATGGTCACCTAACAAAACAGCACCAACGTTGTCCTCTTCCAGGTTGAGCACCATACCAAAAACTTCGCCTGGGAATTCAAGAAGTTCCCCCTGCATCGCTTTTTCAAGCCCGTGAACACGAGCGATACCATCTGCTACCTGAATAACGGTACCAACATCTGATACTTCCATTTGTCCGGCGTACTGTTTTATCTGTTCTTTAATTACGGAGCTGATTTCTTCCGGTCTTAAATTCATAGAAACTTACACCTTCTTTCTTAAGCCTGCACCTAAGGTTAGCCTACCTGCAGTGCGGATAGCTGCTTTGATAATTCTCTCAGCTTATTTTTAATACTTGTATCTACGACGCGGTCACCGATGCGGATTACCATGCCGCCAAGTAAGGATTCATCAACTGTATAATTCATCTCAAATGTTTCAAAGTCAGCAGTTTCAAGAAGACGTTTTTCTACCTTTTCTTTCTGAACGTCGCTTAAAGCTGTGGCTGTGTAAACAAACGCAACACCGATCTTTTTGTATTCCTTCATGCGTCCGATGAAATATTCCAGTGTTTTTTCAACTTCTGAAAAACGATCTTTCTGAACAAGGACTAACAAAAATCCTGCAAATTCTTTTGAAAAATGTTTATCAAAAATATTTTTTCCTGTTTTAATTTTATCTTCTTTTACGATTTTCGGATGCTTCATGAACTTTACAAGTTCATCATCTTTTTTGATGACTTCCAAAAATGTCTTTGCTTCTTCAAAAAGTAAATCTTCTTTCTTTTCTTCCAAGCTAAGTTCAAACAAAGCATCTCCATATGTTTTGGATACTAGCTTCGCCATGTGTCATCACCCATTTCTTTTAAAGTATCCTCGATCAGCTGATTCGAAAGTTTTTCATCAATAGAAGCAGCTACTACCTTGCCTGCCATCATCGTTGCAATTGCTACAACTTCCTGTTTCAGATCATCCATTGCTTTTTTCTTTTCAAGCTCAATCTGTACATTCGCATTTGCGATAATGCCGGCAGCCTCTTCCTTTGCCTGATCCAGAATGGCTCTTTCATTTTTCAGAGCACGTTTTCTGGCCTGACTTAAGATTTCTTCTGCCTCAGTTTCTGCATTTTTTAACTTCGCTTCGTATTCTGCTTTTAACGCAAGGGCATCTTCTTTTTCTTTGTTTGCAGTATCCTTTGTTTCCTGCACCATCTGCTGACGTTTTTTCAACATATCGCGGACAGGATTGAACAGGATGTAAGACAAAGCCATAAAGAGACAAAATACTGCCAAAGCTGTTAAGCAAAGCTCAAAAATCAGCTGGGCGTCAAGTCCAAATAATCTCTCCAAGGTCTCGCCTCCTCTCAATTCGTTGTCTCAAAATTAGTTCGGATCAATCTTATAAAGCACCTAATAATGGTCTTACGAAGAGTAAGAGGAAAGCAATTAACAGACCATAAAGACCTGTTGTTTCAGCTACGGCCTGACCGAGAAGCATTGTAGATGTAATGTCAGATTTTGCACCTGGATTTTTACCTACTGCACTTGCAGCGAAACCTGCAGCAATACCCTGACCTACACCAGGTCCGATACCTGCGATACAAGCTAAACCAGCACCGATTGCTGAGCATGCTAAAATTAAACCTTCGTTTGTGATCTGTGACATAAAAATTACCTCCTGAAATTAAATTACATCTTATCTTTTACATAAGTCATTGTTAACATACAGAATACGTATGTCTGGATACATCCGGAGAACACGTCGAAATACGCGTGCAATACTGCCGGAACCACACCAAATTTTAACAATACAGGCACTAAACCGTAGAATAATGCCATGATAACAGTTCCTGAAAGAACGTTACCAAAGAGACGAAGTCCCAATGAGAACGGTGTCGCTACTTCACCGATCAGGTTGATCGGGAAAAGGAACGGCAACGGTTCAAAAAGGCCTGTAAAAGCTCCAACCTTATTACATTTCACATTCTGATATTGAATAATACAAAATGTCATAAGACCTAATGGAAGCGTTACACCAAAGTCCGCTGTTGGTGGTCTAAGACCAAAGAGACCAGAAATATTGCTGATTAAAATGAAGACAAAAATGCTTCCAATGTAATTTACAAAACCGGCTGCATCTGCGCCCATAACACCGGAAACCATATTTTCCAACATTTCAATGGCAATCTCGATACCACTCTGTAAAAGTCCCGGCGTCTCATCCGGACTTTTCAGTTTTGCTCTGACAAACAGTGCAAAAACGATGATCAATGTCATAACGATCAAGAGACTGACATGGGTTGTTGTGATCCACAATTTCTGTCCGAACAGTTCAAACTCAATCAGACCATGAATCATAAAATCCACACTCTGTCCAGTCGCCAGAATCATCTTCGGCATCGCCATTGGCATCCATGATTCCATCTACACACCCTCCTTCTTCTTCAATTTTTAAAATATACTTATTATTGAATCTGTGAAGATGCGGCTGTAAATATGCAGCTGCCTTCAAAGACATAATCCCGAAAAAGCAAGAGATTACATTTCCGATTCTAAAATAAGCGATTAGCCCTATGCATATGGCTACTGACACATATCGCAGCATGTAGCTTTTCCATATAGAGCGTTTGGCTTGTTCCTCATCCCAGTCAAGGGCACTGTTCAGAGAAAACGCCATGTGGGTTGCCATAGCTAAAGCTATGAGTATGCCTAGGAGCATTCCAATGGAATGCGCAAGTTTGTCCTTTACAATAATGAGTCCAATCAATTCCATTAAGACCCCGGAAAGAACAATCCCCGTGAGAAGTTCCAGTAAAGTTCTTTTCCAGCTATTCATTTTTCTTTTTTTCATCCTCCTTATAGATTGCGGAAATCAAAACGTATACATTCCGCATTCCCGCAAGGGCACCAAGGATAAAAAGTGGAATAAAGAGTGGCCATCCAAACTTATTTTCCAGAAACAATCCCAACATACAGCATAAAAAAATAGGAACAAGCATGCTGATACCTACTTGCGAAATCATAGCAAATGATTTGTGAACGCTTTTTTTGTATCTCATTACCTATCCCTCTCTCATACGCATTTGTGTTTAGTTTAATATATTTGCTAAAAAAAGTCTATAAGAAATAATTAGCAACAGTTCTCTTTTTCGATATGATTTTATCGAATTTGCCGAATCTTATTTTTTATATTATTCTGCCATATGACTGATATACGGCAAGTTTTCTTTCACTTCAAATCCATAAAATTTTGCTGCATTCAGTCCAAGGAATTTTTCCTTTTCTTCCGCTGTCATCTTATCTGATTTGATGATAAAATCCTGTGACATACGATAAGTAATTGCCGTCATAGTACGTGGATAATCACTGCCCCACATCAGCTTGTCGATACCGCAAATATCTCTCGCTTCTAAAATTGCATCTACCGCAGAAGGATAAGGGTAAAACTCAGAATTAAACAGCCATGTAATGCCGCCGCTTTCCACATAGACATTTGGATTGCATGCAAGTTCAATCTGCTTCTGCCAGCCATCTACTGTCACCATTCCAAAATGTCCGATTGCAATTCGAAGATCCGGGCACTCCTTAATCAGCTGTTTCATGGCAGGTACCTGAGCATCTCCATCCGCAAGATCGATTGCTATGAACATTCCTTTTTCTTCCGCTTTATGAAACAGCGGACTTAACTCTTCCAATTTTACTTTTGTCAGTCTGCCGCCACAAATCTTAATTCCATCAAATCCTTCCAGTCTGTAATTATCATGTTCTTCATACAAACTGCAGACTTTGATTCTCTCTGGATATTTTTCCTTACATTTCAATAAATATTCATCCTGATTGCCATCAATGTATTCCTGTACAACCACCGCCGCATTCACCTGTGCAAAATCCATATTTGCGATCAGTCTTTCCACAGAATTTACACCGTCTGTCATATAAGGCGGCATCATCTGTTTTACCACACCACCAAAGTCACTGCGCCCGCCGCCGATATCATAGACCGGCTTACCGTTTACCATACCATGCTGCTTATCCCAAAGATGTAAGTGGGCATCTATAATCATACCATTTCCTCCTGTTTGAATTTTATATATATTCAAATATCACGCTGTCAGCCATTTAGCTATTTATCAGTTCCAACAGCCCAAATGGCATACTCACAGATGCACACCAGACCGCCGAGAACTCAGTGAAATTTGAGAAAGTGTTTGCTGTAATTCGAGATAGAATTGTGTCGAAAACCAGCCACCCGGACATGTCTGTTCTCCTCGAAGCCATTGGCCAAAGGCGTCCGAAAATCCACCTTAGAACTACTCCGCGAAGCACCCACTGGTGCAAGTGGTTAGTAGTTCTTACGGTTAGTTGAGGACAACAACGCCTGGCTAAGAGGGGAATACACATGCCCGGGTGGCGTGGCTTTAGATATAAAACTTACTTCGAAATCTCAACAAGCACTTTCTTAAGGCTTCCATCATTGTTTACAAGTGCCTTAAACGCTTCATCCGCTTCTTCCATTGGATATACCGCACTTACCATCTTCATAACATCTACTTTTCCGGCTGCTACCTGCTGAATTAATGCCTTAAAATCTTTTGTATAAGCATTACGGCTTCCATGTACATTTAATTCTTTCTTAAGAAGAATTGAATGAAGGAATGTAGTATCTTTCTTACCATTTCCGATTAAGATAATATTTCCTGCAAATGCAGCTGCGTCAATACAGTTTAAGAATGTCTGGGAAAGTCCGCAAGCTTCCACACAAACATCAAAGCCTTTGCCGCCAGTGATTTCTTCTACTGCATCCATTAAATTCTTTTCAGAAACGTTGATTACACCATCTGCACCATACTCTAATGCTGCATCTAAGCGTCCCTGCATCATATCAGATACATATACCTGGGCACCGCGAAGTTTTGCGCTGATAAGTGCAAATAGACCGATTGGACCTGCGCCTACAACTAAAACTTTATCAGTCGGTTCAACCTTTGCTCTTGATAATGCATGCCAGCTGATTGAGAATGGTTCAATGAGAGCCAGTGTTTTTGCATCCAGTCCCATACCCGGAATGATTCGTTCGATCGGCATTGCAACATATTCACAAAAACTGCCATCTCTCTGAACACCCATGGTCTGATTGTCAGTACAGCAGTTTACAAATCCTCTTTCGCAGGAATAGCAGTGACCACAGTTGAAATATGGATTTGCTGTTACAATATCACCTGGTTTTAATCCAAGTTTGTTTTCCGGTACAGTTACGATTTCTGCTGAAAATTCATGTCCAGGAATTCTTGGGTAAGTTGTAAATGGCTGGTTTCCTGTATAACTTGCTACGTCAGCACCGCAGATACCACAGTATTTGATTCGAAGTAAGGCTTCCCCTTCTTTTACTTCCGGCATTGGGATATCCGTAACTTTAATTTCTCCCGGCTGATTAATTAAGACTGTTTTCATCATTTCAAATTTCACTCCCTATCTTTCAAAGTCAACGTATTTTTCATTCCATACAACGGCTGTTTTCATTGGTGCGCCCTTGCAGAAAATTTTATTTTCATATGCATCGATTGGATCTTTAATAAATTCTTCTTTATCAATGAGTTCAACGATTTCGTTGTATCTGCTCTTTCCAAGGATTTCAATAGCTGCTTCCATATGTGCCTGACGGAAGTTAATGGAAGAAATGATCAGATGATTCTTGAATCCAAATGGCATGGTGTCAAATTTAACCACTGGTCCTAAAGAGAAGCTGTTGTACACACCGTTGCATCCCAACACACCGTATTTAAATGCAATATCATGCTCCACGTTTGTTCCGCTTGTTCCGATAAATAATGTTGCTGTTCCGCCAAGTTCTTCCTGAATCGCTACCGCTAATTCTTCATTTGTATCAAACTTGCTTTGCACATAATCTGCTTTTGCCTGTTCTAATGCGAAAGATACTTTTGGACTGTCTTTTTCACTTCTTGCTACAAATACAATTTTTGCTTCCGGATATTTCTGGCGGATTAAGTCTCCGATGAACATACCAGTTGTACCAAGACCAAAGATAACGGTTCTGTCAAAAACATGTTCTTTGGCAAGTTTTCTTGCTTCTTCTTCAGAACATTTATGTTTTGCCATTTCTACACGGAAGTTATGAGCACTTCCCATATCTTCCATACGTTCTAACTGGAATACCATACAGCCAAATGGGTCCGGGAATACCATTTTCTTCGCAAAAGATAACGCAATCTTTCCGTCTTTTACATATTCATCAGGGATTGGTAAAAGCATGTCCGGATTGTAGTAATTGTGGTCTGAAAAAAGTCCGTCTGCGCCGTCACAGCCATATTCGAAATAACTTTCTTCTTCTGTATATCTTGTAGGATCCCATGCGTTACCGCCACGGATCAGTACAATTGCAAAACGCTTCTGAGATGGTACCCATACCACGCCTTCGTGTCCATTGATCAGCCGTTTTTCATTTCCCGGGAATTTTTTATCCAACAGGCCTTCACTTCCCATACGCATTAATTCGTGGTCTGTTCCGCAAAAACCTACAATGACACTTTCTGCCAAAATCCCTTCTTTTTCTTCTTCCCCGCGAAGTCTTCTTCTCGGCGGATTGATCAGATTTACATCTCCATACACTAACGGATGCTCTTTATCATTCTGAAAATAAGTCCCCTTTACGATCATTTGAAAATCCCCCTAAAATCCCGTATTTACACGCTCTTTTTCTTTTAATTTTAACAAAATTAAGATAGAATGAAAAGTGTATAAATCTATGTTTTGGATTAAGGGAGGCATTATGGAACTGTTAAATAAAAGTATCAAGAAACCCGTCAAGCGTCCGGTGAAAATCGTACAGTTTGGAGAAGGAAACTTTCTTCGCGGCTTTGTAGATTATATGATCGATATTGCAAATGAACAGGGCAGCTTCGATGGAAACATTGTCCTTGTCAAACCAAGAGAGAACGGAACTCTGGACAAATTTCACGCACAGGATTGTCTGTATACTGTATCTTTGCGTGGTCTGGTAGATGGAGAAGCAAAAGTCTCAAACAGAATCATCACCAGCGTTTCAGATGCAGTATCCTCTTACGTAGAATACGATAAGTATATGGCACTTGCAGAAATAGATTCTCTTCGTTTTGTGGTATCCAACACAACCGAAGCCGGTATCGTGTTCGACGATTCAGACGAATTCTCATTATGCCCGCCAAAATCTTTTCCGGGAAAATTGACTAAATTTTTATATCATAGATTCGAAACCTTTAAAGGAGATTTCGAGAAAGGTCTTATCATGCTCCCGACTGAGCTGATTGATGATAATGGCATCGTACTACGGGAATGTATTCTGAAACTTATCGATCTTTGGGGACTTGGAGAAGACTTCAAAAACTGGGTAGAGGAAGCATGTATCTTTACTTCCACACTGGTTGACCGCATCATCACCGGTTATCCAAAAGCAAACGAAGAAGCCGAATGGGAAAAATTAGGCTACATTGACCGCATCATGGTAACTGGCGAACCATTTGCACTCTGGGTAATCGAGAGCGCAAAAGACATCAGCGGAGAGCTCCCATTACCAGATGCCGGACTTCCAGTCATCTATACAGACAATCAGAAACCATATAAACAACGTAAAGTTCGCATTTTAAACGGTGCTCATACTTCTTTCGTACTGGCTTCTTATCTGATGGGAAATGATATCGTAAGAGAATCCATGAATGATGACGATGTGAGAAACTTCATGATGGGCACACTTCACGAAGAAGTAATCCCTACATTATCTCTTCCAAAGGCTGATTTGGAAGAATTTGCAGACGCGGTAGTGACACGCTTCAACAATCCATACGTAGACCACGCACTTCTCGCAATCTCTTTGAACTCTGTTTCCAAATGGAGAGCAAGATGTATGCCTAGCTTTTTAGAATACATTGAAAAGACCGGAAAACTGCCTGCTCGTCTAACTTTTTCCTTAGCTGCTTTAATGGCTTTCTACACAGGAAATGAAATCAAGGACAATGCGCTCATTGGTCACAGAGGGGAACAGGAATACAATGTTATGGACGACATGGCCGTGCTTGAATTCTTCCGCGAGAATTCCGGAAAACCATCTGCAGAATTTTCAAAAGCATTTTTAGGCAGAGCAGATTTCTTCGGTCAGGACTTAAATGAAATTACAGGACTGACAGATGCGATTGCCGCACACCTTGACGATATCAAAACAAACGGCATGAGGGCAGCATTATGCAAAACTTTATAAAGATCAATGACAACGATAATGTCATCGTTGCATTAAATACAATTCCTGAAGGCGCCGAAATTTCTTTGGAAGGCGGATTCAACGTAAAAGCAAACATGGAAATTCCTGCAGGTCACAAAATGGCTATCAGTGATATCGCTGATGGTGCCGAGGTTATCAAATACGGTTATCGCATCGGTTTTACAAAAGAAGCAGTAAAATGCGGTGACTGGATTCATGTACATAATTTAAAAACCAGTCTTGGCGATTTATTGGAATATACCTATGAACCAACTCCTGTAGAAGAACAAAAAACTGAAGATGTTACATTTATGGGCTTCAACCGTCCAGACGGCAAAGTTGGCGTTCGCAATGAAATCTGGGTCATCCCAACGGTTGGCTGTGTGAATAATGTGGCAACTGCCATCGCAAAAAAAGCAAATGAGTTTGTAAAGGGAACCGTAGATGAAGTCATCGCATATCCTCATCCTTACGGATGTTCCCAGATGGGCGATGATCAGGAAAACTCCCGTAAAATTTTAGCAGATCTGATCAATCATCCAAATGCAGGCGGTGTTTTAGTCTTGGGGCTTGGATGTGAAAACAGCAGTATTGACGTACTAAAACCTTATATTGGGGATTATGATGAAAATCGTGTGAAATTTATTGTTTCTCAGGAACATGAAGATGAAATTGAAGCTTCCGTAGAGGCAATTAAAGAGCTTATCGACTATGCCGCAACGTTCAAACGAGAACCGATCAGTGTCAGCAAATTAGTGATTGGTATGAAATGCGGCGGCTCTGATGGATTATCAGGCATTACCGCAAATCCGTTAGTAGGGCGTTTCTCAGATCTGCTCATTTCTAAAGGCGGCACAACCATATTGACAGAAGTACCGGAGATGTTCGGTGCGGAAACCATTTTAATGAATCGATGCGCGAATGAAGAACTGTTTCATAAAACCGTAGATTTGATCAATGACTTTAAGAACTATTTTAAGAGTCACAATCAGACCATTTACGAAAACCCGTCACCGGGTAATAAAAAAGGCGGCATCTCTACATTAGAAGATAAATCTTTAGGATGTACACAGAAATCTGGGAGCACCCTGGTAAAAGGTGTTTTGGCCTATGCGGAAACTGTAAAAACTCCGGGCCTGAACCTTTTAAGCGCTCCTGGAAATGACCTGGTGGCTTCCACTGCCCTTGCTGCTGCAGGCGCACACATTGTACTGTTTACTACCGGTCGAGGTACACCATTTGCCTGCCCGGTTCCAACGGTCAAAATTTCGACAAACTCTGCTCTGGCTTCCAAGAAATCCAATTGGATCGACTTTAATGCAGGTGTTCTCGTAGAAGACAAACCGATGAAAGTCGTTGAAAAGGAATTCTTCGACTATGTCGTTGCAGCTGCTTCAGGCGAGAAGGTTTGCAGCGAAAAGGCCGGATTCCATGATTTTGCAATTTTCAAGCAGGGAGTGACATTATAGGAAAATGTACAAAAGCGGCATACCATTCGGTACGCCGCTTACTTTTATTTTTATGACCATTTACATTCTACGATCTTAATTTTAAACACCACATAATGCATTGCTGTCGCATCCGGAAAATTTCTCTGCACAGAAGGGCATTCATCCAGCATCTTTTCTTTAATCACCATATCTGTACATTCAGAAGCGATACCATCAATGCGAAGCCAGCTTCTGGAACCCGGTTTCTGCGCAATGATCTGCATATTCGGATTCAGTTTTAACTGCTTATACACATCCTTCATATCCCCTGTAGAAATATACAAGTCACCTTCGTGCTCCATGACAGCTCCAAATGGGCGTCCTGCCGGAAAATCCCCATTCAGTGTTAACACATAGAACACACCACATTCTTTCAAAAAATCACATGCCATGCTCATAGTAAAATCCTCCCTATCAGTTTATTATAAACCTTTCAGAAAATTTTACAATATTTGACTTTACATAATTTAACATACAATACGTTTTACAGCAAAACTTGACGAACGTATGTTTGTGTTATAAAATGGTATCAAAGATAATACTTTAGGGGATGTTTTAAAATATGGAAATCAACGTAGAAGAAAAAAAATTCCAAATACGTAATAGTACAGTCGATTTTTTGGTCTTCACTAAGCAAAATTCAGAAGATGGAATTGAAGTACGAGTACATGATGAAAATGTTTGGCTCACGCAAAAAAGCATGGCGCAATTATTTGATTGTAGTACGGATAATATTTCTTTGCATCTTAAAAATATTTTTAAAGCCGGAGAACTCGATCCAAAAGCAGTTACCGAGAAATACTCGGCAACTGCTTCCGATGGCAAAAACTATCTGACTAAGTTCTATAATTTAGATGCCATTATTTCCGTAGGTTACCGCATTAATTCTTTAAGAGCCACACAATTTCGTCAATGGGCCACAAAAGTATTAAGAACTTATACAATCCAAGGATATGTATTAGATAAAAAACGTTTAGAAAACGGACAAATTTTTGATGAGGAATATTTTGAACATTTACTAGATGAAATACGTGAAATACGTGCAAGTGAACGTAAATTTTATCAGAAAATTACTGATATCTATTCCACTGCAGTTGACTATTCAAAAGATTCCATTATCACAAAAGATTTTTTTGCAACGGTACAAAACAAACTCCATTTTGCAATTCACGGACACACCGCCGCAGAACTAATTGTCGAAAGAGCCAACCACAAAAAAGAAAACATGGGACTAACCAGCTGGAAAAATGCCCCTTCTGGAAAAATCGTAAAAGCAGATGTCAGCATTGCCAAAAATTATTTATCCCTTCTTGAAATAAAGGATTTGAATCAGTTCGTTTCCATGTATCTGGACTATGCGGAACGTCAAGCCCGCAAAAGAATTCCTATGACGATGGAAGACTGGGCAAAAAAACTAGATGTTTTTTTGCAGTTAAATGAAGAAACCATCCTGCAAGGCAAAGGAACTGTCACCGCAGAAATAGCCAAGGCATTTGCTGAAAGTGAATTCGAGAAATATCGTTCTATCCAAGATAAGCAATATCAGAGTGATTTTGATCGTTTAATCAGCGAACTTTAATTACTTACCCCCAAAATACATCGTACTCAAAGCAAGTGCCCTGCCAGATTGGCAGGGCATCTAACATTTATTCATTTTACTTTACACTGAAAATCATTGCAGAAAATGGATTTAGATTACATCTAAGTGTTCCATTATCAAATTGTACCTTTTCGACTCCCTCTGGCGTCTGACCTCCAAAGCGGTTCCAGTCACTGTACAGCAGAATATCCCCAGAGTTTAAATTTTCGATTTTTACTTCATAATCCTTCTGCACCTGAGCGCTGAAGTTAAAGACAGCTGCCAGCTTTTCGTTTTTACTTTGTCTTAAAATGGCATAAATACATCTGCCTTCCTGATGGCAGTCGAGCCACTGGAAACCTTCTTCTTTATAATCCCACTCTGAAAGTGAAGGATGCTTCAGATAAATGTGGTTCAATTCTTTCATGAACTGATAGAAAGAATCATGAATCGGATATTTTCTAAGTTCCCAGTCCTGCTCTCTCTTTTCGTCCCATTCGCGCAGCTGACCGAACTCATTTCCCATGAAGTTCAGTTTCTTTCCCGGATGTACCATCATATAAAGATACATTGCCCTCGCCTGCGGAAATTTACCCTCATACTGTCCGTTCATTTTCTGCATGATCGTCGCTTTTCCATGAACCACCTCATCATGGGATAACGGAAGCAGATAATTTTCATTTCTAAAATAATACATAGAAAATGTCAGCTTATGATAGTTCTGTGTTCTGTACTCCGGACCCGTCTGGAAATATTCCAAGGTATCATGCATCCATCCCATGTCCCATTTATAGTCAAATCCAAGCCCGCCCTGATCGACCGCCTTGGTCACATTCTGGAAATTTGTCGAATCCTCTGCCGCCAAAAGGCATCCCGGATTTCTTCTCTTCAATTCCTGATTCATCAATTTGATGAACTCCACAGCGTTTCCATTGACACCGCGCTTTTCATCTCCCTGCCAGTAAATGATCCGGCTGATGGCATCCATACGCAGACCATCAAAATGGTATTCCTTCAGCCAGTAATTTGCCGCAGACTGCAAAAAGCTTCGCACCTCTCCGCGGGAATGCATAAAGTTGCTGCTGCCCCATTCACTGACCCCCACATCTGTATGCGGATATTCATATAACGCAGTTCCGTCATACTTTGTCAGGCCATAGGAATCCACCGCAAAATGTACCGGTACATAGTCCAGAATCGCACCAATCCCGTTTTGATGGAGCTTATCAATAAGTGCCTTTAACTGATTCATGGTTCCATAACGACTGGTCGGTGCAAAAAATCCGGTATTCTGATATCCCCAGCTCTCGTCACACGGATGTTCACTGAGCGGTAAAAATTCCACATAGTTATAACCCGCTTCTCTTAAATATGTAATCAACGGTTCTGCAATCTCATCATAGGAATACCAGCCGGTCGCTTCCTCGCTCTTCTTTCTCCAGGAACCAAGATGAAGCTCGTAAATATTTAATGGTTTTTCCTTTCTGTCACAGCGTGACTTCATCCATCTTTCATCCTGAAACTGATAATCATGCAAATTGCGGATAACAGACTTATGATTCGGACGAAGCTCCATGCCAAATCCATATGGGTCACAATGTTCTACCGGTTCATTGTTCTGCCCATAAATGCGGTACTCATAAAGGTCCCCAGCTTTCGCATCTGCTACATATACTTCATAAAAGTTCCCATCATTGACTCTCTGCATTGGAATCGCCTCATTATTCCAGAGAAGCACTGCACCTTTGGCACTCGGTGCGAAGGTACGAAATACAACCCCTTTTTCTACCACATGAGCTCCCAGCCACTCATAAGCATCAAAAATCTTTCCTGTATAAAAACCATAGAAGTCCATCATATGTACTTTCCTCCATTAATTGACTATCGTCTAATATTTTACTATAATCATTTTAACAAAGTACTTTTCAGACTCCCACTTTCAATTTCAGGGTATCTGTCAATTACTAGACATATTTCAAAAATCGACTAGGAAAAAGCTATGGATTTAAGAGAAAAGAAAACAAAAAGAAATATTCGAAACGCATTTATTGAGCTGCGCGCTCATAAGCCGCTGGAACGCATCAGCGTCAAAGAACTGGCCGAGCTTGCCGAGATCAGCAAAGCCACTTTTTATCTGCATTATAAAGATATCTACGACTTATCAGATCAGTTACAAAAAGAAGTGATCACTGATGTTCTGACCAGTCTGGAACACCCGGATCTGTTCCTGACCGATACACCAGCATTTACTTCCGCTCTTTTTTATGCATTTTATGCGCAGCATTCGCTCATTGAAATTTTATTTTCCGATTCTCAATCGTCTGTACTGCCGCTGAGCATTGAAAAAGAATTGAAGGATTACATTTTTCAACGTATTCCATCTGCCAGAGATAATGCACGCTTTAATATCCTGCTCACTTATCAGATTCTGGGAGGATTTCACGTTTATATGCAATACCGAAAAAACTATAGCATTGATTATATGATGGAAGTCTTGACCGATATCACATCTGTTCCATATCCTTCTTTAGAATAATTTATGCACAAAAAATCCCCGCTTCCTGCTGGAAGCGGGGATGAATCTGTCGTTCTTTAATTATTCAACAACTACACCCTTCTGTAACATTACATTTGCATAAAGTGCTTTTTCGCTTGTAGCGATGATGCAGTAAACTTCTTTTGCTTCATCATAGAATTTGAATCTTTCGATATTTCCTACGCAGTCAGCACCTCTGTCATCATATTTTGCGATGATTTCTTTATAAGTGTCCCAGATTGGAGTTTCAACTTTGCCAACATCCCCTGGCATTAATTCCATAAGGTTTACTGGTTTTTCAACATAAGTATCCAGTGGAAATACTTTCAGGATCGCATCAAGAATTTCTGGAACCCCATGTCCATCGCAGCGAATAACGATTGCATTTTTTCCCATAGATTCTGATGGGAAATTACCATCGGAAATTACGAGACGATCGCTGTGTCCCATTTCGCATAATACTTTCAATAATTCTGGTGATAAAATCTGTGGAATACCTTTTAACATTATAAAATCCCCCTAAAATGTTTTTTATTTCATCAGCATCCGCTGAGAAAGCTCTTAATAATTTAATACGCTCTGAACCTCTGAGCTCTCAAGATTTTCTGCATCGATCCATACATGCTCCGTACAGATATTTTCTTCATTTCCCATATTGGTAATGGAACGGGCTGCAGCAACCACCGTTGCATATCCGATACTGTACGGATCCTGAGCCATAGTTCCCACAAGCAAATTTCCTACTTCGGTAATAATCTTTTCACTGGTATCAAATCCGACAATCTTAAAGTTTACTTCTTCAAGCCCTTTGGCATAATCGATGACCATTTCCGTCGTCTGTTTGTCAGTACAGATGATTCCTGCAAGGTCATCATACTTTGCCAGAAGTTCTGATAAGATTTCCGATTCACTTCTTTCTTCCTGAGCTGCATAAACAATCTCTACGAACTGGATGTTCTTATCGTTATAATTCTGTGTCATTTCATCAATGATTGCCTGCTTTCTTACCTGAGCACTCTGAGTCAAAGAATTGTGTACAAGAATTGCAACCTTTCCTTCATAGTCAATTGCTTCAAACATTTTCTTTGCCGCTTCTGAAGCTGCTGCTCTGTTATCAGTTGCAACAACTGTCTCTGTCAGCTGACTGTCATCCGGTGTGTCAAAGGCAATGGTCTTGATTCCATTGTTCTTCGCCATATCCATCTGTGTTTTACATGAGGAAGCATCTGTAAACGCTACACAGAGAGCATCCGGAGCTTTGTCCAAAAACTGGTCAATGATATTGATCTGCTCGATTACATCTTCCCCCTTCGGTGCATCAAAGGAAAGCTTAATCTTGCTTTTTCCTGTATATCCTAATGCAGTATTTAAATCTGCGATTGCCTGAACCGCACCTTTTTCTACCACATCCCAATAGCTGTTCTTAGAGTTAGTGGCTACCATAGCAATGTCAGTTCCGGCTTCCAGGGCAATCCCTTCTACAGAAAGATAATCTGTTCCATTGATCATCAATGATTTTTTCGGTTCTGTCTCTTCTGCCTCCGGTATTTCCTCTACGATCGCTTCTGTTTCCACTTCCACAGTCTCAGCCGCTGGTGTTTTTTCTTCCGTAACTTCTTCTGTCGGTGTACATCCTGTGAGTAAAATTGCTGCAAGTGTTGCTGTTATATAAAATTTAGATAATTTTACCATATTTCGTCCTTTCTTTCTATTGAAATCATAAAATTCTAAAATTACTTTAAATCTGAAATCAATATCGATTATACACGAAAATTATGAAATTTCTATGGATAATTCACGGGAAAAACCTTAATTTTCCCTTAAGAAGCCACCTACATCACAGGATATAATGGTTTTAATGCCTCATAAGCCGCATCAAAGACCTTTTTTTGTTTATCATACACCCCTTTTACCGATACGTTTGGCATAATTGGCTCGCTAAAGGTAAGAAACTTATTGATTGCATGGAAATCTTCATACGCCCCACAGCCTACCCCTGCGATGACTGCTGCCGCAATGGAGGTAGACTCTTCCATATAGTTCGGACGCTTCATTGGAATTCCAAGCACATCCGCCAGAATCTGCGCCACAATCTTTCCTTTTGCTCCTCCGCCAGTCAGGATCATCTTTTCCACCGGAATGTTTTTTCTATGGGCCTGTAAGATTAAATCCATATTCATGGCAACACCTTCCAATACCGCGCGGATATAATCTCCTTTTTCATGATACATTCGGATACCAAGAAAACTGCCTGACGCATCCGGATTCCATCTTGGAGAGCGCTCCCCAGCTAAATATGGCAGAAAGATCAGACCATCCGCCCCTGCCGGTGACTGCTCTGCCAGAAGATTAATGGATTCCCAGGAATTTCTTCCAAGCTCCTTCGCTTTTTCTATTTCTTCATGACAGAACGTATTTTTAATATAGGAATAAGCACTTCCTGCTGACTGCATGGTTCCACAAGGTACATATTTTCCTGGAATTACATGCGCAAAGCACATGCACACTTTTGCATCATCCAATACCTTCTCATCGGTTGTTCCTGCAATCCATGCAGAGGTTCCAAAACATAAGAACATTTCTCCGGCATCGACACACCCTGCACCGAGAGCTGAGCATGCACCGTCTCCTCCGCCGCAAACTACCTTTGTCTGTGTCGTCAGTCCCAATTCCTTTGCAGCTTCTTCAGTTAATTTTCCAATCACATCACTGGACGCATGGATTTTTGGAAGCTTTTCTTCAGAAATTCCAGCTGCATCAAGTACTTCCTTTGCCCAGCACTGTTTTGTCAGGTCATAAGCATTGGTTCCTGACGCATCTGAATGGTCTGTGACAAATTTCCCAGTCATACGATAAATAATATAATCTTTTACCTGAAGCATCTGGTAAGTTTTTTCATATACTTCAGGCTCATTGTCACGAATCCACATGAATTTCTCAATACTGTAGGACGGGCTGAGCGGATGACCTAAAAGATCATAGTAATTCAGACCTGCCAGCTTTTCTTCCAGTTCCTTTGCCTGGCATTTCGCACGGGTATCCGCCCAGATCATTGCAGGCCGAAGAACCTTTCCCTCGTTATCAACTACCAGACAGCACTGCATCTGTGCTGAAAAAGAAACCGCCAGAATATCCTCCGGTGCAATCCCTTCCATGATTTCCCTGGTACATATACAAACTGCATTCCACCAGTCTTCCGGATTCTGCTCTGCTTTTCCGCCTTCACCGTAATACACCTCATAAGCTGCATGTGCACTTTTGATCAATTTTCCCTCCACTGCAAACAGCGTCGCTTTGTTTCCGGAGGTTCCAATATCGTGAGCAAGTAAATATTTTCCCATGAAATGCTCCTATTCATACTTGATTCTGCTCTGTGCCTCTGCAAGATTTTTTACCAATCCTGCGGCTACCATGGAATACAATGCCGCACCGTAGGCTGCTTCCTCTTTACATGCCGGAATTTTCATCTTCATTCCATACATTTCCTCTGCCAGTTCACGCATCAATGTATTTCTTCTGATTCCATTACCGGAGCCTACAAGGCTGACCGCTTTATTTCCTGTCTTTTCACACATTGCAAGATACATTTCCTGAAGCTCCTCCAAAATACCGCCTATCATTCCAACCGTCATAGCTCCCGGATTAAAATTTTCGATTCCAATATTCTCAATCTTTCCGCGTTCCTTCGGATTACTTCTTGTACCAGAAAATGTAGTTTTGATCTTCCAGCTCTTATCTTTACCAGACTCTGCCAGAAACGCTCTTGCCTGATTTTCCATCTGGGCATAAAGAGAATCTTCAGTGCCACAGACTTCTCTGTAGAACTGCTCTAACATTGCGTAAGCACGTCCGCCGCAAAGGCCACATCCGACTAACAGCTTTGTACCTTCCACACATGGACGAAGTTCTACAGAACCTTCACATTCCACAAAACTTTCTGTTCCTACAGAAATCTGGCTTCCAGTTCCAACATTCAGAAGTACTGTATTACAAAGGTCATTTACAGAGCCAAGAACGCTTGCCTGATTGTCCCCGAGGGAAACCATCACTGGAATTCCGGCTTCTGTATGTCCCATAATTTCATGTTCTATTAAAATTTCCGGCAGATAGCTTAAATCTACTCCCAAAGCCTCTAACGCTTCTCTGTAAAAATCACCTTTTTCCAGATCAAAGCATCCCCAGCTGGCTGCCATATCCACTGCGATTACAGGCGCTTTTCTTCCACAAAGCTTCATCCCGATGTAATCACTGATGGTAGACATCTTCACTGCTTCCTTTGGAATCATTCCGTTTTTCTGCAGATAGAAATGTGAAATCAGACCATAGCCTGAGGCTGCCGCGCCACCGGCCTTTTTCATATATTCCGCATAAGTAACACCATCTTCCAGCATTTCGTTACCGCAGCCATCCTGCCAGATATAAGCAGGGCTTACTGCATTACCCTCTGCATCTACGTAGAGCATTCCGTGCATCTGACCAGTCAGACCAATGCTGTCCGGTGCTCCACACTCTTCTGTCAATTCATCCACTGCTGTTTTTGTAATCTGATACAGCTTCTGCGGGTCCTGAACTTTTGAAGCCTGAATATGGCCTTCCAAAAATCCATGATGTGCAATGGTACGTGTACCAATTGCTTCTCCGCTCTCCCCATCAATCATGATCACACTGATGGTGGTGGTTCCTATGTCAATCCCCATAATTCTCATAAACGGTTCTCCTACCTTTCAATCACTGTTCCTTTTACCCGGTAGACATGTGGACGCCATGTACCGCCTGCCTCTGTCTGTTTACGCAGACAATCAAAGATCTGCTCAGACATTTTCAAAAAATCCTGTTTCAAAGTGATGATTCCATAACCTTCCGCCCCAGGAAATTCATCTACCATCGCAGCTCGATGTCTTCTTCTGTGACTTTTTGCTTCACGTTCAAAGAGCATTCCAAGCTCTCCAACACCATAAAGAATGGCATCGCATTCCTCCATTTCCTCTAAAATGCGCTCAATCATTGGTGTCGGTAATTCTTCCAGGTGGTTATGATACTGATACGGAATTCTCCAAATCGGCGCATCCGGTGCGCACTTTTTAAAGGTTTCTTCACGTACCTTAATACTCCTGACCTGGTGCTCATCCCATCCAATATATCCAAATCGTTCACAGCCTTCGGACTCCAGTTTTTCATAAAGCTTCTCTATCGCATCCTGATTGTCAAGGCAGATGGCATCCGCGTATTCACTTTGAAAACTTGTATCAAAAAGAACGATATTCATGCCGAGGCCGCGGAGCTTTCGAAGCTCATTTTCGCTGATCTCCATATCCTCCAGCCAGAGCACCGCATTTCGAAGGTCCTTTTCGTAAATCTGGAAAAGGCACTGCTCCAGAGACATGTTTCTGGATTTCTGCTTATAAAGCACCAGAGAATTCATCTCCTCCGCAGTGGTCTGAAACGCATCAATGAACCATGAGAAGAAATTATTCTGGGCCGGTGCCACCAGCGTTATGATATCCATATCGCCGGCTCTGGCACCATAATGCAGCGCAACCCTTGTTCCGCTTCCCTGAATTCGTTCAATGATATGCTCTTCCTCCAGAAGCTCCAGAGCCTTTCGCACGGTTACGCGGCTGACCCCAAGCTCCTCAGAGAGCTTTCTCTCCGGCGGAATCGAATCTCCGTCCCGGTAGATGTCCTCATAGATCATTCGGCATATTTTCTTTTTGACACTATAATATAGACTTTTTTCTATCACGTTTTCTCCCGCTTATGCTTCCATAGCTGTAGAATTCGGGTCCAGACGTTTGATGATATCTTCCTGAATTTCCGGTGAAAGATCGAGGAAGTTTACGAAGGTTCCGTGGATTCGTACAATGTATACACCGCTTGGAGCATATTTCTTCGGATCTGCTAAAACTTTTCTGAGCATTTCCGGAGTTGTTACATTTACATATAAGTAGAATGGCTGTACTTTCTTGTCATCACATTCATTGAAGAATAATGGTGTGAAGATCTTAGTCTTAAATTCCAGACCTTTTTCTTCCATTGTTTCGCCTTTGAAGTATCCTGGATTGATACCAAAGTGTGAAGCATAACCACCGTTCATTACTTCGAATGGAAGTTTACGGTTGGAAAGCATTCTCATGCCAAGACCGCCGGATGCATCTCCGTATAATGGGTCAACACCGTAGTTCATCATTTCTCTTGCGCTTCTTCCGTCTGGTGTTGCGCCAATCCAGTAACCGTAAGTCAAATGTGTAGATGGTGAAGAGAAGTCCGGTCTGAATGGATTTCCAAGATAGTTCTTCTTAGAAGCAACCATATCAGCCACTTTCTTAGCGATGATTGTAGCTTCTTTATCAACCGTTTCAATGTTATTACCAAATTTATCACATTCCAGTAAGTACTGATGCATTTCTTCGTCGTTTTCGAAGTTTGTGCGAAGTGCTTCTAAAAGTCTGTCTGCATCTTCAGGTCTTTCTTCCAGTAATGTATCAATTGCAATGAAAGAATCTGCAAGTACGCTGACACCGTGAATCAGACATCCGCTTCCATTGTATTTTGTACCCTGTTCGTTCTTATCACGCATATCAACGCCGCTTTCAATACCGCCCATCATTGCTGATAAGAATGGCACCTGATATAAGCTGAGTGCTGTAGAGCATCCGTTTGCAGCTTTTACCATTTCATCTACATAGAAATCAAGTTCTTTATAATATACTTCACGGATATTCTTTAAGAGATCCAGGTTATTGTCATAGCCTAATTCTGCTCTTGTCTTACCAATCTGAGCACCTGTGATTTCTGATTTACCATCCTGAAGAACTAATTCCAGCACCTTTGGAAGGCTTAACCAGCTGTTTGTTGTATTGGCATTGTCTTTACCCATGATCAGTGGTTCCTGACATCCTGCAACAGAGTAATCAGCTAAATCTTCTTCTGCAACACCATTTGCTCTTAATACCTCGAACAATGCATCATCATTGAAAAGGGATGGTGTCAGCACGCCCGGTGTAAAGAAGAAACGTCCCATTTCTTTGTATACTTCATCCGGTGTATTCTTATGTAATTTTACAGACAGAATCGGCTGTGGCAGGTTCATATCATAATATGCATCAAATAATGCAAAGGAAGTAGGATTTGTTAAATCGTTCCCTGCTGCGTCTCTTCCGCCGATGATCAGGTTCTGCGAAATTGCCCAGCTTCTGTCAGCTACGTTGTAGAATACCAGTAAGTGTTTTAAAAGTGCTGCTGCCATATCGCGGTCTAAATCTTCTTTTGCACGATATGGTTCGAAAATTCTGTCTGCATTACCTACAGAGAATGCAAATGGGTTTGGTGTCTGTTCCAAGCACATGGTCTGCCAGCAGAGAATGAAGGACTGGATTGCTTCATAGAGATTTTCAGCCCCCTTTGCAGGAACCTTCTTTAAGGTAGCTGCCATTAATTCATAGCGTTCTTTTGCTTTTCCTTCGCTGCTTGCTGCTTTTTCTTCTGCTATTGCAGCATATCTTTCTGCAAGGATCAGCATTGCTCCTACAGAAATTTTCATAGCTTCATAATATGTTTTTTTCTTTTCATCCGTGCAGGCAGCCTGATTTTCTTCAAGCTTTGCTAAAATACCTTCTGCGCCGATTGCCAGGAACTGTCTTACGTCAGGAATTACATGACCAGTTACCTGTTCCACGAAGAATACAACTTCTTTTGTATATTTTTCCGCCGGATCGTAAGCAGCTGTCAATGCTTTTGCAAAATCATTTTTTCCATAGTATTTCTTTACATGGTCGATTCTTTCCTGTGTAATATCTCCGATTGGATCGATATCTCCAAATACTGCGATCGGATCGCAATATCCTTCGAATGTCTTTACCGTAAAGGATGGATTGATCAGCGCGTAGGAACGTGCAAATGCGTCATCCTGAGTTCCTGCGAACACATGGTAATCTCCAAGTGTCAGCGGAATCTTCTTCATTACTTCTTCCTGAGTTTTTGCGATACGGATACAATCCGGTTCGTCTTTATATTTTTCATCACATTCCATGCCGATTTCTTTTGCCAGGAACCAGCCTTCCAGATGATTTAATGCACGTTCTTCTTTAAAACGTTCTTTTGCCAATACAGTTAATTCGTTTGCGTCGTAAATCTGATGAATTTTCATCTCATTTTCCCCCTTTAATTATGTACGAATACAATTTACGCCATGTTCTGCCATGACCGTTTCAAAATGTTTTACCGTTGCCGGCGAAATACTTCCTCTCGCCATTTTATATTCCATTCCGCACTGTTCCCACTTGCCTTTGCCAAATTCATGGTAGCGTAAAAACTCCACCTTTGTTTTCTGACAATCCATGTTTTCCTCAAACAGTTTTCCAAAACCTTCTGCATCTTCCGGGCTGTCATTAAAACCAGGAATCAGCGGTACACGGATCAGCATATCGGGGTGTACAGCGGAAATTGTTTTCAAGTTTTCTACGGTCCATCGGTTCGTTACCCCCAGCCATTTGGTGTGTTTCTCATCATCATAATGTTTCACATCCATAATCCACTGTTCTACCAACGGTACCAGTTCCTTCATCCTTGGATGAGTCCCATTGCTTTCAATAGCGCGGTGAATTCCTGCTTCTCCAAGCTTCTCCAAAAATTCTTTGACTGCATCAAACTGCATGGTAATTTCGCCGCCTGTCAGCGTGACACCACCGCCATCAAAGAACATGGATTTTGAAGAAATGCATTCTGCCACCAGTTCATCCACTTCGTACTCTTTGTGCGATAATTGAATTCCTTTTTGTCTTCTCTTTTTGGTACATGGTTTTTCCAGACATATCTCGCACTGCGCTCTGTCAAGTTCCCCATTTTTGACAGCTCCTAACGGACAGCAGCTTTCCGCCAGCCATTCTTTGTTTACCACCAGTGTACCTTTCATGGACATTCCTTCCGGATTAGAACACCACGGACATTTCATGTTGCAGCCCTGCAGATGAAAGATCAGTCGGTTTCCCTGTCCATCCTGGGAATAATTAAATCCTTTCTGAAATATTTTCAGTTTCATACCCGCTCCTTATTGGTATTATTGTTTAATACCAATTGTTTTAAAAAAATATGTACAGTATTATTATATACATCCGTTCATACTCTCGTCAATCTATATATTTATAAATTCAAAAAAAGGTGCCCCGCAATGCGGAGCACCTTAAAATACTTATGTTAGATTTTCATCAATATCAAACTCAATGGTCTGACATCCACGAATTATTCGTATAAGTTCTGAGCGATTTCTGGATCGTCGATGTTTTCAGCTGTGTACCACTGGCATCCTGTATCAACGTCAGAAACTGTTTCGCCTGAAGCTACTGCATGAAGTAATTCGATAACTGCTTCACCCATAGCAACTGGAGCCTGTGTAATAGCACCTGCTAATTTACCAGCACGGATAGCATCCATGATAGCGATACCAGAGTCGAAACCAACACCTACTACTGTGTCGCCAAGTTTGCCGATGTTAGAGTCAGCTGTTACTAAAGCTTCTGCAGAGTGAGAGTTAGAACCATAGATACAGATTGTATCTTCTTTGTTTAATAATGTCTGAGCATCGATAGCTGATAATTCAGCTGTAACCTGTGAAGGAACTAATACTTCGATGATAACTTCTGCGCCATCGCCAGCGTTTTCGCCTGCAAATGCGTTTACGAAGTAGTCGTTACCAACAACACCAACAGTTTTGCCTGCTGCTGCAGCTAATTCAGCCATTTTGTCGATGAAACCTGTACCACGAGAGATGAGGGATTCACCTGTAGCATCCTGAGAAAGAACACCAATACGAACTCCGCCAGCTTCAACTTTTTCGCCGATGAGTTTGTATGTTTCTTCAGCTGCTAACTGACCTGCTGCATAGTTATCTGTAGCTGCGTTAGCTAATACAGATCCTTCTGGAGCACCTGGAACACCAGAGTCGAAACCGATAATTGCGATACCTGCTGACTGAGCTGCTGTGATAGCATCAAGAGCTGCGTTTACGTCAAGTGCTGCTAAACCGATAGCGTCTGGCTGAGCATTGATAGCGTTGTTAAGCATCTGTACCTGGTCAGCGATATCTGATTCAGAGTTAGGACCAACGAAGTTCATTGTGTCGCCTAATTCAGCTGCTTTCTGTTCAGCTCCTTTGTAAACTGCCTGCCAGAATGCATGCTGGAAACCTTTGGATACGATTTCAAAATGGTATCCGCCTTCAGCTGCTGGTGCAGCTTCTTCTGTTGCTGCTTCTTCTGTTGTTGCTTCTTCTGCTGGAGCTGCTTCTTCAGTAGATCCGCCACATCCTACTACGAGGGATGCAACCATTGCTACACATAAAAGTGCGCTTAAGAGTTTCTTTTTCATGTTAAAAACCTCCATAAAATTTTTATATGAAAACCGTTCTCCCCGGTTTGCATATCATAAATATTTTTTTGCTTAGCGTTTTCTTGTTCTTATAACGTCGATGAATACAGCTGCGATTAATACAAGACCTGTAATGATCTGCTGCCAGTTTGCCTGTAATCCAATGAACGGAAGACCTGTCTTTAACATAGACATAACAAACACACCGAGGAGCGTACCAACGATAGAACCAGAACCACCTGTCATAGATGTGCCACCGATGATTGCACCAGCGATCGCATCAAGTTCAAGGCCTGCACCTGTACCAGGAGCGATAGCCTGGAATGTAGCTGCATATGCAATACCTGCAAGACCTGTGAAAATACCACAAATGATATATGCTAACATATGCCATTTTACTACATTTACACCAGAAAGTCTAGTCGCTTCTTTATTGCTGCCGATCGCAATAATATAACGACCTGGTTTTGTTTTGTTTAAGAAGATTGTCATAACAAAGATCAGAATCAATACCCAGAGGAAACCAAGCGGAAGCTTTGTATCTCCTACTGTAATCTTGAAAATATTTCTGAACCAGCCATCAGCTGTAGAAGCCTGTGGCCATGTGATACTAAGACCGCCTGTCAAAAGGGATCCAAGTCCACGAGCAATCATCATTGTACTTAATGTAGCAATGAATGGTGGTAAGTTCAGGATAGCTACAAGGATACCATTTAAAACACCCATGATAGCTCCCATGATTACTACGATCAGCATACCAACTGCTACAGGCATGCCTAATTTTGTTACAAAGAAACCACCAACCAGTGCGTAACAAACCATACCAGTACCGATGGATAAGTCATTACCTCCGGTAATCAATGCAAGTGTAACACCGATTGCCATAAATGAAATATAGTATGAGTAATCTAAAATACTTAAGATTGTAGAATACTGTCTAAAAGCTGGGCTCTTAATGCAGAAGAATGCAAACAGAGCAATAATTACGCAAATAACAATTAATCGCTGTCCACCGATGGCTTTCACGATTGGGTTACTTGCAAGTGCATTACTTTTTTTCTTATTATCTGCCATTACGTTCTCCCTCCTAATTTCTCTGTGTAGCCATATGCATAATATTTTCCTGAGTAGCTTCAGCGATGTCGATTTCTCCAGTCTTTCTGCCTTCACACATTACGATGATACGGTCACTCATACGGAGAACTTCTGTCATTTCTGAAGAGATCATGATAATGGATTTGCCCTGTGCTACTAATTCGTTCATTAATGTGTAGATTTCACTCTTTGCACCTACGTCGATACCACGTGTAGGTTCGTCGAAGATTAAGATTTCACAGTCACGAACTAACCATTTCGCGATAACGACTTTCTGCTGGTTACCACCTGATAAGTTCACAACTTCTGTATCAACTGTTGGAGTCTTTGTCTTTAACGCATCTACATATTTCCAAGCAGATTCTTCTTCTTTCTTCTTGTTGATGAAAAGGCCTGACATGAAGTTTTCAAGAGAAGCCATTGTAGTATTTTCTGCTACAGTCTTTCCTACTACGCAGCCGTAACGTTTTCTGTCTTCTGAGAGATAACCGATACCGTTCTTAACCGCATCTTCCGGGCTGTTGATTTCAACTTTTTTACCGTTGATATAAATATCACCGCTGTCTTTCTTATCTGCACCGAATAATGCTCTGGCTGTTTCTGTTCTGCCAGCACCCATAAGACCTGAGAAACCAAGGATTTCACCTTTATGAAGTTCAAAGCTTACGTCACGAACCATCTTTCCTGCATTTAAGTGTTCTACTTTCAGAACTACCGGAGCGTCTGGAGCAACATTGCTCTTTGTCTTAGGATCTTCGTAAATTACACGACCTACCATCATATTGATGATATCGTCTTTTGTGGAATCTTTTGTGATCAATGTTCCAACGTATGTACCATCTCGCATAACTGTTACACGGTCTGTGATAACTTTGATTTCATCCATACGGTGGGAGATGTAAACGATACCCATGCCTTTATCTCTTAAGTCACGGATGATCTTGAATAATTCTTCGATTTCAGCTTCTGTTAAAGCAGCTGAAGGTTCGTCGAAGATGATAACTTTTGCATCATGTGAGATTGCTTTTGCGATTTCACACATCTGCTGTTTACCAACTGTTAAGTTACCCATCTTTTCAGTTGGATTAATATCAATATTTAATTTCTGGAAGAGTTTTTTTGCTTCTTCGTTCATCTTAGCGTCATCAATGAGTTTACCTTTCATGATTTCACGTCCGATGAAGATGTTCTGAGCAACTGTTAAGTGGCTCATCATGTTTAATTCCTGATGTACGATAACAACACCAGCAGCCTGAGCTGCTCTAGGATTTTCAAACTCTACTTCTTTACCTTCATATGTGATAGTTCCTTCGTCTTTTTTGTAAATACCTGTCAGAACTTTCATCAATGTGGATTTACCGGCACCGTTTTCACCCATAAGAGCTAAAACTTCGCCTTTACGAATTTCCAAATCTACATGATCCAATGCATGTACACCTGGGAAGGATTTGTCAATACCCTTCATGGTTAAAATAACTTCACCCATGCTAACACCTTTGATCCTTTCCTAATCTTATCTCTTATTAGTTTCTTCTCTGTCTGCTTCGGATATCAGCCCATACAGCTACTAATACGATAATACCTGTGATTACGTACTGATAGTCTTTCTGGAATCCCATTGCCAGGATACCTTCCTGAAGAATAGAAATAATCAGAACACCGATAAATGTACCGCCGATAGAAGCAATACCACCTGACATAGATGTACCGCCCATTACACAGCTTGCGATTGCTTCATTGTTGAAAGTATCACCAAGACCTGGCTGAACTGTTGTATATGCACCTACGTAGAAGATAGCAGCCATACCAGCTAACATACCGCAAAGGATATATGCAAGAGCTTCCCACTTTCTTACGTCTACACCTGAAAGACGAACAGCTTCTTTGTTGCTTCCAAGACAGAGGATGTAACGTCCTGCTTTTGTTTTGTTCAGAATAATTGCACAGATAATTGCAGCAACGATAAAAATGAAAAGACCTGTTGGAATAATAGTTGTTCCTGAAGTAATCTTAACAAGGTTCCTGTACCAGCCATTTGCATCTGCTAACTGTGGCCAGCTTACAGACTGTGTCTTTGTGAATACGGAACCAACACCTTTTGCAAGCATCATACTTGCCATGGATGTAATGAAAGATGGCATATCCAGATATGCTACCAGAATACCATTGATAATTCCGAATACGGTACCTACGACGATTGCAATCAAAAGACATGCTGCTAATGGAACGCCGTGTGTATTCAGGGAATAACCAGCAATCAGTGCTGCGCAGAACATTACCGGTCCTACGGAAAAGTCGATTCCTCCTGTTGCAATTACGAATGTTACACCTAAAGCTAAGAAGCCCAGGAAATAGGCATAGTTTAATGCACTATAAATTCGGTTCATTGTAAAGAAAGATGCTCTGCCTAATGCAACGCAAAGAGCTCCGAACAATAAATACATCAAAATTAAAACACCTATTAAGATAACTCTGTTGAAGCCGATTTTTTTTACAAGTGCATTGTTTTTAATCTTATCCACTTCTACTTTCCTCCTAATTGATATTGTTCCCGGTACACGCCTTATTCAATGCTTTATTTCCAGAAACCGGCAGCACCTGCTTTTCCCCAAAAGCAGATGTCCCGGCCTCCTTTAAAGTATTTTCAAAACCAGTTTCCGGTCACAGCTGATGAATGCGGCCCCCTGGAGCAGAATCTAATCCCCTAATAGTTCTGTTCCTCCACATTCACGCTTTGGTCTCGTCCATACTCTGAAATAAGCGCAAAATACGCCATGCACCTTTGTACATGTCTTCATTATAGGTCCAAATCTTCTAGAAATTAATAGAAAATCGTCCAAAAAAAGGGTAAAATTTTCCGAAAAAAATTTACCCTTTTAAAATATTTTAACCCAACTTTTTTAGATTGGAAACAGCAATTTCTGATTTTCCGGAGTATACATCGTCTCTTTTGTGATAAGAACAGAACCCGAATCTATATATTGTGGTACATCCTTTTTCTGCAAGATCCGCACTGTATTTTCCACCGCAAGGTATCCCATGTTCAACGGTTTTTGCACAACAATAGCTTCAAATACTTCTGACTCAAGAAATTCCACCTCTTTTAAAGAACTGTCAAACCCGATCATGTGAACTTCATCCTCCAGTCCAAGAGCAATGACCGCCCTTGCTGCTCCCACGGAGGAATACTCATTCAAACCCGCAATTACATTAATTTCCGGATGGGCCTTCAGCATTTCCTTTGTTACTTTATAGGCTTTTCGATAATCAGAATCACAGAAGACCGTATCTACAATATTTTCCGCCAGATCACCAAGCCCGGCTCTCAACCCCTCTTCGCGCTCGATGGCAGTGGAAGACCCCTGCACATGACCTACCACTCCAATGTTAACGTCTTCAGAAAAATTTTCCACAATGTAATTACCCATCTTTTTTCCAGCATCCACATTATCTGTCGCCACAACGCAGGATCCCATCTCTTTTTCCATAACAGAGTCCATCAAGATCAGTTCAATTCCCGCATCCTCAATCTTTTCTGCATATTCCGGCGTTTCTGTATAGCTGGCCGGTGACAGTACAATCGCATCCGGCTTCATAGCAATGGCTTCTTGGATCATAGCTCCCTGTTCTTCATATTTTGTTTCCGCATCCGGCCCAAGTACCGTCAGACTGATGCCATACTCCTTCGCTGCCATATTTGCGCCTTTAATAGTGGAAGTCCAGAAATCATTGGTGCTGTCAATGATCTTTACAATCATCACCACATTTTTTTCTTTCGTCTTCCCGTCTCTTTCCACAAGAAAGAAGATTGCGGACACCAGCACAAAAATCAATAGAATACTAATCCATTTTTTCCTCTTCATGCTGCTCTCCTTTCTCATATGGAAGGTGAATTTCTACCTCTGTTCCTACCCCAGGACTGCTTTTGTACGTCAATCCATATTCTTTTCCGTGATATAGCTGAATTCGCTCATGAACATTCAAAACACCAACACTGTTTCGTCTCATGTCCGTCTCATGCTTCTCAAAGATATGAGCAAGCTGGTTCTCCGTCATGCCGATTCCGTCATCAGTTACTCTTAAGATCAGTTCCTCATCCTTAATAAATCCCTCAATGAGTACACTTCCCTTTCCTTCTTTATATTTGATTCCATGATAAATTGCATTTTCTACAAGCGGCTGTAAAATCAGCTTTGCCACCTTATAGCGCATGACTTCAGGCACTACCTGAATATCATATTCTAACTTATCCTTATAACGCATCTTCTGAATTGTCAGATAGCTTCTGGTATATTCTACCTCTTCTTCCACGCGTACCAGCTCATTCTGGTTACTGATACTCTGTCTTAACAGTTTCGCAAGAGAGGAAGTCATCAGTACAACCTCTTTGTTTTTCCCCCACTCTGCCATCCATATGATGGAATCCAGTGTATTATAAAGAAAATGCGGATTAATCTGAGCCTGAAGGGCCATCAGCTCACTTTTGCGTTTCTGCCTCTGATCTTCCACATTCTGTTCCATCAGATGTTTGATTTCTGTTGTCATCATATTAAAACTGGCACCCAGACGGTCAATTTCGTTTTCTCCGCGAACATCCAGCATAATATTTTCAAAATTTCCCTTTTCCACTTCACGCATGGAATTGCTGAGTACTTTGATCGGTTTGGTAATCTCTCTGGACAAAAAAACTGCCAGTACCAATGCGGCAAGCAAAATAAGTACCGCACTGATCACATAAATTTTCGTAGTCTCTCCGCTGTTTTTTAAAAGCTCAGAAACATAAGCAACCCCGACAACCGTCCATCCCGTTTCCGAAGATTTGGAAACACAGTAAAGTTTTCCATCCTCAGTCACGAAGCTTCTCTCTTTTGCATGCAGGACCTCATCAATCTTTTCCTGTTTCAACCCGCTGTAAAGAAGCTGCTGCTGCGGATGATAGATCACACTCCCTTCTTCATCCAGAATATAAATATAGCCTCTGTTCCCAAAGCTGATTGCATCACACAATTCACTGATAGAGGAATAATTCAGATCAACAAAAAATACACCTTCTATATCACGGGTACTTTTATTTTGCAGTCCGCGGCTCAAGGTAACTACCCACTCATAACGTCCTGCCACAACATTCTGTACATGAGAAGAAGAAATTGCTGTAATCCCATGATTATCCAGCGCCTTCTGCAGCCATTCCACATTTTCCAGCTCAATGTTTTCATTAATATGAAACAGCCCCTGATTGATGATATATTTTCCATCTTTTCCAATAATCCCGATGTTCACGATATCATCACGGGTATCAAGGATCGTGCGAAACTGTGTAATGATTCGTTCTATCTGTTCTTCCTTCTGGGCAGCATCTCCACTGTTCCCAAAAAGATAATCATGTACATCTGCATTGGAGGAAATCAAAATCGATGTATTTCTCAGATAGTCCATATAGGAATCAATATCGCTGTTTACCTGATTGATAAGCTGAGTACTGTACTCCTCCGCATTTTCAAGAACCGTTTTTTCTGTATAATTCAGCGCTACCATTGCAAAAACCGCAACCGATACAAGAACTACGAGAATATAAGAAAGCAAAATCGATGTTCGAATGCTTTTGAATCTTCTTATCAAAATTGGCTTCTTTCCATTGATTTCCTGTTTCATCAGTTTTTAAATCCCTTTGCGTATTCTGTCGGAGTCTTTCCGGTAACCTTTTTGAAGGTAACGCTGAAATAATGCGCATCACTGTAGCCTACCTGCTCCGCAATTTCATAAGTCTTTTTATTTGTCTGTTCTAATAAGATCTTTGCTTTTTCGATTCGTTTCTTTGTCAGTGCTTCGATGAATGTTTCACCTGTATAATTTTTAAATATAGAACTGAAATAACTTGTACTCATAGCCAGCGCATTGCACACCGAGTTCAGTGTGATGGAACTGTCTGCATAATGTTCATCAATATATTCCAGTGCAAGCAGTGCCTGACGTTTTCCGTAACTGTCACGCTGATTGGACATTCTATTCAAGATGACATCAAAGATCTCTGTAAGTTCTTTTGTAAGTGCATCCAGATTTTCAAATTCGTAGATTTCATTTACAAAAGCCCTCTCTTTTGCGTATACCTCTTCTTCCAGTTCTTCCGGCATTTCCAGCAGGTTGAGCACTGATAAAAGAAGGTTCTGGGCATACACAATGCTTCGATTTTTATTCACATAGCTCATTTTAATCTGAGCCATAAATTCTTCTGTTCTGGCAAGCACATCTTCTTTTTTATTCGTGCGGATCGCTGTAGCAATCCTGGAAGCCCATTCAAAAATATCAACATATTTTGCGCTGTTTCGGATTTCTTCATATTCTTCCGCTTCAATCGTCTGATTTCCGCCCAGCATAAATTTATATTCCAATGCGCTTTTTGTTTTTGCAAAAGAATCCGGTAATTCTTCCAGGCAGGAAACATTTTTTCCCACAGCAATGGTTACCTGAATCTGCAGAAATTCTTCAATTGCCTGACGAATCTTCGGAAGCACCTCTTTTACCTGCTGTTTTAAATGTTCTTTTTTATCTCCCATAAAAAGAATGACTGTCTTTTCATCCATCGACTGAAATACGATTCCACAGTTTTCTTCCGATACAATTTCTGCTGTAATATTATAAATCGCAAACAGTGCCAGCTCATCTTTTACATTTGCATACTGCTTAGTAAATGGTTCGAGGCTATCTCCTTCCACGAGAGCAGTATTATAGCAGTGCGCATCCAAATTCAGACGCAGATCTTCCTGTTTTTCCGACAATTTCGAATAATCTACCGTTCCGTTCAAAAGATGATGGAGATATCTTCCCTGTAAGGTCGGGAGATTGCTCACATAAGCACTTCGGATTTTTTTCATATCCCGCTGGCTCTCTCTTCTCTCATCAAACATTTTCTTTACACGCAAAAGAGTCTCCGAAAACTCCATTGGTGTGATCGGTTTTAAAATATATTCCAGAACCTGATACTTCACTGCATTTTTCGCATATTCAAACTCATCAAATCCACTGATGATGATCACCTTTGTATCAGGATGATTTTCATATACGTATTTCGTCAAATCCATACCATCTACAAACGGCATGTTGATATCTGTCAGTAAAAGATCCGGCTGCTCTTTTTCTATCATTTCAATTGCCTGCTTTCCGTTCTCGCAGGCTCCCATAAATGCAAATCCCATTTCTTCCCACTGGATATTTTCACTGATCGCTTCACGAATTAACGCTTCATCATCTACTAAAAGCACCTTATACATTCTCTCATCTCCGTCGCAATGTATTTCCTACATTATACTAAGAATTTTCCCCTCCTACAAGAAAAAGGGCGGAAAACCCGCCCTTTTTGTCTTGATGTTTTCACATCTATAATGGAAGTATTCTAAAATTTATTTGTAGAATGGTCCGTATGCAGCACATGCTCTGAAGTCAGCGCCTTCTTTATCTGCTCCGAATGCATCCCAAGCCTTTGGTCTGAAGATGTCTTCTACAGGTACGTTGTGCATACATACTGGGATTCTTAACATAGAGCACATTGTGATAAGGTCAGCACCAATGTGTCCGTAAGAGATAGAACCGTGGTTTGCACCCCAGTTGTTCATTACTTCATAAGCTGTCTTGAATGGAGAACCTTCTTTGCCGTCACATCTTGGAGCAAACCATGTACATGGCCATGTGTAGTCTGTACGTTTCCATAAGATATCAGATACTTCGTCTGGTAATGCAACTGTCCAGCCTTCTGCAATCTGGATCACTGGTCCTAAACCTTTTACAAGGTTCATACGGATCATAGTTGCTGGCATTTCTGCTCTTGTTAAGAAACGAGAAGAGTATCCGCCGCCACGGAAGTATCCGTTGTCAGCTGCGTTCCATGTTGTAGCTGCCATAACAACATCCTGATCTTCCTGTGTCATTTCATACCAAGGTTTCATAACTGGATTGCCATCAGCGTCTTTAACTTCGCCACAAGCGTCGAGACAGCAAGCACCAGAGTTGATTAAGTGGATAATACCATCAGCTTCTTTTGCTTTACCTTCGATTTCGTAACCTGTTACACGTTTGATAGCGTCACCGCTCCAGTATGTACGAACGTCTGCGAACATCTGAGCTGTATTTGTTAAGAGTTTACCAAATAACATTGTCATACCGTTGAGTACGTCGTTTTCTGTAGCAAGGATGTATGGTTCTCTTGCTCCGTTCCAGTCGAAGGAAGTATTTAATACTGCTTCTGGGAAGTCACAGTTTGGATAGAAGTCTGTCCACTGTCTCTGTCCCTGGAAACCAGCTGCGATTGCGTTGTGTCCAACTGCTTCTTCTTCGCATCCTTCTGGTAATGTCTTGCATCCATTCATCATTTCCTGGATGATAACAGCCATTTTAACTACGAATTCGAACTGTTCTTCTTTTACTTCATCAGATTTTCTTACGAAGTCTGGGTTCTTATCGAAACCGATGTTGCATTTTTCTTTTGCCCATGCAAGAGCTTTCTGATATTCAGCTTCATCATAGATGCCTTCTGTCATACGACGGATGATTTCTACTTCGTCAACTGATTCAACTCTCATACCAAAGTATGATTCTAAGAAGTCAGAGTCGATGATAGATCCGCCGATACCCATACAGATGGAGCCGATCTGTAAGTAAGATTTGCCTCTCATAGTAGCTGCTGCAACAGCTGCGCGACCGAATCTTAAGAGTTTTTCTTCAACGTCTGCTGGAATTTCTCCATCTTCGAGATCCTGAACGTCATGTCCGTAGATACCGAATGCTGGGAGACCTTTCTGAGCATGTGTAGCAAGAACGGATGCTAAGTATACAGCACCTGGTCTTTCTGTTTTGTTGCATCCCCAAACAGCTTTGATTGTTGTTGGGTCCATATCCATTGTTTCAGAACCATAGCACCAGCATGGTGTAACTGTTAATGTGATCGCAACGCCTTCTTTTCTGAATTTTGCTTCACAAGCTGCTGCTTCTGCAACACGTCCGATTGTTGTATCAGCGATAACAACTTTTACCTGTTCACCATTAGAGTATTTTAAATTTTCTTCGAACAGTTTTTTTGCTGCCTGAGCCATGCCCATTGTCTGTTCTTCAAGACTTTCACGTACCTTTAAAGGTCCTCTACGACCATCGATAGTAGGTCTGATACCAATTACAGGATAATCGCCGATTAATCTGCTTTCTGCCATTTTGCGTGTACCTCCATTTTATAGTTTATGCGCAATTTTACCAAGCCAAACCCCTCTCGGCTTGGTTTTGTGTACTAATTATACAATACAATACCTGTAAATGCACGCAAAAAAATGCTAGGATATGGACATTTTTTGTGATATTTGATATTCTTAGGGCAAATCAGAGAAAGGCTGCGAAAATATGAAAGCATTTCACGAAGTTCGAAATTACAATTCAGATCTGATGGTATGGTGTTCCGACTATGAGAATATCAGCTTTGTCGCGCACTGGCAGAAGGAGATCGAGCTTGTTTATGTTCGTTCTGGAGAAGCAAGCTTTCATGTGGCAGACCAGAGTTTTAAAGCACACGCTGGAGATCTTGTTGTTTGTGAAAGCGGACAGATTCATTACAGTGATTCCTATAATACAAAAAATCATCTGGACTTTCTGATTTTCGATACAAATCTCATCAGCTCCAGATTTCAGAATCCACATTTTAAGAAACCTCTGATTACTGCTGAAGAATTGGATTCTTATGGCCTTTCCTCTGCACTCGAAAGACTTTTTGCACTTGTTCCAGAAGAACTGGATAAAAAGCAGCCATATTACAAAGATATTATCACCGCAGCCATTAGAGAGTTCTGGTTTTTATTAAAAAGGAAATTGCCTAGAACTGAGAAAGCTGCCGATGACAGCCGCAGAGCAAGAATGCTGGAAGAATTTCAGGATTTATTGGATTACATCGATGGACATTATGCCGATGACCTGACTTTAGAATATGCTTCTTCCATGATGCATTTTTCTCCGAGTCATTTTTCCAAGACCTTCAAAAAAATGATGGGGATGAATTACGTTACTTACATCAACATGGTACGCATTGAACGAGCGATCCAAATGCTCAGCACCAACCAGTATCGAATGATCGATATTGCGTTGGAATGTGGTTTTTCTAACATCCGTACATTCAACAGGGTATTCAAGGAAATTACCGGATATACCCCGACAGATTTCTCATTACAGGTTGACCCTGATGTTTATAAAACCACTTATTACCATAGAAAATCTGGCGAAGCTGAATATGTAGAAGGAGATTCTACGACAGTAAGACCGAATTTCGCATAACCGATTCCTACAACAGCCAAAAGAGCGAATGCACTTTTTAAAGTTGGCATTCGCTCTTTTCAAATTCACAATAACCTATTTCATCATCTTCCAAAGCTCGTGTTTCACCGCATCATCACAGAATGCCACTTCCACCGCGTTCAGCTGATATTGTTTTAACTCTTCTTCGGTAATTCCAAACTTTTCATGCAGGAAATTCATTTCCTTGGCAATGCTTGTATTGCTCACCAGTCGGTTATCGGTATTGATCGTTACAAGCACGCCTGCCTTCGCAAACTCGCGAATCGGATAGGTTACTCCCGGCTGCAGTGCCTTTGTCTGATAATTGCTGAGTGGACACATTTCCACACCAATGTGGTTTTTCCGGTACAGTTTCTGAACTTCCGGATGTTCCATCATGGCAATCCCATGTCCGATACGCTTTGCGCCCCACTCTGCTGCCATGATCACATTGTTTACATCACCACATTCTCCCGCATGAATGGTAAATGGGTAATCCATTTTCTTTGCTTCCGCGAATAATGGGTAGAAATTCTTTCTCGGAAATCCCGCTTCATCTCCAGCCAGATCCACCGCACAAAGTCCTTCGCCCAAAAACTCACGACATTCTTTTAGCATCTGAAGATTTGTCTCTTCATCGTGATGGCTCATCATACACGCAATGACCTGGTATTCGATGCCGCACTGGCTCTTTGCTTCCTCCAGTCCATCCAGCACCGCTTCCATAACCTTCTTACAGTTCACACCCTGATGTCTGGAACACTGCGGCGCAAAACGAGCCTCCACATATTTGATATTGTCTTTCTGTAGATCAATCAAAAAATCCTTTGCAGCTTTTTTAAGACCCTCCGTAGTCTGAATACATTCCAGAGGAAGATCAAATTTCTGCAAATACTCCGCCAGGCTTTGGCAATTTTCAGATACCTGAACATCCTCCGGCTGTATATCACGTCCCAGAATCTCCCGGATGCTCTGCAACGTCATGGAACCGTCCAAATGACAATGCAAGTCAATTTTAGGCATATTTAAAATTTCGTTATTAAGCATTCACACACCCCTTCTTCTCATGCATTAAGTTCTTACTATTTCTGTTACGATTTTACAGCTTCCTGAAGCTTCTTCGACATTTCCATCATTCGCTCTTTATCTACCTTACAAACCTTACGGTCATATGTATAAAGTCCGTTAATTTCATCCTCTACATCACTAAGCTGTGTATAAATACATCCACACATTCCCTTCGGTGCCGCAGGCAATACCATAATGTCATACAGGCTTAAAATATCATCTGTCAGTTTCTTAGAATCATCGCTCCCACCATAACCGTAGGTATTATATTTACTGTAATAATGCCCTTCAACAGCCATGGAGTAGCCGCCGCACTCCGATAAGAACATCGGTCGTTCCTTCGGCTCTACTTCTATCGCCTTAAAATAAATATGTTCACTGTCAAAATCATTCTTTTCCTGTGCAAACCATCCGGAAGTAGAATCCGCCAATCGTGTTGAATCCAGCGATTTCACAAGATCATACATTTCATCACTGTGGAACTGGCCCCAGCCTTCGTTAAAGATGGTATAGGCAACAATCGATGGATGATTGTAAACTTCTTCAATGGTGTTTTCCACATGGACCCTGAAAAATTCCTTACGTTTTCCACTGGTTCCGTTTTTGTCTCCACGTGTCTTGAATCCAAAAGTCGGAAGCGCGGTATCGCCGATAAAATTATATGGACCGCTGTTTACCATATCCTGCATAACCAACATTCCAAGTTTATCGCAAGCATAGTAGAAACAATCCGGTTCCACCTTAATATGCTTTCTCAGGAAATTAATCCCCAGTTCTTTCATACGCAAGATATCTCTGTCATACTCTCTTTCCTCAGTCGGCAGATAAATGCCTTCCGGGAAATATCCCTGGTCAAGAACACCATGGAGGAAAATCGGTTCTCCATTTAAACATACACGATTGATGCCATCAATATTACGGATATCAATGGTACGAAGTCCAAAGTATGTTTCCACTCTGTCTTCTCCTACAGTAATCGTCATTTCATATAAATGCGGTGTTTCACATGTCCACAGGGTCGGTTCATAAACAGTTCCATCTCTCAAAGTCACTCCGGACAATTCCAAACGTCCGCATTTTCCTTCAAATGTTTTCTGAACCTTCTGTCCGTTTTCAAGAATCACTTCTGCTGTAAATTTCTCAATGTTTCCGAATAATTCAATATCCACACCTTTCAGATCTGGTGTCATTTTGATACGTTCAATATATTTCTCCGGTACAGCCTCCAGCCACACGCTCTTCCAGATACCGGAAACCGGGGTATACCACATACCGCCACGTTTCTTGCACTGTTTCCCATATGGATAGTCCAAAGACAATTTATCTGTTACTTTTACCTTCAGAACATTGTCCCCTACACGTTTGATGGAATCTGTTATATCATAAGAAAATGCAAGATAACCACCTTCATGAGTTCCAAGAACCTTTCCATTCAAAGATACTTCCGCAATCTGATCCACCGCTCCAAAATGTAGCAGCACACGGCCATTTTTAAATTCCGGAACAGAAAAAGTCCTTTCGTATGTAAAAACATCTTTTACTTTATTTCCATAATTTGATAACTGAGACTGTGGTGGAAACGGAACACGGATATCTTTTCCCTCCAGCTTCCAGATACCATTTAAGGACATCCAGGACGCTCTTTTCATCTGAGGTCTTGGATATTCCTGCCACACCTTCTCTTCCTTCGGATCCAGCGCTTCCCCTGCTTCCGTTGACAACTCATAATGTCCCAGACGAACCATTCGGAAAATCAATGCTAACACAAAGCAAAGCACTGCCGCAACGACAAATGCCGCCAAAAAGATATTTTCATTTGGCAGGAACGAATAAGTACCATCATTATTTAAGATCATTTCCGCATCACGCAGTACCCATGCACCGATCGCCGGTCCGATAATCCCCGGAACAAGTACCTGACCAATGATACGGATTCCCTGAAACTGTCCCGCTCTTTCCTCCGGAATATGGTCACGGATCTTCGCGCCAAATACCGACATTCCTGTCAGATAACCGCTCATCATCAAAAGGGAGCCGATAAATACCGGCACGGTAGCTCTTCCAAAGAAAAGAATCGCATAACCGGACATCAGCATGATCAGCGTTGGAATCACTGCGGTCTTAAATCCCGCCATATCGTAAACTTTTCCATAAAGTGCTGTAATCACTGCTGCCAGAATAATTGCCGGTGCCATGATCAGCACATAATTTGCCATGCCAAGCCCTTTTTCATAATAGAGAATCAGATATGGCATATAGGTCTGAATGGAAATTCCAAATACCGCAAACGCACCAAGCACTGCATAGAGCAGTCTGTTTTCATTTATCACGTCTGGACGGAAGCTGTAAACAACTGTCTTCCAGTAATTTTCCTTCGAAGGCTCAATGTCTTCACTTTCTTCTATAATAAAGAATCCCAGTACACCAATCACCAGCACCACGCCGCCGATAATATTAAAGATGACAGTCCAACTCTCCGACAGATCGAGATTAAAGCCCATAAATCCGCCAAACACAAAAAGGATTGCGACCAGAGGCATCATGGAGTTAAATCCTTCAATCTTTCCACGGTCCCCTTCACTGCCCATGTCGGTCAGCCATGCATTATATGCCGCATCATTGGCTGCAGAACCAAAAAATGTCATAATACAGTCAAGTGCGATCACCAGACTCACCCCAAGAGAAGCTGCCACTGTCACACTTCCTGCAATCGGCGTCAATGTTTCTACTTTAATCAGTCCAAATCCAAGAATTGACACACCCCAGATAATGTATCCAAGGCACATGAGAAGTTTTCTCTTGCCCACTTTATCTGAAAACGCTCCCACAAGCACTGTTGTCAATGTCGCCGCCACAGAACTCGCACCTACCATCAGCGATATATCAGCCGCAGATGCATTGAACATCTTATATAAAAATACGTTCAGATACATATTTTCCACAACCCACGCAATCTGTCCGATCAGCCCAAAGATCAGCATCGCTGCCCAGAATTTACCGTCTAATTTCTTCTTCATAATTTATACCTTAACCTTTCCTTTACCTTTCGGTTAATGTTCTGATTTTACCATATCTTCATACGCCACCAAGATCACACTTCCCATCTCAACTGCTTTTTCAATACATCCTCTCGTAAATCCATTCTTGGCAAACAAATAGTAATGTTTATTTTCATAATGGAACAGTCGACTTTTTTCTACCAAACCTTCTAATACACTCAGGTCAACTTTTTCATTCGTCCACTTACACTCTCCAAAAAGAGCAGTATTCTTATCGGCAGTACCCATAATATCAATTTCAACCTGTTGTCTGGTCTTGGAATTTGTCCCCCACCATCTTCCAATGTCAGTAAACTCAATTGCACATTTACCTGTTAATAAAAGTGACCACAGATATTGTTTACAAATGTCTTCGAATATGCGGCCCATATAATCAGATAAATGTGGTTTGATTCTGTTATAAGCAAGGTCCATTGCGCCACGAGAGATAATGGATGTATTTTCCGGAACGAAGCGGTACCAGAAACGGAACATATTATCTTCGATGGAGTAAATGGTTTTGCGTGTAGAATCCTCACCAAAAGGTGTCTCTTTTTTTATAATTCCAAGAGAATTTAAATTTTTAATATAAGTTGCACATACGCTGGTATCTTCGCCAACCTTTGTTGATATCTCTGACATTTTAGAGTATCCACTGGCAATCGCAGCTATGATCGCATTATAAATGGCTGGTTCACGCACTTCTTGCTTTAATAAGTTCTGTGGCTCTTCATAAATGGAAGACGACGGATTAAGGTATGTGTTTTTAATGTTCTCTTCGATGGAAATCTTATCGTTCAGTTGTAATAGATATTGCGGGGTACCTCCTAAAATACCGTAAGCCAATGCTTTATCTTCATCTGATAACCGGTTGAAATATTGACACGCTTCACGGAATTCAAACGGCTGTATTTTAAATTGCGCAGTCCTGCGCCCATAAAGAGGTGCTTTATAAGCAAGCACCTGATCTTCCATATAAGACATGGAAGATCCACAAATAATAAGGAACAATTTGGAAGTATCCTTATATTTATCAATCAGCAGCTGCAGCGTAGAAGCAAGGCTCTTGGAAGCACGAGCCACATATGGATATTCGTCAATTACCAATACAATTCTTTCTTCTTCTGCCAAGCCAAAAACAAACTCTAATGCTGTTTGAAATGAATCGAAAGAAGTGTTCGCAGGTTTCTTTGTAACATATTCCAAAATACATTTACTAAAGTTCTCCAGATTTTGCTTTTCATTTGTTTCAAGTCCAGTAAAACAAATGGAAGGTTTTTCTTTTGTAAATTCATTAATGATGGCAGTTTTTCCAACACGTCTGCGGCCATATATTACTGCGAATTCAAATTTATCCGAACCATATAGTCTGTTTAAATTTCCGAGTTCTTTTTCTCTTCCTATGAACATATCAAACCTCCACTTTTACTCGTTTACAATTTACTTATTTACGTTTTACTTAATTATAGTCCACTAAATCAACAGAGTCAACAAAAATCCTTGTTGCTCCTCTGTGTCCATGCTAAAATAATATTATCCAAAATCTATCACAAATCTCTATCCGATTTCCGGAGATTTTCCAGTTTATGAACTTGTAAAATTGATCCAGCCAATTTTCATGTTCTTGTTGATACATAATTAATTACATATTATGATGCCGGGGTCAGAACATAGTGTTTTCTGTGTCTGACCCGCTAAAAGAACCTTGAAAATTTAATATTTGACAGTAGATTTGTTATAAAAATGTATTGTTGATGGTCATTTCTTACTATTTCTTCGGTGTATTTTACAC